>JBJFGK010000056.1:0-17072 GCA_051892655.1 Prevotella sp. | reverse complement strand
CCGATCTGTTGTCCTCATCAAATATCTCGAAGTTGAAGTCGTTGCGCACTAACAGCGAACAAGGCTTTTCTGTGGTTCCCACACTTTTGAATGTGCCCGTCCTAAATATCGGTTCTTCAATGTTGGAACTGCCCAGTCTGAGTTGGGTAAGCCCCGTACAGCCGTTGAACATATCGCTGATGTCACACAATTCGCGAAATCTGAACTGCTCGATATTGAGAGTGTTGAGAGAAGTGCAGTTGACAAACATATTGCTGAAGTAGCGTCCGAGGAAAGTGTAGAAACTGCTGAGGTTGACGTCCTTGAGCGAGGTGCAGTTGGCAAACATCATACTCCATGACGTTGTCTTGTGGGTATCAAAGGAGGATGCGTCGATGCTTACGAGCGATTCGCAACCATCAAACATACTGGTAAAACTGGCACACATCGACGTGTTGAAGTGGCTCAGGTCAATCTGTTTGAGGCGCTTGCAACCGCAGAACATATACCTCATCGAAGTAACCTCAGACGTGTTGAGGTATTCGATACCCTCTATCTGCTCCAGCTGTTCCGCATTACGGAACCATCCATTGGTCAATGTAGGACGGGCATCGGCAAACGAGGCATCGAAGACAGCCTTAGTGATGGTTTTTATCAGCAAGTCTGTCTGCCACGGCGAGTCGAGTGAGCTGCCCTCTTCAACTTCCAGACTATAAACATTTGCTGCATCAGCGGCACGTGAGTCACTCTGCGAGTCGTGGTAGAAGGTCATAGTCAGGCTGTCGCCGGAAAAAACGACGTAGGATGTCTTCTCTTGTGCGGCCAGCGCGGAGCTGAAGGCACAGAGAAGAAACGCTGAAAGCAAACGTATGTTTATTTTCATTTCTATTTGGGTATGGTTTGTTTATTGGTAATTACTGCCAGATGCAACTGCGGTAGGCAGGTGCGATATACATCTTGTCGTCAGCTGTCACGTTGTAAAGGTCATAGAAGGCGTCGAGATTCATCACCGGTCCATTAACACGTGCCTTGGCATTTGCGTAGGTGCTGAAGCACTGCTCATCATAAATCTGTGCCTCACTGTACTTTTGGGCATAGAGCTGGGCATAGCAGCGCAACATTTTGCGCTGCTGCTCCTTGAGCGTCTCACCGCTGTAGCCTTGTTCCTTGAGCAGAGTGGTGTAAGCATCGAGGGCTAACGTCAGTCCGCCACAGTCAGCTGTATTCTCGTCAATAGTAAACGTGGCGTTCTGAGTGAAGCCAAAGTCGAGAGGGATATTCTGGTAGCAATAGGCCAAGTTGCGGCGAATCTCAACGTAGCGCATCTTGTCCTGCATAGTCCACCAATCGCCACTGACACCGTCTGCCATGTAGAAAGCACCATTATAGTCGAAAGCTTTTGTCATCTCGCGACCGATGAGCGTGCCGAGCATAGCATAGGTCATGGCATCGGTGTTGCTGTCGGAATATATCGGCGACATCAGATAAGCCGGCAGAACAATCAGTGTGTTGGCATTATTTATATAGAAGGGGTCAACATCTAAGATTCGCATTTGCTCAATGTTGTTATAGTAATCCACTACTACGTCTCTCAGGCGCTTGCCAATCATGGCGTTGAGCCATTTATTATACTGGACATAGTCTTTATGGATATACTCCAAAATATTGTTGTCTGTTCGCTTCTGCAGGAAATACTCGTTGACTTTGCCCGTGCCGCAGATATAAATCTTCATGCTGTCAAGTTTCTGCTGGGCATAGTTGATGGCTGTCGCTGACATCCACGTATTGTTTTTCAGTCTGTTGCGCAGAGCCTCTTTAATGCGATTAGTCACATCGGTGCCACGTTTCACCATGTCGTCAGTTATACACTCGTTGTAGAAGCATGCTGCTGCCATGCCGTACTGAGAGATGTCACTGGCCTGAAACAGGTCGCTAACCATTTCTTCGTCTCTCCCTCCCGGTATGCCGGTCAGGTGATACTCGTTATAATACTGCTGCAGACAAAAGGCGAGGATGGAGTCACGACCAAGTGTACTTATTCGCTGGTTGAGCATTTTGACTTTCTCCATTTTGGAAAGATACTCTGCCTCGCTGCTATAAGGTACGGTGAAGGGGAAATTGGTATTGATGAGATAATCAAGGAAGGTCTTTGTGCCCGATGTGGAACGGACAGTAGTAGTGTAGCGTGTGTTGGCTGGTAGCGTCTGCATGTTATCAAGTGATACCGGCTTCTGTCGTTTTACATTAAACTTGGAGATAGCATTGCTTGTGGGGACAAGCGCAGCGCGCTGCTTATTCGTGGTCGTGTTGTAGTTGTGTAGGAAACTTACCATGTCAAGCGCATACTTGGCTTCATCGCTTTCAAACCAATCCATGAGTTCAGACCAGTCGAACACCGGTTCAATCGAGTTTTTCATGCGACCTTTATCGTCCTGAAAATAATAAACATAGAAAAAGAAAGGAGAGATAGCGCGATGGTAGGTCTTTGCCAGATACTGCACGGCCTCGTCCTGTGTTGTAATATTACCTATCTCGTCTTCCAAAGTGCCGACATATTCAGATATGGCTAATTGCTGTTCCGGCGAAGTACGGTTTAGGAGCAGATTAATGATGTAGGTGCCGTGCTCTCTCAGATATGCGCTATTAATAGTTGAATTGAGAATGTCCTCAACGTTTGCCCTATAGGAGTCACCTTCATTTGCTTGTTCCAGCCACGGTCCAAGACAGTATTCATAAAAATCATCATTAGCTCTGGTAGTGGTGGAATAGGTGTTGAACGGCATGGTCTTGTTATCAACAACACTCTCGACATCGTCGTCAGAACAACTTATGACAGAGAACGCTGCCATAACTGACATTAAATAGAAAATAAATTTACGTATCATATTTTTTTATATTTGATTTCGTTGTGCAAAATTATTAAAATGAAATACGTGTATGATTTTTTCATTGTTGAAATTTGTGCCAAAACGCGCAAAAATGTATGCCAAAAAGTGAATTTAGCCTTTCTGGGCATTACTTTACAAATAAAGACCTATTTCATTGGGATAGCAGTCGCACAATTTTATACATAGCAAAATGGTAAGGTGATAATCTCAAAAACACAACGGATGCTACACAATATGAGACAGAAATGAGGCATAGCCATATATGCCATATGTTTACGACGTATGAACGGTGTATTTGTCACTATACAACCGAAATAAACTCTTAACAAAACTTTTCGTATATTAACAATGAGGTCTGCAATTAGTCAGTATTGAGTTATAAACAAACGCTAAGAGTAATGGAAGTACTGAACGGGCATAAAAAGAAAAAGAGAAACATTTTCAGTTTCTCTTTTGTGACTCCGACAGGATTCAAACCTGTAACCTTCTGATCCGTAGTCAGATGCTCTATTCAGTTGAGCTACGGAGCCTTTTTGCTTAATTGCGATGCAAAGGTAGATATATTTTTCTATACCGCCAAACATTTTATAAAGTTTTTTCAAAAAAACATGGGGTATAATAATCATTCCTGTAATCCCACAATGCTACGTCCCTACTCTATATCATTGTTCTTCAGCGGCATTCGGCAACTGTGGCAATGAGACATGATACTTTACGGCAAGCAAGCGGACAAGTACTACAGCGAGAAAACCGACAAGAGCCGAGATCTCTACAGTTGCATTTAACAGCGTACATATATAATATGACACACCTCCCACTATGGAAGCCATAGCGTATATCTCCTTGCGAAATATAAGCGGAACCTCGTTGATAAGCACATCTCTGATAATTCCACCCGCCACGCCGGTAATACAGCCCATTATGACAGCAACCCAGAAGGGGAAACCGGCAAAGACGGTCTTTTGAATGCCGGCAATGGTAAAGAGTGCCAGACCAAATGTGTCGAAAAGAAAATAGGCGTTATTGAATTTAGCAATGGCTTTCTTGAAGATTATTACTACGGCAAGCGCCAGTCCTGTACATATTATATATATAGAATCTGTCATCCAAAACGGTGTGATACCCAACATCACATCTCTTATGGTACCACCTCCTATCGCCGTAGCAAGTCCTACGACATAACCGCCAAACCAATCAAACTTCTTAAAAGCCGACAGGCGTATGCCGGAAATGGCAAAAGCAAACGTTCCGAGAAATTCTATAACTATCTGTATCGTATTCATCGTTATCACTACATTATCGTCTGTTGACGACATTAACGGGAGAACCGTCCACAAAGGCTTTTACATTGTCTGTTGCAATGTCAACAAGCCGTCTGCGGGCCTCAAATGTAGCCCATGCGATATGCGGTGTGATATACACATTGGGGGCAGACAGTAACGGATTGTCCGCTGACGGTGGTTCCTCACATAGCACATCGGCACCATATCCGCCAAGTTGTCCGCTTTCAAGAGCTTTAGCCACATCATGCTCGTTGACAAGTGGTCCGCGTCCGGTATTGATAAGTATCGCCCCACGCTTCATCTTTGCCAAAGTAACACTGTTAATAAGCTCTTTAGTATCTTCATTCAGAGGACAATGCAATGTAAGTATGTCACTCACACCAAACAGTCCGTCTAATGTAGTCTTCTGTATTCCTTCCGGCAAATCGGCAGAATTCTTACTTGTAAAAGCAAAAACATCCATGCCGAAACACTTTGCCACATTTGCAACCTTATATCCTATATTGCCAAGTCCGACAATTCCAATGGTCTTGCCTGCCAATTCGGAGAGCCGTGTGTCCCAATAACAGAAATCGGGAGAAGCGCTCCATACTCCACGACGAGAGTCTGCGGCATAATGCGCCACATTGTTGGTAATATTGAGAATATGTGCAAATGTCATCTGTACCACACTCGATGTACTATAATCAGGAATATTGGTAACAACAATACCACGCTGTGATGCAGCAGATATATCCACAACATTAACACCGGTAGCAAGCACACCTATATATCTGAGTCCGGGCAGTCTGTCCATGATATCTGCCGTAATACGAACCTTGTTGGTAAGCACGACATCAGCATCTCCTACCCTCTCGACAATCACATCAGGTGCAGTGCGATCGTATGCCAGCACTTCGCCTAAGCAATCAAGCGCTGCCCATGACAAATCTCCATCAGGGTTAACTGTATATGCGTCCAATATTACTATTTTCATAATAAGTTGTTTTTATCTTTTTATTTGTATGCAAAGCTAATACGCCTATTTTTCATAACGCTTTCCCCAACAGGAAACCATACGTTGGTAGAGTTTTTCTTCTGTCGGTGAATGTTGTGCATGCCATAATCTTTGATTTTGAACACCATCAGGCAGATATTGCTGCACGACAAAATTGCCGGGATAGTCATGTGAATACTTATAACCATCGTGATATCCCAAATCTGCCATAAGCTTGGTTGGAGCATTGCGAAGATGCAGCGGTACAGGCAGATTGCCTGTTTCTCGCACTAAGGCAAGGGCATCATTGATGCCACAATAGGCGGAATTACTCTTTGGACTTGTCGCCAGATAGACCGTAGCTTCAGCCAACGGGATGCGGCCTTCGGGCCAGCCAATCTTATTAACGGCATCAAAAGCCGCATTGGCAAGCAGGAGCGCATTGGGATTGGCAAGTCCCACATCTTCAGAAGCACTGATAACAAGACGCCGGGCTATAAACAGGGGGTCTTCGCCTCCTTCTATCATGCGTGCAAGCCAATAAAGCGCAGCGTCAGGATCAGAACCTCTTATGCTCTTGATAAATGCTGATATTATATCATAGTGCATTTCTCCCCCCTTATCATAAGCCAAAGGATTCTGTTGCAGACATTTCACCACCATATCATCGGTAATGGATATATCATCTTCGTTTACTGAATCGACAACAAGTTCCAATATATTCAGTAATTTACGGGCATCACCGCCACTATAACGCAATATGGCATCAGTCTCTGCTATGGATATATGTTTCTTTTTAAGTTCAACGTCTTCCTTTATTGCACGGTCAAGCAATTCGAGAAGGTCTTCCTTTTCAAGCGACTTCAAGACATAAAGCTGACAACGAGACAGCAGCGGACGTATAACCTCAAACGACGGGTTCTCAGTAGTGGCTCCGATAAGTGTCACTATGCCCTGTTCGACGGCACCAAGCAAAGAATCTTGCTGACTTTTGCTGAAACGGTGTATCTCGTCTATAAAAAGTATAGGATTGTTATTGTTGAAAAACGTACCACGCCGTGCCTTATCTATAACTTCTCTCACATCTTTGACACCGCTGGTAACGGCACTGAGAGTATAAAAAGGCACTTTAAGGCGATTGGCTATTATGAGCGCAAGGGTTGTCTTGCCGACACCCGGAGGTCCCCATAATATAAAAGAAGAAACCTTGCCCGACTCCAACATGTTGCGAAGTACGGCGTCCGGACCGACAAGGTGTTTCTGGCCGATATACTCATCAAGCGTCTTAGGCCGCAATCTTTCGGCTAAAGGTTTTACCATCTATTTATAACTGATATGTATTTCTCTTATTTATTATCGGCAAACATGACAACCATTATCGCTGACTGCCGTCAATCAACTTGTCAAGACAATATTAACGAGTTGCCAAGACCGTACTTGTTGTTTGTTGCAAAAGTAGGAAATATATTGCAGTTAGGCAAAAAATATCTTTTAAAAACTTGTGAATATCAGATAATGTATTACTTTTGCAGCAACCTTTAGCCGAAAGACGGCAACATAACACCGTGAAAGTAACTATTCTGCAGACAGACATCCGTTGGGGAAACACCGCTTATAATATAGAAGCGGCAAAAAGACTTGTAGGACAAGTGGAAGATGCGGATATCATAGTGCTGCCGGAGATGTGGGCAACGGGTTTTATGACAGACCCTACAGCCGTTCCGGACTGCAATATGGCTTACGAATGGATGAGAGAAACAGCCATAACACGCTGTTGCGCCATAATCGGCAGCCTGCCAATATGCGACAGGGAGGGGAAATACAGAAACAGAAACTACTTCATAAAGCCTGACGGCAACCTGTATTACTATGACAAGCGGCATCTGTTTGGCTACGGAGGCGAAGACAGACATTATGTAGCAGGTAGCGAGAGAGTTATTGCCGAATATAAAGGCATAAGATTTCTTCTGCAAACATGCTATGATTTGAGATTTCCGGTATGGACTCGCAACAACGAAGACTATGATGTAATAATCTATGTAGCCAACTGGCCGGAAAGCAGACAAAACGCTTGGCAGATACTGACACGGGCGAGAGCAATAGAAAACCAATGTTACGTGATCGCCGCTAACAGAACGGGAAATGATCCATACTGCAAATACAGAGGATGCAGTGCAATAATCGATCCGAAAGGAAAGACAATAATGCAAGACAAAGATCATACTCAACAGTGCTTTACTGCTGACATAGACCTTGAGAGACTGGTGCATTTCAGAGAGAAATTCCCAGTATTGAAAGACAGAGATAAATTTACTATTATTTAATTAAATAAATAATCAAGACAATTTATGAAAGATACTGACAAAAAGTCACTTACACTAAAAACGCTAAACAAGAGTAACGTATGGGACATTCAGGAGAACGATGTCTTCAGAATGCTTGCTGCAGCAGAGAAAGATGCAGATGTAAAAGACAATATCCGTCATTATTTGGACATAATAAAAAGTGCTTTCGAAGTTGAAGAAGTCAAAATAGACAGACCGGAAGTAATAAAAAAATACGAAGCACGTGATTTCAAGGTTGGCGCAGTACGTCTCGATGATAGTAAAAGCGTAAAATTGGCTTTGAAAAAGAAAGCCATATTAAGAGTTACCGACTTGACATACGAGAACATAAGACACATTACCGCTGCCAAACTGATAGAAGTTATTGACAGGAATTTCGGTGGTGGATGGGACTCACTGTCACAAAGCATACAGGATATAATACAAAGCGGATTTGACATCAGCACCACCACACTGCCCAAAGACCGCCTGCACAAACCCGGAGGAATGTATGAGAAAAAGGTTGCCGACGGATTTGAAGTATTGGAAATTACTAAAGGCACATGGATAGAAGCCATTTTCGCGAAAGTGAAACCTATAAACGAAAAGCCGAAACTCTTTGCCGAAGACGATGACAAGATAAATATTGACGATGAAGACAAGGACGAGGATATGCCGGATATTGAAGACAAATACGACAACAGCGATGACGATGATGACTTTGACGAGGACAAACTGACGGAAGAAAGCTATCGCACGACTATAGAAGAAAATCCCGAAGACCTCGATCTTACGGCAGAAGACGTAGCAGACGAAGAAGACATGACATATTAAATGCTTTACAATAGGGAGAATAAGAGGAGATTTTCATAACCCGAACCTCTTATTCTCTTTCATTTGTATGACTTGACAATATATATTATCTGACACTACTACTAAAACAAAAATATAATTATAGTTTCTACATTAGCTACTTATCCGGTTCGGCGTCATTTACAGAACTGTAATACCAATTATCACCCCTGACAATCCTACATTTTCAATATCCGGAGGACGAGTAAACACAGGTACCGATGTCACAATATCATGTCCGACAGAATGGTGTTTGTGCTGTGAAAATATACTGTTTGTATGTGGTTACTATTATTGTTACGTATGGCAACAATAATCTCTGTGCGAGCCAGACTTCATGTCCGCACCAGTCATTATCATCATTTCGGTCGGAGAAAGTATCACCAAATGGCAAGTTTGGCAAGTTTGGCAAGTTTGGCAAGCCGTGTGTTTTTTCTTGCAAATTATTTAAAGTGTTATATATCAATAAGTTATTATTTTTATAAGATTTTATACATGGTTGGACATTTTGGACATTTTGGACATTTTGGACATTTCCCTCTTCCAACTCTTGAATGTTGACGTCTTCAAAACGGTATTCTCCGAAGGCAAGATTGCGCTACTACATTCCATTCTTTACTACTTTGTAGCAAAGCACTCATTTTGATTTTAGTTATCGTTTTGGTTCAAAAAAGCGCGTAATAATTTGTTTATTAAAAATTATCATGTATCTTTGCACCATCAATCGGTTCGCCATTTACGGCGATTAAAAGGGAATCAGGTGAAAATCCCGAACAGTCCCGCTGCTGTAAGCTGCAGTTATTAAGAGTAAGCAAAATGCCACTGTGTATTATAGGGAAGGCGCTTGCTCGGGCAGCAAAGTCAGAAGACCTGCCATTGTATTCAGATTCATCTGCTTCGAGGAAAAGCATTTGAAAAACATTACATTCATTTTGATGAAACGAAACGTGGCTTTGGCATTGATATGCCTATTTACGCTTAACGCAAATGCTTTAAAGGAAGATACCGATACCGTAGTTGTCGGAACACGAGACCTGAAAGGCGTTACCATTACGGAAAAAGCATCCAAAAGGCAAGTATCAAGTACGTCTCCTCTACATTCCATAAACAAGGAGAAGATGCGTGTTACCGGTACTACCGATATTGCCGATGCTCTTAACCGTCTGCCTGGTATCACGCTGCGTGACTACGGTGGAGCCGGAGGCATGAAGACCGTATCGGTAAGGAGCTTCGGTGCCCAACACACAGGAGTCAGCTATGACGGGATAATGCTCAGCGACTGCCAAAGCGGACAGATAGACGTGGCAAGATATTCACTTGACAACGTGGATAATATAACTCTCATTATCGGCGATAATGACGACATCTTCATTCCTGCAAAGAGCGCAGCTACACCCGCCACACTTAACATCAGGACACAAGGTACTCCAAATGCAGACAACACAGCGCACGTCAACGCTCAGATGAAAGTCGGCTCTTTCGGATATGTCAGTCCGTTCGTGAGATACACACAAAACGTATCTGAAAGACTTATGCTCTCGGCGACAGGCGAATATACATACGCAGACAACGACTATCCATATACATTGAAAAACGTGTCTATCGTAACCAAAGACCACAGAACCAACAGTCGCATGAAGCAGTGGCACGGTGAGATAAACGCTGTCTGGAAAGTAGGACGCACATCATTGATAGACGGAAAGGTCTATTACTACGACAACGACCGCCAGCTTCCGGGACAGGTACGCTATTATACCAACAACAGTAAAGAGCAGTTACATGACCGTAATTTCTTTGCACAGATGCAATACAGAATGACTAACAGTCGGAAACTGTCATTCAAATACAGCGCAAAATTCAATTGGTCTGCATCTGACTATAAAGATCTCAACTACAAAGACGGCGTGAAAGACGCCGAATATTGGCAACGTGAGTTCTACAATACGGCATGTCTGCTCTATACACCTACTGAACAATGGTCTTTTGACTACTCTGCCGACTATGCTTTCAACAATCTTGGCAGCACATTATCAACAGAGACAAGACCTTTCAGACATACATTGCTGCAGTCGGCAACTGCACGGTTAAAGACCGGAAGGTTTACCGCCATTGCACGCTTGCTATATTCTCTATATTATAACAATGCAAAAGACGGTGCTTCGGCACGAGATATGAAGCGGCTTTCGCCCTCGCTGTCGCTCTCATACAAGGTGTTCAGAGACAGGGAAATGTATATCAGGGCGTCGTATAAAAACATTTTCAGAGTGCCGACATTCCAAGAGTCTTACTTCTTCCACTACGGCAGCACGACCCTTGAACCGGAAAACACCGACCAATATAATATAGGTGTAACGTGGATGAGTGATAAGAACGACCGCACATTCATAAAACTGACTCTCGACGGATATCTTAACCATATAAAAGACAAGATCGTCGCCGTGCCTTACAACATGTTTGTATGGACCAACATCAATGTAGGCAAGGTAAAAGTATTGGGTCTGGACGCGACAGCAGACATGACACGGATAATAGCAAACGGACATAAGATCGTTTTCTCTGCGACTTACAGTCTGCAAAATGCCGAAAACCGCACCAACAGCAGTTCTCCTTACTACGGCAACCAGATAGCATACATTCCCAAACACTCGGGAAGCGCATCGTTAGGATATGAAAACCCGTATGTAAACATATCAGTTCACGGCACCGGAACAAGTCTCAGATACTCAAACAACGAGCATTACGAAGATTCGGAAGTAAGCGGATACTGGGAAATGGGCGTGACTGCATACAAAGACTTTAATGTCGGCAAGGGCAAACTGTCCACTCGCTTGGACTTGAAAAACATACTTGACAAGCAATACGAGATAGTCAAGCTATACCCAATGCCCGGCATAAGCTACATGTTTTCTGTAGGATATAAATTTTAAAACAGCAATATAAACAAAAAGAAACTATGAAAAAGATTTTGAGTTTTGCGGTTCTTGCAATGTGTATGTTCACATTCACCGCATGTAATGATGATGATCACGCTTCTTGGAGTGCAGATAACATCAACAGCAGTAACGGAGTATTTATTATCAATTCTGGTAATCTTAGCAGCGGTATTTCAGGCAGCGTAAGCTATTATGACTATAACGCAGGAAGTACAGTATTGAAAGCGTTTGAAAATGTCAACGGACGTGCTCTCGGTTCTACCGTCAACGATGCCGTTGTATATGGTTCAAAGATGTATATCATCGTAACAGGTGAGAACACTATCGAGGTTGTAAACAAAAACACGATGAAAAGCATCAAGCAGATAAAGACTCTCGACGCTATGGGTAGCGATAAGGGAGATAAGCCACGTCACGGATGTGCCAAAAACGGCGTTGTTTACATCACTACTTTTTCAGGTTATGTAGCTGCTATTGATACTACAAGCCTTACAGTAACAAGAACATACCAAGCAGGTTCTTATCCGGAAGGTATTACTGTTGACGAAAGCTTTCTGTATGTAGCCAACAGCGATTACGGAAACGGTCAGAACCCTTCAATATCTATAATAGATATCGAGACCGGACAGTATGGATTAGTGAAACACGAACTTATTACCAACCCGATAAAATTAGCATTGATAGGCGAAAGTCTGTACATTCTTGATTCTGGTCTTTATGATGCAAGTTGGAATCAGATAGGTGCCGGTGTGAAAGTTATCAAAAACGGAGAGGTAAGCAACGTTATTGACGCTACAATGATGGCAGTTAAAGGAAACATTTTATATACTGTCAACGCTCCTTACAGCTATCCGGCAGTAACACCTACATATACGGCATACAATACACAAACGGGAACAAAGACTACTCTGTCACTTAAAGACAGCCAATCTAATGACATGACACCGTTCAGTCCCGCAGAGATAGGTGCAGACCCGATTACAGGCAACATATTCATCGCTTCTTATTCCAAGAATCCTGACACCGGCAAAGCCAATTATAAAGAAAACGGATATGTAAACGTATATGATGCCACCGGCAAATTCCTCAAATCATTTACTACAGGTGTTGGTCCAAACTCAATAGTATTCAACACCGAAGCGAGATAATTAATTAAAACTGTCCTTAACAAGGATGAAAAGAAGTCATAGCATATTATATTTCATTGTCATTGTCTTGTCGTTGCTTTCATGCAACGGCAAAGGCAATGGCGTATCTTCAGACAACGGCGATACCATAACGCTTAAATACGCCGACAATCTGACAATGATAAGACACGAGGGATACACAGTTGTGACACTGAACAACCCTTGGAAAAAGGGCAAGACATTACATACTTATATACTCGTTCCGTCAGACAGGACTCTACCTGACAATCTTCCGCAAGGCACAATTGTAAGGACACCGTTGAAAAAAGCCGTAATAACGACATCTGTTCATTGCGGACTGATATTGTCTTTCAATCGAGCAGACAACATAAAAGGTGTATGTGACGTAAGGTATATCAATATTCCTGAAATAAAAGCTCTGCTGACAAGAGGCGCAATAGCCGACTGCGGCAGCGGTATAACACCGACGCTGGAAAAGATTATTGACATTGACGCCGACGCGATACTGATATCACCGTTCCAAAACAACGGCGGCTACGGAAGACTAAGCGAATGGAAAAGGCCTATCATAGAGACTGCCGACTACATGGAGACATCTGCGCTTGGACGGGCTGAATGGATGAAATTTTACGGATTGCTGTTTGGAGCCGAAAAGGAAGCCGACAGCATATTCAACACAGTGGAAAGCAGATACAACGAGCTGAAAGCCCTCGCTAAGACATCAAAGACAAGAAACTCTGTTGTTATGGACAAGATGCATAGCTCCGTATGGTATGTACCCGGAGGAATGAGCACCATAGGCGGAATCATAGCGGACGCGAATACCGATTATCCGTTTTCTTCCGACAAAAACAGCGGAGGCGTTCCCCTACCCTTCGAGCTTGTACTTGAAAAAGCCGGTAACTGCGACATCTGGATGTTCAGATACAACAGCAGCGTTCCGGCAACTTTAAGGTCTATATTGCAGGAAAACAAGGGCTACTCACAATTCAAAGCCTACAAGAACGGCGAAATCTACGGATGTAACACTTATAACAACACGTTTTATGAAGACACTCCGTTCCACCCTGATTTGCTGCTTAGAGATTTTATAATCATTACGCATCCTGACATACAGTCGTTAGGCGAGCCTAAATATTTTGAGAAAATAGCGTATTAAACACCGTCGTATGAGCAGAAACACCAGATTAGGCATTATAGCCGCAGTTTCACTTGTTGTTCTTTTTGCACTTAATCTGATATTGGGTGCCGTAAGAATACCTGTAAGTGATATCGTGGATATATTGCTTGGCAGATCTTCCGGGCATGCAAGCTGGGAATACATCATTCTACAGACTCGTTTGCCGCAGGCTATAACGGCCGTCTTATGCGGTGGAGCACTTGCCGTGAGCGGTCTTCTGTTGCAAACGGCATTCCGCAACCCTCTTGCCGGACCTTCAATCTTCGGCATCAACAGCGGCGCAAGTTTTGGTGTGGCACTCGTCATGCTGCTTCTCGGAGGCAACATCACAGCCGGAACATTCTCCATAAACGGATTTTTTGCCGTGATATTCGCCGCATTCGTAGGCGCAGCTATAGTAATGGCAATACTGTTGGCATTTTCCGCTATGGTAAAAAACAATGTCATGCTGCTCATCATCGGCATAATGATCGGATACATATCCTCATCGGCAATATCGCTTCTCAACTTTTTCGCTACCGAAGAAGGCGTACATTCATACATGATATGGGGACTCGGCAACTTCGGAGGTGTGTCTATGAGCCAGATTCCATTGTTCACAATAGTATCGCTTATAGGACTTGGATGTTCCATTCTGCTCATAAAGCCTCTCAATGCCGTATTGTTAGGCGAGCAATATGCCGAAAATCTCGGTATCAATACAGTCCGGCTGCGCAATCTGTTACTTGTAGTTACCGGGCTGCTGACAGCGATAACGACGGCATTTTGCGGTCCTATAGCATTCATTGGCTTGGCTGTGCCACACATAGCACGCATAGCCTTGAATACCGACAACCACAGATTACTCATACCGGGAACGATAATAGCAGGAGCTGTCATTGCACTGTTGTGTAACATGATTTGCGTACTGCCCGGAGAACATGGCATTATCCCTTTGAATGCAGTCACTCCGGTTATGGGCGCACCGGTAATTATATATGTCTTATGTAAAGGACAAAGAAAGAAATAAGCATGTAATAAACATGTTTTTTTAAGTTTTATTGTTCTATATTAAAGGAGGTAGCCTGTCTAAAGAAGGTTATCTCCTTTTGTAAGTATGTGATATTGAGTTGATTTAAACATGATAAAACATCAAAAAAACAAAAAATAATTTCCGTTTAACAACAAAAACTCGTATATTTGCAAGCCAAAAAGAAATAAGGTGAAAAGAAAACAATAAATAATAACAAGAAAAATGACAAAAGCAGACATTATTGAACACATTGTAACGTCAACAGGCATATCCAAAAAAGACGTATCAGCAACAGTAGAGGCATTCATGGAAGCCATCAAAACCGGCATGCTCGAGAGAAAAGAGAATGTATATCTCAGAGGTTTCGGCAGTTTTGTTATCAAGCGCAGAGCTGAAAAGACAGCGCGTAACATCTCAAAAAACACGACTATCGTCATCGCCGCACATGACTTTCCAAGTTTCAAGCCTTCAAAAAGCTTTGCAAACAAGATGAAAGAATAATAAGCCTGATTATTAATTCAATTTTATATAAACCTTTAAAATTACAGAACTATGCCTAACGGTAAGAAGAAAAAGGGCCACAAAATGGCTACACACAAGCGTAAGAAGAGATTAAGAAAGAACAGACACAAGAGCAAGTAATCATCTGCTCGCCGTCTGGATCTAATCAGACAAAGAAAAAGGGCGTGCCGACTTGCCTTCGTGTGAGGTGTAAGGCATGCCCTATGTTTTGACTATAATTAAGGTAGTAAAGGAAATGACCAGCGAACTCGTAATTGATGCCAAAGAGAAAGAGATTTCAATTGCCCTACTGGAAGACAAAAACCTTGTAGAGTACCAGACCGAACAACGCTCGGCTTCTTTCTCTGTAGGAAACATCTACATGGCAAAGGTCAAAAAACTGATGCCGGGTCTTAATGCCTGTTTTGTAGATGTAGGATACGAACGTGATGCCTTTCTTCATTATCTTGATCTTGGAAGTCAATTCAGCTCTTATGAAAAGTATCTCAAACAAGTCCAAAGCGACAAGAAAAAGCTATTTCCGATAGCAAAGGCAAACCACTTACCTGACCTTAAGAAAGACGGAAGCATACAGAATACGCTTAAATTAGGGCAAGAAGTGCTGGTACAGATAGTGAAAGAACCTATCTCTACCAAAGGGCCAAGACTTACGGGAGAACTGAGTTTTGCAGGACGATATCTGGTTCTTATACCTTTTAATGACAAAGTTTCAGTATCCTCGAAAATAAAAAGCGGTGAAGAGAGAGCTCGTCTCAAGCAGCTTATAAACAGTATCAGACCTAAAAATTTCGGAATAATAGTCCGTACCGTCGCCGAAGGAAAGAGAGTGGCAGAGCTTGACACAGAACTAAAAGTGCTGTTGAAACGCTGGGAATCGGCAATTACCAAAGTACAAAAAACAGAAACAAGACCTCAGCTCGTCTATGAAGAGACAAGTCGCGTCGTTGCATTGTTACGTGATTTGTTCAATCCCTCTTACGAAAACATTTATGTAAATGACGAAGATGTCTATAAAGAGATTAAGGACTATGTCTCATTGATTGCGCCGGAAAAGGCGGACATAGTAAAAATGTACAATGGCAATGTGCCTATCTTTGACAATTACAACGTCACAAAACAGATTAAGTCCGGCTTCGGAAAGATTGTAAACTACAAGCATGGTGCTTATCTCATCATCGAACATACCGAAGCTTTGCACGTAGTTGACGTAAACAGCGGCAATCGCACAAGACAGGTAAACGGGCAAGAGGCCAACGCACTTGAAGTAAATCTCGGTGCGGCAGACGAACTGGCAAGACAACTGCGACTCAGAGATATGGGGGGGATAATTGTCGTTGACTTTATCGACATGAACCTTGCAGAAGACAGGCAGTTGTTATATGAACGAATGTGCAACAACATGCAGAAAGACCGTGCCCGACACAACATCCTGCCATTGAGCAAATTCGGACTCATGCAGATAACACGACAGAGAGTGAGACCTGCCATAGACGTCAATGTGGAAGAAACCTGCCCTACTTGTTTCGGAAAGGGAACCATAAAGTCGAGTGTACTTTTCGTTGACCAATTGGAGAGTAAAATTGACCAACTTGTAAACAAGATTGGCATCCGGAAATTCTATCTACACGTACATCCCTACGTTGCCGCATACATTAACAAAGGGCTTATCAGTCTGAAAAGAAAATGGCAACTGAAATACGGAACGGGAGTTAACGTGATTCCTTCACAAGCGATGGCGTTCTTGCAATATGAATTTTATGACAGCAAGAAGCATTTCATTGACATGAAGGAAGAGATTGAAACTAAATAAAAAAGAGGCTGTACATATAATTATATTATTGTACAGCCTCTTTTTATACTATTATTCATTATTCCTACTGACTTTTATACTATTAGTATATATAGCCTTAAGCCCAATCGTGGGTCAGAGGATTTTTCCGGTGGGCGGGGGAAGATGTCGGAGTATAGTGTTATC
>JBJFGK010000055.1:0-17120 GCA_051892655.1 Prevotella sp. | reverse complement strand
GACAAGAGCCTGGAACATGGTCCTATTGAGTGTGTTTTCACGCGTGACGAGGAAACCGGACTTACCGGAGCAATGGGAATGAAAGAAGGATTTATGTCCGGCGACTTGCTCGTAAACCTTGACAGCGAAGACGAGGGACAGTTTTTCATAAGCTGTGCAGGAGGAATAAACACTTCAGCCAGATTTAATATCAGCAGAGAAGAGGCTCCCGCCGACTTCTTCTTCATGACATTGTCATTGCAGGGACTGCACGGAGGGCATAGCGGCGACGACATTGACAAGAAATTCGCCAACGGTATAAAACTGCTGAGCAGGTTTATGTATCTCATACAGGAAAAATACGACGTGCGTATAGCATGTTTCAACTCCGGACGTATGCACAACGCCATACCAAGAGACGGCAAGGTGACTTTTGCAGTGCCAAATGCAGTGAAAGAAGATATAAGTGTAAGTCTCAATATATTTGCAAAGGAAGTTGAAGACGAGTTCCATGTAACGGAAAAAGCCATCTCTTTCAAGCTGGAAAGCACCGACCGCACACCGGTAATGACAAAGGAACAAGGACGCAGACTGATACTTGCGCTGCAGGCCGTTGACAATGGCACCTACTCAATGTGCCAAGACGAGGCTCTTGCATGGATGGTAGAGACGTCAAGTAATGTGGCAAGCGTCACCACAACGGAAAACGCGATAGACATCGTGGCTTCACAGCGTTCCAACGTAATGAGTAATCTGACAAATATGGGCAACACCGTAAAAGCCCTGTTCCAACTTGCAGGTGCCGAAGTGACACAAAGTGACGGCTATCCGGCATGGAAGATGAACCCGAACAGCAAACTTACGGATATCGTTGTCAATACTTACAAGAAGCTATTTGACAAGGAACCGAAAGTCATTGGCATACATGCCGGTCTGGAATGCGGCCTGTTCTCGGAGAAATATCCAAACCTTGACATGGTTTCTATGGGACCGACAATGAGAGGCGTACATTCTCCTGACGAGAGACTGCTGATACCGACAGTGAAAATGGTATGGAATCATCTTCTTGAAATAATGAAAAACATTCCTGAAAAATAATATTCCCCTATCATAACGAGATGAACTATAAATCACTGTTCAAGGCAATGGCACTTGCCTTCACGCTTACGGCATGTGGCAATCAGCATAAAACGGAAACAGTTGTCAATGATTTTCTTGCCGAAAACATGAAACAAACCGACTACAAGATAGAGTTTTCAGACATCGACTCTACGGCTTTGGTCAGCGACAGTGCCATTATCAGAATGCGCATGACGGCACTTGGCAACAATATGTACAGGCAACCGTTAAGATATAAAGATGCAATACGCAACGATAAATATATCTTTACGCAGGCGAGAATATATATTGGCAATGACACAATATCACAGACGTTCTATTTGGATATGCAGATGACAGGTGTCGTGGCTTTTAAGAAAAACGGATAAACCATCCGTTCCGGTTTCTTAAACAGAAAAAACGACAGTGTCAGAACAAGGATTGCACACGGCAAAATAAGATAAACAAAAACCCCTGTTGCTCGTAATCACTACGAAAACAGGGGCTTAACCTTAAAAATCCTATTGAAAAAAAATGAAAACTAATAATGCATATCTAAAATAAATAAACAAAATGATAAATCGGCATGATATTGATAAAATACAGCCGAATACGTCTGCAAATATACAACTATTTTTTATTAATACCTAATTATCAATCATTTTTCATCATGCAAGTATTATTGGCCGATGCAAAAATCATGAACAACGACACGCCGATATGCCCCGAAACAACACCGGTATTCCAAGAAAAAGCCAATACTATGGCGTTGGAGATGGCAAGCATGGACAATGTCAGACTGTCGCAAATACTTCATTGCAGCCTTAGCACAGCCAACGAGGCATGGAAAAGGTATCAAAACTTTTTCATTGCAAAGAAGATGCCGGCAATAATGGCGTACAACGGGCAGGCTTACAAGCATCTGAAGGCTTGTGACTTTGATGCCTCCGGGCTGGATTTTGCACAGAGACATCTTTGGATAACATCTTTTCTCTACGGATTGCTAAGACCTATGGATGCCATTGCGCCCTATCGCATTGAGCACAATGTCAAACTGCAGTCCGCAAACGGCACACCTCTCAGCTCATATTGGCGCGACACGCTGACAGACTTGCTGATTGACAGTGTGAAAAATGATGACGGACACATCATACATCTGTCCACGGCGGAGTATGAACAGCTGTTTGATTGGAAACGAGTGAACAGAGAAGTCAGAATCATACATCCCATGTTTTACGTGAGAAAAAACGGATACCTGAAAATACAGACTGTATGGGCAAAAACATGCAGAGGGGCAATGACAAGGTTCATTATGACAAACCATATCAAGACAACCGACAGACTTAAAGAATTCTCTTATGAGGGCTTTGAGTATGACCCGAGACTCGGAGAAGAGGCTTTTCCTCACTTCGTAAAAGACATTTGACAGACTTGAATATAATAACGACAGACATCCAACATCATAACCATACGACAAAAACCATGACAGATAAGTTTGCAGAGATTATTGCAAGGGAACTGAACATAAGAATCGGCAGCGTAGCCAACACCTTGAAACTACTGAACGAGGGATGTACGATACCTTTCATCAGCAGATACAGGAAAGAACGCACAGGCGGACTTGACGAAGTCAGTATTGCCGCTATCAGCGATATGGGCGACAAGCTGAACGAAACGGCAAAACGAAAGGAGACAATAATAAAGACCATAACCGAGCAAGGCAAGATGACGCCCGAAATAAAGGCCCGTATCGACAACTGTTGGGCTGACAACGAGCTTGAAGACATATATCTGCCTTACAAGCCAAAGCGTCGTACAAGGGCGCAAGTAGCAAGAGAGCAGGGACTCGAACCGCTTGCCACAATCATAATGATGCAGCGCGACAATGACATCTATCATACGGCAAGCCGTTATGTCAAAGGTGACATCGGCAGCACAGACGATGCCATTAAAGGAGCTATGGACATAATAGCCGAAAACATCAGCGAAGACGAAAGGGCGAGAAAACTTGTGAGAGGCTCGTTCAAAAGAGACGCGGTCATAACATCAAGAATAATCAAGGCAAAGGCCACAACAGACGAAGCCGCAAAATATTCCGACTACTTTGAATTCAGTGAACAGCTAAAAAAATGCTCATCACACCGATTGCTCGCAATGCGTCGCGGGGAGGCGGAAGGCATACTTAGAGTGAACATCTCTACCGATGACGATTATTGCGTTGACAGACTGAAACACACATATATAACAAACCGCAACCGCTGTGGCATGATAATGGGAGACGCCATCGAAGATTCTTTCAAGCGGCTGCTAAGACCGTCAATCGAAACAGAGTTTGCGGCACTCAGCAAGGATAAGGCTGACAATGAGGCGATAGCTGTCTTTGCCGAGAATCTAAGGCAACTATTGCTGGCAGCTCCGCTCGGCGAAAAGCGTGTAATGGGCATTGATCCCGGTTTCCGTACAGGTTGTAAGGTGGTATGCCTTGACCGACAAGGCCAACTGCTTGCAAACAAGACCATATATCCGCATCAACCGAATCCAAGAACAGAAGAAGCCGCGCACGAAATAAAGCAGCTGGCACTCAAATACGACATCGAGGCAATAGCCATTGGCAACGGTACGGCAAGCCGGGAAACCGACAAGTTTGTCAGAAACATTTCTTTGCCGGAAAACATCAGGATATTTGTGGTCAGCGAAGACGGCGCTTCGGTCTATTCGGCATCAAAGACAGCAAGAGAAGAGTTCCCTGACAAGGATGTTACCGTCAGAGGTGCCGTGAGCATAGGACGGCGTTTGATAGACCCACTTGCCGAACTTGTGAAGATAGACCCTAAGAGTATAGGTGTCGGACAATATCAACACGATGTCGATCAAGCTAAATTGAAGAAAAGTCTTGACCAGACAGTAGAGAGTTGTGTCAATTCGGTAGGCGTAAACCTCAATACGGCAAGCAAGCATCTGCTGACTTACATCAGCGGACTCGGCCCTACGCTGGCGCAAAACATTATCGACTATCGTACCGCAAACGGCGAATTCAAGAGCAGAGCACAATTATTGAAGGTTCCGCGTCTCGGTCCGGCCGCTTACAGACAATGCGCCGGATTTCTCAGAATACCGGGAGCCGCCAACCCGCTTGATGCTACAGCGGTGCATCCGGAAAGCTATGACATCGTAAGACAAATGGCTGAAGACTGCGGATGCCGTGTCAAAGACCTGATAGAAAGCAAGACCGAACGCGAAAAGATTAATCTCGGAAATTATATTAACGACGCCGTAGGCATGCCTACCCTTACCGACATCATGAACGAGCTTGAAAAGCCCGGACGAGACCCGCGTGAACAGATAGAAGATTTTGCCTTTGATGAGAACGTGCATACTGTCGATGACTTGACAACAGGCATGACACTGCCCGGAATAGTGACAAACATTACCAATTTCGGTGCATTTGTGGACATCGGAGTGCATCAAGACGGACTTGTACATATATCACAGCTTGCAGACCGTTATGTAAGCGACCCCACGCAGGTAGTAAGACTGCACCAGCATGTAACGGTAAAAGTTATAGACATAGACCGCAAACGCAACAGGATATCACTGTCAATGAAACAAGTCTGACGGCAATTTGCCTTCCGCACGAGACAGAGAAAGTCACGGCAACCATGCTTCCGGAATGTTGCAAACATGGTGTTTACAACTCCAAATAAGGGAAATCATTCTTTATGTCCGAAATAGTATCTGCCTTTATGTTTGGTTCTTCCGCCATACTCAATGGCATGCACAGGACAATGATGATAGCATGCGAAACATGAAAGGCACTTGCCGTCGTGATGCCACTGCGGTAATTGCCCCTTCTGCCAATCAACATTAGACACCGGACATGCCGATGCGCATTTGCCACAATGCAGACATTTGTCTTCAACAACGCGGAAAGGCTTGTCCGTAACAAGGCAATGCAAGAAGACAGCACCTATCACACGGCTGTTGGTCTTAGGCCAGCGGCCTTTGAAAACATGATATTCGCCTCTTCTTCTCTCTGTAATATAATCTGCGAAAAGAGCCATATCCGCTGCCGCTTTGTCTATCTTACGTCGCTCATCTTGGGGAGTATCGACATCCATGAACGGCAGTCCGACATAAGATTCGGGCATGATAAGGGAGAAAGCGCTGTCGAGTGAAAGTCCTGCCTGCCGTATATCCTTTTCAAAAATATCCATTGCCTCTCCCACAGTGTCGCCTGCCGTACATACGGCATAGCAATAATGGCCCCCGTAATCGGCAAATCCAAGACGTCTAACGAACTTGCGAAGAGGCAGCGGAGGACGCCATCCGTGCACCGGAAACATAAATCCGATGCGCTCATCCTTGTCCAAAGTGAAGAACGTCTCGCTGTCTTCCATCTTGAGAACATCATAGATGCGCTCACCGGTTTTAGCCGCCAGCAACTCGGCAGCCCAACGGGTGTTGCCTGTACACGACAAACAGAATATCATATAATTATAAATAAAAAACTACACTTTATCAACACATGTGGCAATGATTATCATTTCAAACGCCAAGCTGTATAACGGCGACAACAAAACAACAAACTACACGCGGCTATTCTTGATTGAAATACTTGTCACATATCTTCACAAACAGCATCGGATCCGACGCTATGGCATCCCAAAGACGCTTGCCGCCCTTCAATACAAGCTTGTCAACATAGTCCACAAAGCCCGGATGCGACTTCTTGTATCTTATTCTCATGGCGTTAAGACTGATGACATTTCCCGTCATAAACGGAACTACGACATCGTCGCCCCGCATACGGAACCCGTAAATGGTAGAGATGTTCATCTTACCAAGCTGCATGTTCTGTGAATCAACCCCATTCCACCAGTACACACTGCCTGATTTGCCATCGCCTTCCTTATAGACAAACTGTCGGCGAATGTTCTTTGGCTTGAACGTTGACGGATTTGCGACCGACGCAGACTCAAGATGATCATACTTGCTACCGGCATCCGAAGGTGTCAGAAAGTCTATTGACCGCACCTTCTCGGCATCATAGGTTTCCGTATTCTTGCCGTCCGGCAGCGGAGACATAACAAACGACGTGTTCATACGTTTGAAAAGCTTGCCGTCAATCCAGTATTTCTGTATATATCCGTCTACTGTTTTACCGTTGTCAAGTGTCAGTCTGACATGGTCTTTCTCATGGTCTTGACCTGCCTGCTGAGCACACGCAACAACGCTAACCGCCGATAACAGGACAAGCAACAACATTCTATTCATATCTAATCTCTATAAATAATTGTCCAACAAAATGCCCACTGCCATGAGCAAACCATATAAAAACATGTTACGCGCAGTATCTCCAAGAATGATGTTTAGCGCCTTGCCCTTACCTATCCTTGTCATCTTGCGGTAAGTCAAGACATGTATTATCAGATATATTACCGATACACCGCACACAAGATACCATGAATCAATAACGACAACAGGGCCTAAGACAACACCTAAAACACCTGAAATCAAATAAACTTTACGCCCTTTCTCGGCACCAAGCTTAACGATCAGAGTCTCTTTGCCCGCCTTGCGGTCATTGTCAATGTCGCGGTAGTTGTTTACAATGAGCAACGTGTCTATCACGAAACCACATGCTATCGACGCACACAACACATTGACATCAACCGAAGCAGCCTGCAAATAATACGTTACACATACAGGTACGATACCGAAAAACACCAATACCAACAGGTCTCCCAAGCCGCGATACGAAAGCCAAGTGGTATATAGGAAACAAAAAAATACACACAGAGCACCGACAATCAGCATCTGCAAACCTCCGTACAACACAAGAGGCAAACCGCACAAGCATCCCGCCAACGTCACAACACCAATGGCACGACGCATATGGCCGATGCTTATCCAGCCCTGAGCACAAGCCCGACGCGGTCCGAGACGTGTTTCATCATCGTTACCCCTTATGTAATCAAAATAATCATTGATAAAATTGGCGTCAATCTGCATGATAAAGGCAAACAACACACACAGAAAGGCAGGCACTAAAAGAAACTTGTCGGTACCAAGATCACGATAAGCCAAAGCCAATGCTATAATTACAGGTACTGCAGCGCCCGTTAAGGTCTTGGGACGTGCAGCAATAAGCCATGCCTTTATAGAGTTGGTTTTCACCTTTTCTGCATCCATTTACCCTTGTTTTTCTTGCAAATGTAAACATTATATCGTACATTTGCAAGAAATTAATGTTTGTTTAAACAATGCTCGAAAGAAATGTAAACTTAGACTTAATGGCTTTCATTGAAACAAACATATTGCCAAGATACACTAAGTTTGATAAAGCCCACAACCTTACTCATGTCACACGAGTAATAAACCGCTCCATAAAACTTGCCCAAAGCATCGGCGCAGATGTAAACATGGCTTATACCATAGCCGCCTACCATGATCTCGGGCTGGAAGGACCAAGGGCAATACACCATATCACAAGCGGCAAGATATTAAACGCCGATGCAAGGCTGAAAAAATGGTTCAACAACGACCAGATAAAGACAATGAAAGAGGCTGTGGAAGACCATAGAGCATCGGCGTCACACGCACCAAGAAGCATCTTCGGAAAGATAGTTGCAGAGGCTGACAGGGATATTGAGCCGGAAACAGTATTCAGGCGCACCATACAATTCGGCATGGAACACTACCCTGAATTGGACAAAGAAAAACAATGGGAACGCTTTATAGAACACATGAACAACAAATATTCTTCTCACGGATACATACGTCTGTGGATACAAGGCTCTGACAACGCAAAGAAACTACAAGAGATAAGAGAATACATCGCGCATCCTCATAAGCTCAGACAGCTTTTTGACAAGTTGTACGATGAAGAAAAACAACTTTAATCCACAATAATAACACATTGTAACAAAACGCATTATCAACACGCTCTATATTATTTATATAATTTTTGTATATTATGAAAAGAACATTATTTTTATTGACTCTTGTAGTCATTACATCAGTTACGGTTCACGCACAGCAGACTGACACATTGAGACATGAAGTGTTATTTGAAACAAACAAGGGCAACATTAGAATAGCCCTCTATAATGAGACCCCTCAACATAGGGATAACTTCCTTAAGCTTGTTAAAGAAAGGTTCTACGACGGCATACTTTTTCACCGCGTAATATACAAGTTCATGATTCAAGCAGGCGACAGCGCAAGTCGTAACGCCCAACCCGGACAACTCTTGGGAGATTGTCCCGATGGCTATATAATACCCGCTGAGATAAGGTATCCACAGTATTTCCATAAGAGAGGTGCAATTGCCGCAGCTCGTCAACCCGACAAAGACAACCCCGAAAGAGCCTCAGCGGGAACACATTTCTATATTGTTTACGGCAAACGTTTCAATGATGAGATGCTTGACAGTGTCCAACAGCACATAGATAAAGCCACCGACGGCAAGATAAAACTTACCGAATCAATACGCGAAACATACAAAACAAAGGGCGGAACACCTCATCTTGACGGACAATACACCGTATTCGGCGAAGTCATTGAAGGCATGGACGTGGTTAACGAAATACAGATGACCGACACCGACAATAATGACCGCCCCTTAGAAGATATAAGAATAATGAAGGCAACTGTTATCAAATAAGTGAATATAAACCAATAATTCGTTTATTACACATATTTTTATTAAGTTTGCACCTCGAAAATCAAAGCTTATATATATTATGGCTAAAGAACTAAAAAACCTTACTAAAAGAGCAGATAATTACAGTCAGTGGTACAACGATTTGGTAACGAAGGCCGATTTGGCGGAACAATCAGCCGTAAGAGGCTGCATGGTTATCAAGCCATACGGCTACGCGATATGGGAAAAGATGCAACAGCAACTCGACAAGATGTTTAAAGAGACCGGTGCGCAAAATGCTTACTTTCCGTTACTGATACCTAAATCATTCCTGTCAAGGGAAGCTGAACACGTTGAAGGTTTTGCCAAAGAGTGCGCAGTAGTCACCCACTACCGCCTACGTGCAAAGGAAGACAAGAGCGGAGTTGAGGTTGACCCTGCCGCAAGACTTGAAGAAGAGTTGATAATACGCCCCACATCAGAGACAATCATCTGGAATACATATAAGAATTGGATTCATTCATGGCGCGATCTGCCATTGATGTGCAACCAATGGTGTAATGTCATGCGTTGGGAAATGCGCACACGTCCGTTCTTACGTACATCAGAATTCCTTTGGCAAGAGGGACATACGGCACACGCAACACGTGAAGAGGCTGAAGAAGAGGCTAAAAAGATGTTGCATGTATATGCCGAGTTTGCCGAAAAATGGATGGCTGTTCCTGTAGTACAGGGTGTCAAGAGTGAGACGGAACGCTTTGCAGGAGCACTCGACACTTATACCATTGAAGCCATGATGCAAGACGGCAAGGCTCTGCAAAGCGGAACGAGCCACTTTCTCGGTCAGAACTTCGCAAAAGCCTTTGATGTTACATATCTCAACAAAGAGAATAAGCCTGAGTATGTATGGGCTACATCATGGGGAGTATCAACCCGCCTGATTGGAGCTTTGATAATGACACATTCCGATGATAACGGTCTCGTGTTGCCTCCTATGTTGGCACCAATACAAGTTGTCATCGTTCCTATAACAAAAGGCGAAGAACAGCTCAACGCAATAACCGAAAAGCTGACTCCGGTCATCAATGAGCTGCGTGCAGCAGGCATTTCCGTTAAATACGACGATGCCGACAACAAGCGTCCGGGATTCAAGTTTGCCGACTATGAGCTTAAAGGAGTACCTGTTCGTATAGTAATGGGAGGTCATGACCTTGAGAACAACACTCTTGAAATAATGCGCAGGGACACTCTCGAGAAAGAGACAGTACCTTTTGACGGCATAGTCGAGAGAGTTGAATGCCTGCTTAAGGACATACAAGAGAACATCTTTAACAAAGCGAAGGCTTATCGGGACGCCCGCATCTATGAATGTGACAAATACGAGGAGTTCAAGGAAAAAGTCAAGGACGGTGGTTTCTTCCTCTGTCATTGGGACGGAACGGCTGAAACAGAGGCAAGGATAAAAGAAGATACGCAAGCAACCATACGCTGTGTACCGTTCGGCGTGGAGCAGACACCCGGTATAGACATGGTATCAGGCAAGCCTGCAACTAAGAGGGTTATCATTGCAAGAAGCTATTGATTATTACCCCTTGACAAAAACATCATAACGAGAGTTGACAACACCAATGCCTGAATTAAGCGCATGGCTTGATTGTCATACTCTCGTTTTTAAGTTTTAACCTTTATATTGCCATAAACCGTATAAGTTTCTGTATGTTTACGTGCTTTGATCTGCATCAGAAACATCTTCACTGATATGAAATGGGTGCATTAATAGAATATTTTGTACGTTTCATTGATATGGTTTCGCCAAGAGCATGCCATATATGCGGTTGCCGTCTTGCCGTTACGGAGAGGGCGATATGCGCCAGATGCAATATGCATCTGCCAAGAACACATTTTACAAGAAACCCTTATGACAACAATATGTCTATGTTGTTTTGGGGGCGTATCAATGTCGAGCGGTGCGCGGCATTGTATTTCTATCACGCCCAATCAGAAACGAGCCGTGTGATATTGGCTTTGAAGTATCTCAATCATCCCGAAATAGGAAGGCTGTTAGGGAGGACGATAGCGGAGGAAGGCGTTAATGACGGTTTCTTCAACTCTATTGACATGATTATACCTGTACCTTTAAGCCCCAAAAGAGAGAAATCACGAGGTTATAACCAAAGCGCGGAAATAGCAAAAGGAATCAGTGACATTACGGGACTGCCCATAATGGACAAGATAATTACAAGAACGTCGTTCAAACAAAGCCAGACTCACATGCACAGGTGGCAACGCAACGAGAACGTGGAAAACTCTTTTGTATTGACAAGTGACATCTGTCTGGACGGGAAACATATTCTTATCGTAGATGATATTGTAACCACCGGAGCGACAATAACGGCATGTGCCGGTGAATTACAAAAGCATTGGAAGGTAAAAATCAGCGTGATGTCATTAGGTTTTACGCAAAACTGAACCCGACAACATGGAGAACAGTCGTTTTCCTTTTATATAATAGTACCACAATATCGATATGTCGCACGTATCATCGGCACCGTTGTCAGAGCGCAATGCCTGTATTTGCTGTCTTATCCCCGCATATTGCGGCTTGCGTCTGTTATAATCCATACGGCCTTTTATTATCGCCTTGAAATCTCCGATGCGACCTGACAGCAACGCTTGCAATGCTGCGAGGGCGTCAAGAAGCAAACGGGCTCTCATTACCTTCTTCAATCGGTTTTCAGGCAGGTTCTTATAAAGCATTGTCAGGTTGTTCCGGAAGTTAAGATAAGTCTTCATGGGATTGTTTTTCGGCAATGTTCCTCCGCCTACATGATATACCTTGCTCTGCGGAACACAATAAATTTTGCGTCCGGATATCCTTAACCGCCAACATAAGTCTATCTCTTCACAATGCGCAAAGAAGCATTTATCCATGCCTCCTACCCTTTTATAATCATCAGCACGCACCATCATACATGCGCCCGTAGCCCACATCACCTCTGAAACACCGTCATACTGGCCTCTATCTTTCTCAACGGTGTCAAACATACGGCCTCTGCAGAACGGATAACCATACTTGTCAATAAAACCGCCACACGCTCCGGCATATTCAAACGTGTCTCTTGCACTCTCTGACAGCAGTTTCGGCTGACAGGCGGCAACATCGCTATGGGCATCCATAAAGCCGACAAGCGGCAACAACCAACCTGCTGTCACCTCCACATCAGAGTTAAGTAACACATAATACTCTGCATCTATCTGTGACAACGCCCTGTTGTAGCCTTCGGCAAATCCCCAATTCGTATCGAGAACTATTGTCTTCACTTCGGGAAACTCACGTGCCAACATGTCAAGAGAATTGTCTGTCGATGCATTGTCTGCCACATATACCGCTGTGTCTGCGTATGCCGAATGTTTCAACACATCGGGAAGAAAGCGCCGGAGCATCTTCTCGCCGTTCCAATTAAGTATAACGATTGCTGTTTTCATTGCATAATGAGATGTTTGCAAGCATGCCTGAACATACGGACATGCTTAAATGTCAGAGATATTAACCTTGAGGGCTGTCAGAGAACGGTTAAATCCGCCTAATTTCATCGTCACGAGCTTGTTGTCAAGAGCATCATTTGCCTGAGAAGGCGGCAGTTCCACTCTCACATAGTTGCGTGTAAAGCCGTGCATAGCCTTGCCTTCGGCTGCCTTTTCAAATAGGATTTCGGCCTCTGTCCCTATATGTCTTTCATAAAAAGCGCGCGTCTTACGGTCTGACATCTCTATGAGTCTGCGGCTTCGTTCCTTCTTGTCACCGTCTGATACAATATAAGGAATCTTAAGAGCCATCGTTCCGGGACGTTCCGAATAAGGGAAAACGTGTAGCTGTGTGACATCAAGGCTGTCCAAGAAACGGTATGTCTCTTCAAACAGTTCCGGCCTTTCGCCCCTCGTTCCCACCATGACATCAACACCGATAAAGGCATCGGGCATCACATCTTTTATCAGCCGGACCTTATGGGCAAACAATTCCGTGTCGTAACGGCGGTGCATAAGTCTGAGAACCTCGTCAGAGCCACTTTGCAACGGTATATGAAAATGAGGCATGAAAGCACGGCTGCGGGCACAAAACTCAATAAGACGATCGTCAAGCAAGTCAGGTTCGATGCTGCTAATGCGGTAACGGCTGATGCCGGAAACCTCGTCAAGCCTGCGCACAAGGTCAAAGAAACTCTCTCCGGTGGTTTTTCCGAAGTCCCCGATATTGACACCGGTAAGCACAATCTCCTTTGCGCCCTCAGCGGCAGCCTCACTTGCCTGTCTTACAAGTGAGTCTATTGTCGGGTTACGACTGAATCCGCGTGCATAAGGAATGGTGCAATAGGTGCAGAAATAGTCACACCCGTCTTGCACTTTCAGGAAATATCTTGTCCGATTACCCTTTGAGCAACTCGGCGCAAAGGTCTTTATATCTTTTGTCTTTTCAACATGATACTCGTGAAGAGCATCTTTCTTAGGCTCGCCGCTCCACGCTTCAGACAGATAACTTATGAGATCAGCCTTCTCGTTGGCGCCAAGAACCAAATCAACACCTTCAATGCCACTCACTGTGTCGGGCTTAAGCTGTGCATAACATCCCGTTACCACCACAAAAGCACCCGGATGCTGCCTCACCATACGGTGAATAGCCTGCCTGCACTTATGGTCGGCGACTTCCGTGACCGAACAAGTGTTGATGATACATATATCAGCCTGCTCGCCTTCAGCCACAGCCGTAACACCCAAATCCTGCAACAGACGTCCGAAAGTGGACGTCTCAGAGAAGTTAAGTTTACATCCCAATGTGAAATATGCCGCTTTTTTGCCCTGAAAAGCTGAAGTGTTTATCATTTATATTTATTGTTTAGGATGCAAAAATACTGTAAAAAATTGATTTGGCGAGTAAAAAGAATAAATTCTTTTACACATCATCAAACAGGCAAGAATTATCACCGCCACTCAAAAACAATATACTCCCGACTCTTAAACAGCATATTTAGCATGTGTAAACATCATAGTAACGACTCCCGAACATCATAGTTACCCCTCTTGAAAAACACGGTTGCAAGGCGAAAGCAATTCATTACTTTTTGTATTCATTCATAGACAAGATTTAAACAAAAGACGTTTAAAAACAACAAAACGTAACAAAATGATCTAATATTATAAAAAATATATACCTTTTTGTTTTTATATTTAATACAATATTATTACATTTGCAATCGAGATTACTATTATTATTTAATTTTTCATTAAAAATTACAAAAATGAAACGCATGTTTTTTGACAACTTCTCAAGGCAAGCCTTATCTGAATTACACAGATACAGAGCTGTCATGTTCAGTCCGACGATTTGAGTTGATGTCCTTTTTACCTGTTATTTGAAGGACAAACGGTAACCGCCGCAAAGAGATCATACAAATAAGCAGGATAGACATGAACTTAAAAAAACAAGGATTATTATGAACACACCTACAATTAAAGAAGTAGAAGAGTGGGTAAAAACGTTGTATGACACTTGCGAAGAAAGCATTACTCCCGCTGAACGCAAAGAGCAACGTAAGTATGCAATCATGGTACAACGTCCGCAAGACAAGAAATTCTTGGTGCAGATGCTTGACGAATCATCACAAATACGTGATGACAAAAAGCTGGCTAAACGTATCAAATCACTTATTGACGAGTACGGAATACCCAAGTTCCTTAACAAGAGAGATACGTTTCTCTTTGAAATCTACAGGCAGTTCGGCTATATATTCTGGCCGATAGCAATTCCAATCATCAAGAAACGTTTGAGAATGGACACATCCAGAGTCATCATCGACGCTGCACGCCCACATCTCACAAAGCACCTCGCCACACGATTTGACCAGAAAATAGGTCAAAACGTCAATCTTTTGGGTGAAGTCGTTCTTGGTGACGAAGAAGCAGACAAACGTTATTACAGCTATCTTGAGGCTCTCAAAGAACCGGACATCAATTACATATCTGTAAAGATATCAGGTATCTACGCCCAGACACATGCTCTCAACTACGAAGAGAGTTTCCCCGAGCTCGTAAGACGTATGTCCGAACTGTATCAGGCTGCCATAGACAACCCCTATGTTGATGAAAACGGAGTCAAAAGAGCTAAATTCATCAATCTTGACATGGAGGAATACAAGGACGCCCACCTTACGATGCGACTGTTTAAAGAAGTGCTTTCAAAGCCTGAATTCCTGAACTATTCAGCAGGTATCGTTGTTCAGTCATATCTGCCGGATGCATGGGACTTCCAAAGCGAGTTGCTCGAATTTGCCAAAGAACGCTGTTCACGAGGCGGAGCTCCTATAAAGATGCGTATAGTTAAGGGTTGTAACCTCGATATGGAGACAGTTGTGTCTTCTTTAAGAGGCTGGGAAAATCCTGTACGTCCAGACAAAACAGAAGTAGATGCCAACTATCTGCATATCATCGAGCGCGGATTGCTGCCCGAAAATGCCAAATACCTGCACATAGGTATGGCATCACACAATCTGTACACAATATCTTACGCTTACCTTCTTACCGAAAAGTACGGCACACCGAAAGAGTGCTTCTGCTTCGAAATGCTTGAAGGTATGGCAGACCACGTATGGCGTGCCCAGTCAAAACTCGGAAACCACGTCATTCTCTACACACCTGTAGTGAAAGACGAGCACTTCCTCAATGCAGTATCATACTTGGTACGACGCATGGACGAGAACACGGCACCCGACAACTTCCTCACCCACTCTTTCAACCTGCAACCGGGCACCGAGACATGGGATTTCCTGAAGAAGCAGTTTGAGGATGCTTATGCAATTAAAGACAAGATTTCACACACTCCGCACCGTAAACAAAACAGGCTCGAACCATATAAACCCGTTCCGCCAATGGACGAAATGAAGAACGAACCTGATACCGACTTCGACCGCGAGTGCAATCAGGAGTGGCAACGCAACATCTTCAAGAAGTGGAAAAAGTCTCCAGCTGACAAGCCGTATATAATACCAACACAGATAGGAGACAAGACCGTAGAGAACGAAAAGCGTTTCAAATACTTCGACCGTTGTCAAGACGATGAAGTAGAGGTATGCGAAATGTCCCAAGCAGACACTGAGCAAGTCAAAAAGATTGTAAAAATTGCTGCCGAAGACCCGAAAGGCTGGCGCAACACAACAATCGAAGAACGTCATAAGATAATGTATGACGCTGCCAACAGGCTCGGAGAACTGCGCGGAGACCTCATCGGATGCATGTGCGCAATAACAGGAAAGACTGTTACCGAAGCTGATGTCGAAGTTTCTGAAGGCATTGACTATGCACGTTTCTATACTCCTTCAATGAAGAAGTTCTATGCTCTGAAAGACGTAGATATCAAAGCCAAAGGCACAATATTGGTAATTTCACCTTGGAACTTCCCTTGCGCCATACCTTGCGGAGGTATCGTAGCCGGACTTGCAGCAGGAAACACAGTCATACTTAAGCCTGCTTCTGTGGCTGCACCTGTGGCTTGGCTGTTTGCACAAGCATTCTGGGATGCAGGAGTACCAAAAGAAGCGCTGCAGGTTATCATTACCGACAGAGACGCACTGAAAGTTCTGACCACTGCACCGGAGATTGACCACATCATTCTAACCGGCGGAACAGAGACAGCACAGGCAATAACAAGGGAAAATCCTACTACACCGCTGTCTGCAGAAACCGGAGGAAAGAACGTAATGATAATTACTGCATCTGCCGATCGCGACCATGCGATAATGAATGCATGTGCATCAGCGTTCGGAAATGCCGGACAGAAATGTTCTGCATGTTCACTTCTGTTGGTTGAAAGGTCTGTCTACGAGTCAGAAGAGTTCAAGACAAAACTCAAAGACTGCGCTACCAGCATGAAAGTAGGCAGCGTTTGGAACGCCGGAAACATTGTCGGCCCAATGATTACCAACAATAATGAGAAACTGCTCCAAGCCATCAACACCCTCGAACCGGGCGAATCATGGCTCGTTGCCCCAAGATTTGTTGACAAGAAAAAGTATATTCTTGCACCAACAGTAAAATGGGGAGTACGTCCCGGCAGCTACTCTTTCCGTACCGAACTGTTCGGTCCGATGCTCTCTGTATGTCCTTTCGACACTCTGCAGGAAGCTATCGACCTCGTAAACGGACTTGACTACGGTCTGACATCAGGCATACAGAGTCTTGACGAGAAAGAACGCGAATTGTGGAAGAACTCCATAATGGCAGGAAACCTCTACATGAACAGAGGTATAACCGGAGCTATCGTAAACAGACAACCGTTCGGAGGCATGAAGTTGTCGGCATTTGGCGGTGGCATAAAGGCCGGCGGTCCCAACTATTGCCAGCAGTTCAC
>JBJFGK010000054.1:0-17135 GCA_051892655.1 Prevotella sp. | reverse complement strand
GCAACACTGTACTCTTGACATCTTCCCCCGCCCACCGGAAAAATCCTCTGACCCGTAATAATACCTTAATAAAACTTTTTTTCATATTCTATAAATTAATCATTAAGTCTTGATTTATATTAAATACAATTTTCTTATCATTCTTTAGAGGCTGCTACAAGTCTCGTTGCCTGTTGTGTCTTGCTGCCTATCTTTGGCAAAGATATAAAATTTTTTACAAAAACAAGTTTTTTTGTAAATAAACGTAAAATAATTTTATGTTGCACAAATGTTATATGTTGGTTACAACCTGTATGGACAGAGGCTGTCATTTTGCTTTTTCTTGCCAGACAAGGTACTTGTAACAGGTTGTAACCATGCTGTTCTTGACTCCTAACTATAGTGTTTACGAAGTCTGACTATGGTGTTTATGATGCGTAACTATGGTGTTTTCATCCTGCCTTTAATATGGCTCCAATTTCCTATTTGGGTTTAAAAATGCGGATTTTATAGACATTTGCGAAAAATATATGAATTTTTAGGTTTTAAATGTTATTTCTTTAAAATTAAAAATATAAATTTGCAATTAGTAACGATATTATCCGTGAATGACAAGCAGATGAAACAGACCTTAACAAGATTTAATTCTGTCAAGAAGTCTAATTATTAATACTCCTGATAAAAACAGTATCGATATGAAAAGATTATTTACTCTATTTGTGATAATGACGATTTTCGTTTGCAACATTAATGCAAGCGAGATAACAAGGCAGCAAGCACGCGACAAAGCAATGACGTTTCTCGGCAAGACTTCAACCAAAGGTCTGCGCAAGGCAAGGTCTTTAGTAAGTCTTAAAGACGTGGATCTTGGCGTGAAAAACCTTTATGCCTTCAACATAGAAGGCGGCGGATATGTCATAACCAGCGGAGATGACCGCATACAACCCGTACTCGGCTATGCAGATACAGGCAGCATAGACCTTGAAAACATACCTGTCAACATGCGTGAATGGCTTGATGCCTACAGCCAGGCGATAATCCTGCTTGACCAACATGCCGAAACAGCGGCTGCCGAGACAGAGACTGCAACAGAAGAAACATATAAAGACCGCCAGCCGGTAAACTATTTGATACAATCCAGATGGGGACAGGACACACCTTATAACAATCATTGCCCCGTGTATTATGAACGGAAAGCGGTGACCGGATGTGTGGCTACGGCAATGGCAATGGTAATGCACTATTACAAATGGCCTCAGGGCGACTGCAAACCAATAGCCGGATATACGTCAAGCACTACCTATTTTGACTTTGAAGCCGTTCTTGAAGACCTGCCGGCAGTGACTTTCGACTGGAATAACATGCTGGATTATTATGGCTATTTTGATACAGAAGAGCAAAATACAGAGCCTGTGGCACAACTGATGCGCTATTGCGGACAAGCAATACGGTCTGTCTATGCCGATCAAGTGACTACTGCCGGTTATATGTCGGCAGGTTACGCAATGAAAAAATACTTCGGATATAATAAAAATGCCTATCATGCCGCACGCAACAACTATACAAACGAAGAGTGGGAAGACCTTATCTATGGTGAAATAGCAGCCGGACACCCCGTAATCTTCGGTGCTACGGTCGGAGGACAAAACATTGGACACGAGTTTGTTATTGACGGTTATGACGGAGAAGGCATGTATCATGTCAATTGGGGATGGGACGGCACCCTTAACGGATATTTCTCCTTGTCCTTACTTGACTACTTGAAGGGACGACAATACTATATGCCGGAATATTTTAATGTATGGCAGCAGGCGGAAATAGGTTTGTACCCTGATGAAACAACATCAGATCAGCCTATAAGAGAAGACTTGTTCGTTAACTTAAGCCGCATGTGGGAAAGCGAGAACAATATATATATAAAAGGTGTAGTGTCTTTTGAAAAATACCAGTCATTAAAGTTGGAATTTGCACTTGGTACCGTTGAGGCCGATGAAAGCCTTAATCCGGTCATGATATCAAAAGAGTATGAACCCTCGATGGATGACGAAGAGAGTGTTAGCTATGCCATTCCTTTTGACAAGACAAAACTTCCGGAGGGCGAAACAAGGCTTGTTCCGATGGTAAGAAGAGTTGCTCCCGATGTGACAGAATGGCAACAGCTTGGCACAGGCAAAGATGTTGTGGTGTGCAACAAGGCCGGTGACGACCTGCAATACAAGATTTTGCCGGAAGTAAACCTCGTAAGGACAGGTGACATAAAGGTAACTTGGGGTACGGTAGGAGCGTTGGAAAGTGCCGAATTGACAATGGATTTCATGAACAACGGCGATGATTACAACAACACGGTAAGTGTGTATGTCTATGATATAGGCAGCGCAACAATAGATAACTTGGGTGATTTGCCCGAGCCGGAAATATACACACTTGCTCTTAATGCCAAGCCGGGACAGACAGGAAGCGTATCTTTCCCTATAGAACCTAAGAAAAAATGCAACTATCTCATTGAAGTGTTTACCGAAGGAGACATGACAAAGATAGCACACGAGATGTTTTCCGTTGACAAAGACCCCGAATTTTATAATTTAAGTGTAGAGTTATATGAAGTATATTATTCAAAAAGCGGAAAAATATCAGTTTACTACATGATAAACAATAATGATTCACGCAACTTTATTGTATCTTCTTCAACTCTCGATGACCCCTATTTCAAGGACATAATGGTATTTACAGATACTTCGGAGCATTTGGAAAAGAAAATAGGATACAATATATTATCCGGAGACTATGCGTTTTGCTTTCTCCGTTTTAACAATCCCGTTGAAAGACCTACTATAACAATGGACTTATATCAGTATCTCGGCAATGAAAACCGCCAATTTATAGGAAGTTTGACAATACCTACATCAAACCCTGACGGCATAGTTGAGGTCGAGAATGATGATGTTAAAGGCAAGGAAACATGGACGACGCTCGGCGGAATGACAGTTGCCAAGCCTCAGAAAAAAGGTATCTATATCAAGAACAACAGGAAAATAGTTGTCAAGTAAAGGCAACGACGAGTTGAAACGATTATGTCTCCTATGCGCAAGTGCATAGGAGACATAAAGTTTTGACAGTAAAATTTGCTCTTTACGTGAAAAATTCGCACCTTTGCAAACGATATGCCGTTTACATTTCAATTAGATATACTGAATCTTATACTGAAAGGTATACTTATAGGTATAATAGCTTCGGCTCCGATGGGGCCTGTCGGAGTGCTTTGTATACAGCGTACTCTGAACAAAGGACGTTGGTACGGATTTGTTACAGGTATAGGTGCAGCGGTCAGCGACCTTATTTATGCCATGATAACAGGTCTCGGCATGACGCTAATCATGGATTTGGTGACTAACGGACAAAACCGTTTCTTCCTTCAGATATTGGGCAGCATAATGCTGATGGTATTCGGAATATACTGTTATCGCTCTGACCCGACCAAAAAGATACATGCTACGAGTAACAAGAAAGGCACTCTCATTCACAACGGCATAACCGCCTTCCTCGTAACATTCTCAAACCCGCTTATAATCTTCCTGTTTATGGCATCGTTTGCGCAGTTCGCGTTTGTCATACCACCGCGTCCGCTAAGCATATGCATAGGTTATTTGAGTATTGTTTGTGGCGCTTTGTTGTGGTGGTTTGGCCTGACGTGGCTCATAGACAAGGTGCGCAACAAGTTTGACAATAACAGTATTGTAATAATAAACAGGGTTATAGGCAGCTTGGTGATAATATTCTCTGTAATAGTACTTGTAGGTACGATCTTTAACCTTTATACATTCGGTGTGTATTGACAGTTGTCCGTCATGCCCGATATGTTGTTTTTAAAGGTTAAATACAACTTAATCTAAAAAAAGACCGTTGCAATTATGTATATATCACAGCAATTAAGACAGAAAAACATAGCCGAATATCTGCTGTATATGTGGCAGATAGAAGACATAATAAGAGCTTACGGATGTAATCTCGGCCGTATAAGACGCGAATATATAGAAAAATTCGATTGCGACAGCGATAGTAAGGAGGACATGGCAGACTGGTACGGCAGCCTGGTCAATATGATGAATCAGGAGGGATGCCGTGACAAGGGACATTTACAGATAAACAAAATAGTGATGCAACAGCTGTCGGAACTGAACACGATGCTGTTGTCGAGTCCGAAATATCCTTTTTACAACAGTGAATACTATAAGGTGCTGCCTTTTATAGTGGAATTGCGCAAACGTAGCGGGGATAGTTGCGAGGGCGAAATAGAAACATGTTTCAACGCTTTATACGGTACAATGATGCTAAGACTGCAAAAGAAGACCGTAAGCCCTGAAACACAGCACGCCATAAAAGAGATTTCAACGTTCATAGGTATGCTTTCGGATTATTACCATAAGGATAAGGAAGAACCTCTTGAACCATAAATGAGATTACAATATTCATTTGGAAACCTTAAATACACAATATAGCTATGAATATACTGATAACGGGATGTAACGGACAGCTTGGTAACGAGATACAACTGTTGGAAAATCAATATCCGAAGTACAGGTTTTTTAATACGGACGTTGCAGAACTTGATATAACAAATCAGCTTGCCGTCTTTGATTATGTAGGAAGACACGATATAGACGGCATAATTAATTGTGCCGCATATACGGCTGTGGACAAGGCGGAGAGTAATCAGCAGCTTTGTACTGCGCTAAATACGGAAGCTCCTGCATATCTTGCCGCTGCGGTAGAAAAGCGGGGAGGGTGGATGATACAGATATCTACCGATTACGTCTTTAACGGTTCCAAACACAAGCCATATATCGAGACGGACACACCATGCCCGGAAAGCGTTTACGGAAGTACAAAACTTGCCGGTGAACTCGGTGTCAGCAAGTTCTGCAAGAATACTGTCATAATAAGAACAGCATGGCTTTACTCCGCATTTGGCAATAATTTTGTCAAGACAATGATAAGGCTCGGTCGTGAACGTGACAGTTTGGGAGTCGTGTTTGACCAGATAGGTACTCCTACCTATGCACGTGATCTGGCAAAAGCGATATTTGCCATCATAGAAAAGGGCATAGTTCCCGGTGTATATCATTTCTCCAACGAAGGCGTATGCAGCTGGTATGACTTTACAAAGGCTATACACCGTATGGCAGGCATTGATTGCTGCAAAGTCAATCCTATACATACCGAAGAGTATCCTACACCGGCAGCAAGACCGGCATATAGTGTATTGGACAAAACAAAGATAAAACAGACTTACGGAATATCAATACCGCATTGGGAAGAAAGTCTGGCAGAATGTGTGCAACGGTTGAAATAACTCCTTAGTCACACATAAAGTGATTACAGACATAACGATAAGTAATAGAAACAAATATGAATAAAGAGATAGAAAGAAGGAGAACTTTTGCCATTATATCTCATCCGGATGCCGGAAAAACCACATTGACAGAGAAGTTCCTGCTTTTTGGAGGTCAGATACAAGTGGCAGGAGCCGTAAAAAGCAATAAGATAAGAAAGACAGCAACGTCAGACTGGATGGATATAGAGAAGCAACGCGGTATCTCTGTATCTACATCTGTCATGGAATTTGACTATGATGGTTATAAAGTAAATATATTGGACACTCCCGGACACCAGGATTTCGCAGAGGATACATACCGCACGCTGACAGCGGTTGACTCTGCCATAATTGTTGTTGACGGAGCTAAGGGTGTGGAAGCGCAGACACGCAAACTCATGAATGTGTGTCGCATGAGAAATACACCTGTCATAATCTTCATAAACAAAATGGATCGCGAAGGCCGTGATCCTTTTGACCTTCTTGACGAACTTGAACAGGAGTTGGAAATACACGTTAGACCGCTGTCATGGCCGATAAATCAAGGTGCAAAGTTTAAAGGCGTGTATAATATCTATGAAAACAAGCTCGACCTTTTTACACCTGACAAGCAGAGAGTGACGGAGAAAGTGGAGGTTGATGTTAATAGTGAAGAGCTGGATATACGCATCGGCAATATGGATGCTGCAAAGCTTCGCGATGATCTTGAGCTTGTTGAGGGTGTCTATCCTGAGTTTAATGTTGATGGATATCGTAATGCGGAAGTGGCACCTGTGTTTTTTGGAAGTGCTCTCAATAACTTTGGCGTGCAGGAACTGCTTAACTGTTTCGTGCAAATAGCGCCAAGCCCGAAGCCGACAAAGGCGGAAGAGAGAATGGTTGACCCTGATGAGTCCAAGTTTACGGGGTTTATCTTTAAGATAACGGCTAATATTGACCCCAATCATCGTTCTTGTATAGCCTTTTGTAAGGTATGTAGCGGTAAGTTTGAGCGTAATAAGCCCTACTTACATGTAAGACAAGGGAAGACATTACGCTTTTCTTCTCCCACTCAGTTTATGGCCCAGCGTAAGAGTACCATAGATGAGGCATGGGCTGGCGATATTGTCGGATTGCCGGATAATGGTATTTTCAAGATAGGAGATACGCTAACTGATGGTGAACAGTTGCATTTTAGAGGGTTGCCTTCATTCTCTCCGGAGATGTTTAAATATATAGAAAATGATGACCCGATGAAGAGTAAGCAGCTCAATAAAGGCATAGACCAACTGATGGACGAAGGTGTTGCACAAATGTTTGTCAATCAATTTAATGGCAGAAAGATTATCGGAACGGTCGGACAACTGCAGTTTGAAGTCATACAATATCGTTTGGAGAATGAATATAATGCTAAATGCCGTTGGGAACCTGTGCATTTGTATAAGGCATGTTGGATAGATTCGGATGATGCGGCAGAACTTGAGTCTTTCAAAAAGCGTAAATATCAATACATGGCGAAAGACAAAGATGGCAGGGATGTGTTCCTTGCTGACTCAGGTTATGTGTTACAGATGGCGCAGGAAGATTTTAAGAACATCAGATTTCACTTTTCGAGCGAATTTTAAACCTGTTTGTCAGTGATGAAAATCAATGACTGATAAGGGCGAAAATTAGATTTTGATATATAAAAAATGTATTGAATAACTACAAAAGCTGTTCAATACATTTTTTTGTTTGACGTTTCTACTCTCGAACAATAGTGTTTCTACTCTTCAAACAATATCGCTTCACCTCTAAAACCATTGATGAAAGTCTTGGCATCCATACGTTTTTTGCCGCTCAGCTGTATCTCGTTTAATTGCAACCAATTGTCTTTGGTGGCAACTAACAGGCAACCTTTATCTATCAATAGTGTTCCGGGTACTGTGTCTTGACATGAAAGTGGTGTCTTTGTCGTATTATAGATCTTTAAAACCGAGCTTTTGCCGTCATTATATTTTATATTTGTCCACGCACCGGGATATGGAGAAAGTCCTCTAATGAAATCATATATTTGTTTGGATGTATTGTTCCAGCATATCTGACATGTCTCTTTGAATATCTTTGGAGCATGATGTAGAATGTTTTTATCGCTGATCAGGCTTTCTTGTTCCATTGATTCAACGTCGCCATTGCCGTCAATTATCATATCAACTGTCTGTAATGCGACTTTTGCGCCGAGAGTCATCAGTCCGTTATAGACATCTTCCACGTTGTAATCGTCTTTTATTTCAAATGTCTCTTGCTTGATTATTCGTCCGGTGTCTATATCGTGGTCAAGAAAAAAAGTAGTGACGCCGGTCTGTGTCTCGCCATTTATGACCGCCCAATTTATAGGAGCCGCACCACGATATTGTGGAAGCAAGGCTGCATGCACGTTGAATGTGCCGAAGCGCGGCATATCCCAGACAATCTCAGGGAGCATACGGAAGGCCACAACAACTTGAAGATCGGCATTAAAACTGCGGAGAGTTTCTATAAAAATAGGGTCTTTCATCCTTTCCGGTTGCAGAACAGGAAGTCTTTTAGATAATGCGTATTGCTTTACTTGCGAAGGTTGTAATGTGTCTTGATGCCGTCCAACGGGTCTGTCCGGCTGTGTGACAACAGCAACAACATTATATCCTCCTTCTATGAGTGCAGATAATGTTCCTACAGCAAACTCAGGAGTACCCATGAATACTATTCTTAAATCTTTTTTGTCCATTGACAGGCTTTTTGATTTTGAGAATGTTATGTTTAAAATATTATTCTACCGTTACCGATTTGGCAAGATTACGGGGCTGATCTACGTTAAGACCTTTCTGTACTGCTACATGATAGGCAATGAGTTGTAACGGTATTGACGAAAGAAGTGGCGCAAGTGGTGCAAGAGTTTCAGGTATTTCTATGGTCGCCTCTGATATCTTGGTAACAGCTTCATCACCTTCTGTAACAATGGATATAATACGTCCGTTACGTGCTTTTACTTCTTCAATGTTGCTTATGATTTTCTTGTATAGCTGGTGATGTGTGGCGATGAATACCACAGGCATGTTTTCGTCTATGAGTGCTATTGGTCCATGCTTCATTTCAGCGGCAGGATAACCTTCGGCATGTATGTAGCTTATCTCTTTGAGCTTTAATGCACCTTCCAACGCTACGGGGAAGTTGAACCCACGTCCCATATAAAGCGCATTTTCAGCGTAAGTAAGAGACATTGCTATATCTTTTATCACATCTTCTTTATCCAAGATGCTTTGTATTTTTTGCGGTATTCTTGCAAGCTCAACTATTGTTTCTTCATATTCTTCTTGTGAAATAGAGCCTCGTTCATGTGCAAGTGCAAGTGCGAAAAGCGTTAGAACGGTAACTTGACCTGTAAACGCTTTGGTTGAAGCGACACCTATTTCTGGTCCTACATGTATATATATTCCTGTGTCAGAAGCGCGTGCAATACTTGAACCGACCACATTTACAATGCCGAAACATAAAGCATTGTTCTCTTTTGCTAAGCGGAACGCGGCAAAAGTGTCTGCCGTTTCCCCGCTTTGGGATATGGCAATCACAACGTCTCCTTCTTGTATTACAGGGTTGCGATAACGGAATTCAGAAGCGTACTCTACTTCAACAGGCACTTTTGCCCATGTTTCGATGAGCTGTTTACCAATAAGACCGGCATGCCATGATGTACCGCATGCCACTATTATGAATCTTTGTGCTGCAAGCAACTTGTCTCTATGCAGACTGATAGTGCTCAGCATTATGCTTTTCTCGTTAATTAGCAGACGTCCGCGCATACAATCTGATATGCATTTGGGCTGGTCAAATATCTCTTTAAGCATGAAATGAGGGAAACCGCCTTTTTCAAGTGCTTCAAGACTTATGTTTACTTCTTTTATCTCGGGTGTTATGTCCTCATATTCAAGATTGTTGATTTCGACATTGTGACCGATTTTTATAAGTGCCACTTGGTTGTCGTCAAGGTATATCATGTGTTTGGTATACTCTATAATGGGTAATGCGTCTGATGCAAGGAAAAATTCGCTGTTGTTTTCTCCTATGCCGATTACCAATGGACTGCTTTTTCGTGCCACGACAATCTTGTTCGGATTGCTTTTTTCTATTATTGCAATGGCATAAGCTCCGACAACCATGCGTAATGCCATGATGGTTGCATTCTCCAAACTTTTATGGTATTTTATCTGCATATATTCTATAAGCTGCACAAGTACCTCTGTATCGGTGCAACTCTTAAAGGTATATCCTTCTTTCTCAAGAAGAGTCTTGAGGCTTGTATAGTTTTCTATTATGCCATTGTGTATGATTGCGAGGTTCCCGCTTTGTGATGTATGTGGGTGTGCATTGATTTCAGACGGCTCTCCATGTGTAGCCCAGCGTGTATGGGCAATGCCGAGCACTCCGGAACAATCTCGTTCTGAAGCGAGATGTTCAAGATTGCTGACTTTTCCTTTTTCTTTATAAATGTTCATGTTGCCGTTGCCATTGATCAGTGCAACTCCTGCAGAGTCATATCCTCTATATTCAAGACGTTTAAGACCTTGTATTAAAATCGGATAAGCTTCTCTGTAACCTATATATCCTACTATTCCACACATAGCTAATTGGTGTTGTTGGTTCTATTGTGTTGTTTTATGATTGATAATATTGTTGTCTTACAAACGATATATCATGCTCATATTATTCTCTTTCGTAATATGCAAAGATAACAACTAATAATCAAAAAACCTAAGTTTATATTTGCTAATTCTCTTTTTTGCTATATGACAGTAATTCCGTCGGGTCAGCATCTATAAAGACAGAATTGTCTTTCTCCATTTCATCAAGAGATTTCTTTCTTTTGTTTTCTCTTGCTCCGGCAACAAGCAGATTGCGTGCTGCGGTTATTATGCTTGGTCCGCTATCAGATGTGGTAATCTTTAGCTTTGATATTTTCTTTACAGTATCATTGACACTGTTTTCAACGTCAATAAAGCGTGTTCCGAAGTCTTGAACGCGCTCTATTATCATATTGGCAGCGTTCATCATGGCTTGTTGATTGTTGAGTTGCCTTACTTGAGTCCACATCATCTCCAATACGCGCAGGTTCATATACATTGTTTGCGGGCCGAGAATCATCACTCCTTGATCATAGGCTTCACGCCACAATGCCGTATCGTTGAGCAGTGCAAGGTTAAGTGCTCCTTCAATAGGTATGTACATTATAGCGAAAGTTAGACGGTTGTACCCATCAGGCAGATATTTTGTATATTCTTTTTTTGCAAGACGTTTTATCTGAGCCTTTACGCTGTCGATGTGCGCTTTGAGATAAGCTCTTTTTTCAGGCGTACCGTCTTCGCTGTTCATATATCTTTCATAATCTGTCAGAGACATTTTTGAATCTACTACAACATGGCGGTTGTTGGGAAAATGCAATATGAAATCAGGAACCATACCTTTACCGTCGTCACCTTTCAGACTTTTACCGGCTTTATCGCATATTGTTTTTTGTGAGTCATATTGTTCTCCTTCTTTCAATTCAAGGTCTTCAAGAAGTTGTTTGAGCTTTAACTCTCCGAAATTACCTTGAACTTTTACTTCTCCTGTAAGTGCTCTTGTCAGACGATCTGCGGTTTCTCCAAGCGAAGCACTTTTCTCCATATTGAGTTTTATGGTTTCGTCAAGACGTGTGAGAGCTTCTTTTTGTTGCTCTTTTGACTTGTTGAGAGCTTCTTCCATATCCTTTAGACTCTTTTGCAGAGGGTCTATGATTCTTGATACTTGTTCTTTGTTCTTTTCACCCAATTCTTCTTGACGTGCTTTTAATACCGATTCTGATGTGGTTTTCATCTGTTCTTTAATCAAGGTCAGTTGATCTTCCACTTGTTTGCGGTTCATTTCGCGCAGGGTTGATAATTGTTCGTTTGAGTTTTCTTTGACTCTTTCAAGGTTTTTCTCGTATGAAACTCTCAAATCTTCTATCTGCTTTTCATATGCCGCTTTAAGGTCTTTAATCTGATTCTGATAAAAACAGTCTTTTTCTTTTAATAGTTTGTCACATCGCTCGGTTTCAGATTGTATGTTGTTTTTTGCTTGTTGCTCTTGTTGTTCCAATTGTGCGACAAGATGTTCTTTGCCTGCTCTCTGTACATCACGCTCGGATGTAAGTCGTTTTATTTCTTCAAGATTCTCTGATATACTTTTTTCTTTATCTGCTATATTGCTTGTTAATATGGCGATTTTTTCTTCCAAAACAGATGTTTGACTGCTGTTGTCATTATTCTTACTATTTTTTTTACCTACAGAATAGCCTATATACCACATTATTATAATGCCTATGACAGCAAAAATAAAAAAGATTTCCATATCGTTGAAAGTTTATTATATTTATATAGTATGTGTACAAGTCATAAATTTATTATGTCCGGAACTTCTTTGTTGTGTACTTGTATTGCATACAAAGATAACAACTTAATAATAAATATGATAAAAATCATGGAAATAAAATATCAGCTATACCGCAATATTGTGTCGTTGCGATATGGCTGATAGAGATATAGAGTGAGTTACTTATGACTTTGAGATGTAGACGCTTATTTTTGGAGATGTGTCATGGCTTCTCTTAGCAGTCCTTTCAGGTATTTGTCAGACAATTGACGTTGCATGTTGGCAAGTTCAAAACATACGTTTGTTCGTTCATCTTTATTGAGCAGATGTTTGTGTGTCTTTACCATTTCTACTATCTTGTTTGTTAATGCGGTCATTTTATAGAGCCCCTCTTCACTGTTAATATCGTATCTGTATTTCATGAATGCTACTCTCAAGGTCCCGAATTGTTCAAAGAAGTCGCTATCATTCTTTATGAATGTGCCTTTTATATTGAAATTGAGATTTTTTAAGGTTTTTGTCTCGACAAATTGTGGATCTTTACCATAAATAATATATATGGAACCGCATGTCCGGGTCTCGTTTTTATACCAAACAAATGCATAGCAATAACGGCTTAATGAGTCTTTTTGGTCACGAACAAGCATAATCATATAGTTGCGGTCTTTATGCGTACCAAAAAGAACGTTCTTTTCCAAGTTTTTTCCGTAAGCTATATTCATTTGATTGTTGTTCCCTGAATTGGCGTCTTTGATAAGTACGTTGTATGCAGAGTCAGTATCTTTGATGAAACTGTCACGTATGTCGTTGACAATATGGTTGTTCTCTTCAGGCAAGTCGAATTTATACGACTTGCAATATGTAGAAGCGTTGGTTGCATTGCCATATTTTTCTATGTCTACAGATGTCTTTATATACTGCTTAATAGCGACGTTGTCAATAAAACCATCAATTGCCCTCTTTACGTTTTCTTGTGCATAAAGGTTGTTTGACGCCAATGCAATAAATGCAAATGACATTAATAAATATTTTATTCTCATAGTTTTTGATTTTATAAGTTTATTGTTATTATTGTGTGTCTTGTCAAGTCTAATAATTTTCAATTACGGGTTCCATAAACTCTTCTTGCATTGCTGTGAATGTCATTTCTATCTCTGATATATTCTTGTTATATTCTTCAGTCATAGCGTTAAGGACTTCTTCTTGTTTTATGCAGATATCTTCAAGGTCTTTTTCCAGCATATCGTTATAGGCTTGCCTGATTGAATCGGAGGTATGATAGGCAATAAGATTTTTGGGGATAGGCATGATATAGCGCCGTATGGTACTTCTTGACTTGCGCTTTTGTTCATGCCTCACGTTTATTGAGCTGTCGTTTTTTATGGTGTCCGACTGTTGTGTATATTCCGCTTGGCTTAGTCTAATTATGTTGTTGATATTGTTATTTTCGGCTTTTTCATGTTCCCAAGTCATAACTATCAATGTTAATATAGCGGCTGCAATAGAAATGATGACTGTGTTTGTGATTGTACGTAACAGAGGTTTTTTCTTGTATTTCTTGTCATTGTCGTCATCATGATGCAATGGCATGCCGTTGTCAAACCATGCGAACATCTCTTTGTATCTTTTCATGTCATCGGGAACGGCATTGTCGCATAGATAATCAGCTATTTTCCGCTCTTCATCTATCGTTGTTAACCCGTCCATGAAACGGTTTATAAGTTGTCTTATCTCTTTTTCCATATATAATAATCCCGTTTTTTAGGCTTCATCTTGCCTTGTATTTGTCAAAATCTTTGAATATTTTCTTTCTTGCTCTTGCGAGAATTGTCGCAACCGATGCTTTTTCTATGCCAAGAAGCGATGCTATTTCCGAATTGCTCTTCATTTCTATTTGCCTCAGTTTCAGTATCTGGTATTCTGAGGGAGGTAACTTTTCCATCCGTTTTATAATCTGTTGTAGTTCTTCTTCGGCGATATAACGGTCATCGGGTGCCGACTCGCCGGTTGTTCCGCAAATGTTCATGTCATCATGAAATACAATTTTTCGTGATTTTCTGCAATAGTCAAGAGCCGTGTTTCGCGCCACCGAAAATGTTAAAGACCTTATTCCCGACTGTTCAATATCCTTGTGGACAGACCACAATTTAAGCATTACGTCTTGCGCTATGTCTTCTACGCTATCGGCGTTATTAATGTATTTGGAGGCTACGTTTAGTGCAGTCTGTCTTAACTCTTTTGCTATATGTTCAAACTCTGTCTGATTCATGTTACATAATTGTAAACGTTGCAGGACATAATATATCAACATGACTTAACTCTTTTTAACTGCCAAACGGTCTTCATAATGTTATTTTCAGATAAATTTGCGGAAATAAATGTCTGTATAAGTCTATAAATATATTAATCAAGCATGTCTAATGCTTGTTCGTTAATTATTAGAACCAATATATATTAGCAATATATATGAAAATAACCCGTAACAACATTTACGAAATAATGCGTTTTGCAATGGTGGGAGTGTTGGCTACTGCCATTCATTATGGAGTCTATCTGTTATTGCGTTGTGTGATAGATTTTAATATAGCTTATACAATAGGTTATTTTGTAAGTTTTATCTTCAATTATATACTTTCGGCATGTTTTACATTTAAAAAGAAGAAGTCGTTGAAGAACGGCGTCGGTTTTTGTTTGGCTCATGCCTTTAATTATGTTCTACAGTTGGCTTTGCTAAACGTCTTTATATTTATAGGTATAGCCGCATGGTTGGCTCCGGTTCCAGTTTATTGTATTGCGATACCTACAAATTTTCTTATTGTGCGATATGTGTTCCGACATGTCAGATAGCTATAATAAAAAAAGAATTTCAAATAAAATTCTGTAATTGTATATAGTTTCTTCTTTGGGAGTATTAAATGAGTTTTGCACAAGTCGCACAAAACTCATTTAATATCATTATATTTTTAAAGTCAATTAAACAATATAAGGGTCATTATACATCATATTTGAACGTAAAAACCAATAGGTCATTATGCCCAAATAAGAAAACTTTCTGCCTGCTTTTATAAAATCAATTCATCTGTCTTTGCTTTTTACGGAAAACAAATACCATGTTTAGACTTTATAAACAGTATAGTAACAATGTGTAAACAATATGGTAACAACCGCTTTGAAGCATGTTTATGCTTCTTGTATTATATTGTCATATTTGCCACCATTTCTTTTTCTTGGGGAGATCGTCTGCTGATGTCTTGCCCATTCTTTCCCTCATGATGTCGGGATAGGTCTTGTTGTATGTTATCATTTGGTAGATTGTACCCCAATCGGGTAAACCGCCGATGTTGCGATCGTCAATAAAAACATCAACTTTTAATTTACGTGAGAAATGATTGTTGTTTTCCAATCCTCTTTCCTCCGGATAGTCCTTGTTTACTGCATAAAACTCAATACCACGCTCTTTACACCATTTTACAGCGTCTTCAAGAAGCTGTCCTTCTCTTACTGACCATAGTATGAGTCTGTGATTATCAGCTATCAACATTTTTAGCGTTTCAATGGCAAACGGCCGTTCACGACCTATTTCCGGATAGCGATGTTCTACGATTGTTCCGTCAAAATCTACTGCTATTATCATATCTTTGTTTCCTTATTTTATTAATACGCTTTTACTACTATGTAAAATCGTGAAAAATCAGATGGTTATATTATTATTGACGAAGCAGGTATAAACGTTTTTATTGTTTATACCTGCTTTGATTATTGTATTTTTATTGTTTTACTGAGTCATCTTTACCCTTGCCATAATGGCTGCTTATGTAATCGCCATAACGCCCGTAAGAACCATATCCACCTTTACCATAGTGCCCATAATGGCTGTAACGTCCATATTTACCATATTTCCCGTAACCATAATAGTAACTATGCTTCTTCATAGAAAGGTCAATACCGTTAATACCTATACACATGTTTGGCAGTTTACCATCTTCTGCAAGGCTATTGACGAGGTTGAAGCTTGCTTTTGGCGTGTAGTCGGCACGGCATATATATATACTGATGTTACAGAACTTGCCTACTTGAAGCGTGTCTGTTACAAGACCTACAGGGGCTGTATCTATCAGCACATAGTCGTAATGCTGTTTTAGAATCTCGAATATCTTGCCAAGCGATGGTCGTGATACGAGCTCACTTGGGTTTGGAGGTATCGGACCTGCCATCAACAGACTGAGATTGTCATTGACACCTGACGGCAATGTCTGCTCTTCTATATCTTCCCATGTCGGCTCGTCCATTGTAAGTAGCGGAGTGATACCATTGTGATGATTGTTTATTTCAAATAGCTCTGCCAATCGTGGTTTACGGATGTCAAGACCGACAAGTATTACTTTTTTACCTAACAATGCAAAACTTACAGAAAGGTTTGCTGCCGTAAAAGTTTTACCTTCACCAGACGTTGAAGATGTGAACATAATGATATTCTCATTCTCTTTCAGCATAAACTGTATGTTTGTACGCATGGAGCGGAATATCTCCTCCATCTGGTTGTTCTGGTTTTCATGAACGACAATGTCCGCTTTGGTCTTTGCACTCTCACTTGCCATGACAATATCTGCGATAATAGGCAGTTTCGTCAATTTTGCTACATCCTCATGACCTTCTATCCTGTAACGGAAGAAATTGATGATGTAAATGATAAGAGACGGTATGGCAATTCCTAACAAAAGTGCAATAAGCATGATAATAGATTTTCTCGGGCTGACTTTCCCTGCAAATTGCGGAATTTCAATAAGTTTTCCTTTATCTGCCGTTGCAGCAAGTGATATGGAGTTTTCCTCACGTTTTTCAAGTAACATAAGATAAAGACCTGACTTTACCTCTTGCTGTCTTCCTATCTGTGTTAAAATGCGTTCTTGTTCGGGGGCTTTTGTTATTTCACCCGTATATTGTCCGAGTTGTGACTTTACTGCATCACGTTCTATAATAAGACCTTTTCTTGCTTGAACAAGAGCTTGCTCGATACTGTTACTCATATCATCAAGTCGTGCTGTAAGTTCAGATACAACAGGGCTGTTTTCTGACGCTGTACGTAATAGTCTGTTACGCTCAAGAGCTGTCTTGTTGTATTCGTTAATGAGCGAAGTAGAGGCTTGGTCTTGCAGACCGATATTAGAAGGCAGTACCTGATGTTTGTTGCCCGGACGGTTCGCAAACGCTATAAGACTGTTTATGAGTGATATTTGTGTATCTGCTTCGTTGAGCTTTTGTTCAAAATTAGAGGTGTTCTGTGCTAATGATTGTGCACTAAGTTTCAACTCTATTACCTTGTTGTTTCTTTTGTAGTTTTCAAGAGCACCATCTGTACTGCTTAGTTCTGTCGATATTTTGGCCAGTCGGTCGTTAATAA
>JBJFGK010000053.1:0-17182 GCA_051892655.1 Prevotella sp. | reverse complement strand
TAATGTAGAGTATATATGTTGTTTGTTTATTCTTAATGTAGAGTTTTTGTATATTCATGTATAGGTTTAAAGAGTCTTATGTTGTGGTTTTGAAGTCGTAAAACGGGCTGTTTTGACTTTAAATTTTGCTCTTTGATGATAATATTTATATAATTCCGATATACTTAACAATATATTAATAATGTATAACCATAGTGTTATCATGTCATAACTATTATGTTTAAGACACGTAACTATTATGTTTTGATGTCGTAAACATAGTGTTTACAAGTCGCAAACACTATAGTTGCGACAACAGTTATTAATCTTGTGAATACCTGTTAAAACACTTTAGATTTTTAGCGTTAATTGTTAAGAATTACAACTCACTGTTTTTCGGGTCGGAAAACACTGTAAAAATTTTCTAAAGAGCCTCTTTTCGAGTCAAAAAACGCTGTATTTCAAATTGCAAATCAGCGTGCTGATAATTTAAAATATTTACTGTCATATTTTTCCGACTGCAACTTACGACTTCAAACGACCATAAATCAGACCACAAAACACATAAAAAGGAAAATATGAACACTAAGACAAGGAATATGAATAGCATAAACAGAAAATCTGACTATAACTTTGCAACCGATTAAGAAGCGAAATAAATGAAACGATTATTAGTTTTTTTAGCCCTGACAGGTGCGATAGCGTCTGTCTCGGCACGTGAGACGTTGTCTCTAAAACGCTGCATTGCTATAGCCATTGATAACAATCTCTCGTTGAAAATGGCAGAGGGAGAAGTCATGAAAGGCAAACATACAATCAGCGAAAACCGTGCTAAGTTGTTGCCGCAAATAAATGCGGTGGCGGGAATAAACGACAATTTCGATCCACCGGTATCAGTTACCGACGGCACGCAGTATGGTAAGAAGTACAATGTAACGCAGACGTTACAGTATAACTCATCGGCAGGATTGCAACTGCAAATGCCGCTGTTCAACAGTATGGCACTTACGGCTTTGGATATTGCACGTACCGTTGACAGACTTAATACTCTCTCCTACGAAAAGGCTTGCGAAGACCTCGTAATGCAGATAAGCCGCATGTATTACATGCTTCAAAACACCGAAGAACAAATAAAGTTGGTTCACGACAACATAGCCCGTCTGAAAGAGTTGCGCGACATTACGCAGGCTTTCTATGATAATGACATGGCTGTAGAAGTGGATGTAAAGCGCGTAAACATCAATCTTGAAAACATGCAGGTACAGTATGACAACGCCATTTCCATGCTTGAGCAGCAGTATAATATGCTTAAATATGTCATGGATTACCCTGCCGATGCCGAAATAGCCGTTGAACCCGTCAGCCCGGAAGACTTTTCGCCAACACATACTATGGGCTTTGACACCAACCAGTATGAGCTTCAGATGTTGCAAACACAACAAACACTTGCCGAAAAACAGGAGAAACTCGCCCGACAAGGCTATCTCCCCATTGTCAGCCTTAACGGAAACTGGACCTATTCGGCATATACCGACCGCTTTAAAAACTGGTTCCACTCAGGCGAATCCAATCATTGGTATCGCTCCAACGGTATTGGCGTGTCGTTAAGAGTGCCCGTGTTTGACGGATTTGAAAAGCGCGCGAAGATAAGAAAGGCGAAAATAGATGTCCAAACGGCAAAAACGTCATACGAAAACACGCTAAAAAACATGCAGACGCAATATCTCAATGCCGTAAACGACCTTGAGAACAGTCGCCGCAACTATAAAAAGCAGAAGGATAATTGGCTTCTCGCTGAAGATGTCTATAAGATGACAGCCGAGAGATACCGTGAAGGCATTGCCTCAATGACCGAAGTGCTGCAAGACGAAATGCGCATGAGCGAGGCACAAAACAACTATCTCAACGCCCGTTATAATTGCCAGTTGTCAAATCTTACGATGTTGAAACTCACCGGACAGCTTGACAGATAACACAATTAACGCAAATACAACATAAAAACATCATATAACACAAACAAACATATATTATGGAAACTACAAACAACACCAACGATAAAGCCCAAACCACCACTACGGCACCCTCAAACGGCAACGACACACAAAACAAACAAGCCGTTAAAGAGCAACAAACTGCCGATACACAGGCGCAGCAACAGACAACGGAAGTCGCAGACAACGCAACGGCGAAGCCGAAAAAGCAACGCACGCGTCAGATAATAACAAGTGCCATAGGCTTGGCAATATTGTTGTGGGCACTCGTAAAGATAGTTGGTATCTTCATTGACTACACATCCAACGAGAGCAGCAATGATGCGCAGATCGAACAATACATCTCGCCGGTCAATCTAAGGGCTTCCGGATATATAAAGAAGATATATTTCACCGAGCACCAAACGGTTAAGAAGGGCGATACATTGCTCGTGCTCGACGATAGAGAGTATCGCATAAGAGTAATGGAGGCGGAAGCGGCTCTCAAAGACGCTAAAGCCGGAGCCAACGTTATGGATGCCACCATGCAAACAACCGAAAACACAGCTTCGGTTTACGATGCCGGAATTGCAGAGATAGAAGTTCGCCTTGCAAAACTCTCGAAAGACATCACCAGATACCGCAATCTCGTAGAGCGAAAAGCCGCTACTCCGATACAATTGGAGCAACTTGAGACCGAATATGCCGCTACTCGCAAGAAGCTGGAAGCCACTCGGCGACAGCAAAAAGCTGCAGTTTCAGGTGTTAACGAGGTGAAAACGCGCAAGGCAAACGCCGCTGCAGCCATAGAACGTGCGGAGGCAGCACTCGAAATGGCAAGACTTAACCTCTCTTACACCGTTGTTGTGGCTCCATGTGACGGGCAGTTGGGACGTCGTGCGTTGGAAGAAGGACAAATGGTAAACGCAGGACAGACCATAACATATATAATGCCCGACACCCGAAAATGGGTCATAGCCAACTATAAAGAGACTCAAATGGAGAACATACACGTAGGACAAAAGGTGCGTCTTACAGTAGATGCTCTCAGCGGAAAAGAGTTTGAAGGTCGTGTAACGGCTATTTCCGGTGCGACAGGCTCAAAATATTCACTCGTTCCGACAGACAATTCGGCAGGTAACTTCGTTAAAATACAACAACGAGTACCGGTGAGAATAGATTTTACAGGCATTTCAAAAGAAGACAACGCACGTCTTGCCGCCGGCATGATGGTTGTTGTCAAGGCTGAAAAATAATGAAAAACAAGAATTTTCCCTTTTACGACTGGGTGCCAAAGCCTCTCGGAATCATCTTTCTGATGCTGCTTTTCATACCTATCATGACTGTTAGCGGTGCCTATACAGCCAACAGCAGCGAGATGGTCGGGGGACTTGGCATCCTTTCAGAGCATATTTCCTTCATCGGTTTTTGCACTTCTATAGGCATGGCGGCATTCTCGCCGTTCTTCTATGACCTTGTTTGCATACGCCGAGAAAAGCTGATGTGCCTCGCAGGCTTCATTATTTTAGCTCTGCTAAGCTTTGTCTGTGCCAACACCGACAGCATTTTTCTCCTCGCAATATGCAGTTTGGTAATGGGATTTGTAAGACAGACGTTGCTCATGTGCAACCTTTTCACCCTGATAAAATATGCTTTCGGCATTGAAGCGACTGTCAACGTCACTCCCGGCAACGAGCCTAAGGAAGCCAAAGGCTGGGATGCACTTGACAAAGAGAAGACTACGAGCATGCCGACAATATATTTCTTCTTCATGATTCTCGGTCAGATAGGCACATGGCTTACCGCTTGGTTCGCTTACCATTATGAATGGCAGTATGTTTACTACTTTATGATGGGAGCAATGTTGCTGGCTGTGATAATAATAATGTTCACTATGCCCTTCAATGGATATGAAGGAGGCAAGATACCTATAACTTTCAGCAAGTTCGGAAACGTTACCGTGTTCTCCTTAATGTGCTGTTCGTTTATCTTTATCATGGTTTATGGCAAGGTCCTCGATTGGTATGACCACCCCTACATACGCTTTGCGACAGCGGTATGTATCGTCTTTACCACACTTTTCGTGTGGCTTGAGAAGACCCAAAGATCGCCTTACTTCCTCCTTTCCGCCTTCCGGATGAAGAGCATACAAGGTGGTATCCTCTTGTTTTTAGGCTTAATGATACTCAATTCAAGCCAGATGTTTGTCAATATCTTTGTAAGTGTGGGCATGAAAATAGACAACTACCAAAACGCAGTATTGGGAAACTGGGTGCTCGTAGGCTATTTTCTCGGTCTTGTCATGGCTGTTTTCAGCAGCGCAAAAGGCATCGCGTTGAAGTGGCTCTTCTTTTTAGGATTCGTTTTCATAGGCTTGGCGGCTCTGTTCATGTATTTCGAAGTGCAGACGGCAGGGCTTTACGAGCGTATGAAATGGCCCGTGATAATCAGAGCGACGGGAATGATGCTTCTTTATTCGGTAACTGCTGTTTACGCAAACCAACGTATGCCCTACAAACTATTGTCAACGTGGGTCTGCATCATGCTTACCGTGCGTATGATAGTGGCTCCGGGCATTGGCTCCGCACTATATTCCAACGTGCTGCAATACAGACAACAATATTATATTACGCGATATGCACACGGCTATGACCGTACCGAGACTTCTACCGACGCCACTTACAAGCAGACAATGCGCGGAATGAAGATGCAAGGCCGTAGCGACGCTGAGGCTGAAACTATGGCTGCCATGTCGCTGAAAGGCAATATACAGGTTCAAGCCACGTTGTCGGCGGTAAAAGAAATGGCTGGATGGACCTTCTATGCATGCATGGCATGTGCCGGAATTGTTATTGCCGTGCCTTGGACAAAGCGGCGTTTGGACGCCATAACGCCATAGTAGCAACCCGGAAAACTTGTTTATAACGTCCCAAACAACTATCAATACAAGTGACCGATATTTGATTGCTTATACCTTATTATATATGCGCCATTGGTGAATGAATGTTTCTTAATCTGCTTTTCAGCGGGAAAGCAAAATGTCATTCCGACGATTTTCACCTTTGGCGCATATTTTTATCTTGCTCGCAAGGCGCTGTACTACCCGAAAACTTAATATTCCTACCATACAATTTTTTAAAATACCACTTGTTTTGTTTGTTTTCATAACTTGGAAAGATTGTTTTTTCAAGTTGAGATTATATTTTTTCAAGTTGTGATTATATTTTTCCCGAGTTGGAAATATAATTATTTCAAGTTGGAATTTTAATTTTTCCTTTTTGAGATAATTCTTTTTTGAGGTTGGGAAGATTGTGATTTTAGTGTTGAAAATTGTGAGTTTTGACGCGAAAGTATTATAAATAGATTTTATTAAATTGCTATTCGCAATACGAAAATATATGGTTTTTTGAGCTAAAATGAATGTTTTTGGTCAAAAAACGCTTTGTATAGAATTGAAAATCAAGCGTTTATAAATTGTAGATTGATTGTAGATTGGTTTTTTATGGTGTATTTGGCATTATTTAGTAACTTTGTCCCGTGTAATATGTATTAATAATAATGTGGCGGAATATTTGTTTTGATGTTGCAATCATGTCAAGCCGAGATTGTAAAGACAATTATTGCACAGCATGAAAATATATAATTCAAATTGACAAAATGTTATATTTAATCTTAAACAATAAAACAATGATGAAACAAAAACTAACAATGCTAATGTTGGCAATATTTGCCAATATCCTGATTGGGGGGGGTAATTTAGCTTACGCCGATGTTGAGAGTGGCACATATCTTGGTGCAGCATGGACATTTGACCCAGGAACGGGTTGTTTAACAGTTACTCCGACCACCACAAACGGATTAATCCGAGTACCTGAATATTTTGTGGGAAATGTATTCCATCCAGATAGTCCTAAAGACTATGAAGATAAACAAATCACGAAGATAATCATAGGCGATGGCTTTACATCTATCGGGACCGGTGCCTTTTATAAATGCCTTAGCCTGTCTAAAATAGTATTTCCGGAGTCCGGATTTAAGACTATTGAAAAAAATAGTTTCTATCAAGCAGGAAAACAATACAAATCTTTAACGCATGTAAGTCTGCCCGATGGTCTTATTGAAATAGGAGAATCAGCCTTCGAAGAAACAGCTTTGGAGAGCATAGATCTGCCGGAAAGCCTTACTACTCTTGGTAAAAGGGCATTCAATGCATGCGATAATATAACATCAGTCTTTATTCCCAAGAATGTCAATTCTATTGGTATTACCGCTTGGGGAAATTCAAATTCAAAGCTAACAGAGTATGTTGTAGATGCAGAAAACAGCACTTATACATCTTTAGACGGCGTTTTGTACACCAAAGACATGAAGACCCTTGTCTCTTGTCCTGTAAGTAAGCCCGGCGTATTTACCGTTCCGGAAGGCGTGGAAACGTTAGCTCAAAATGCTTTCGACTGTTCAAATACCGGCGTAATACTGCCTTCATCGTTGAGAACTATAGAAGATGAAGCTTTTAGCGCTTACAATTATAAGCGAGGAATAGTTATTCCCGAAGGTGTAACAACTATTGGAGCGAATACTTTTATATATGCTTACATACATTTTCTTTCGCTTCCGTCAACATTATCTGCCGAGACTTACAACTCTCTTTCACTACAAACCAACTTTATAGAAACGTTGATAATAAACTCAACTACGCCACCTGCAGTTGGTGAAAAGTTCTTTTGGGGATCATATACAGGTACTACAATAACGTCATTTAAGCATATTTTAGTTCCGAATGCAAGTGTTGATGATTACAAATCTGCCGATAAGTGGAGCTCGTATGCAGATTATGTAGCTCAAAAGTCGTTGAATTGTGGTGTAGAATATAAGTATTTTGATGATAATACCACATTAAATCTTTCAAGCACTACTGATGCTACGCTTACTATTGCCGAAAGTGAAAAAGACTTATGGAGTAGTATAACAACCGGAATCACGCAAGTTGAGATAGAGGGAAATATTGTTGATATATCCCGAACAGCCTTTGAAAACAATAAAGAAATTACGTCATTAACCCTTTTAGACGGTGTTAAGAGAGTGGGAGAATATGCGTTTAGCGGTTGTAGTAATTTAAAAAATGTGGTATTGTCGTCAGAAAGTCTTGAAGAACTTGGTGCTAATTGCTTTGAATATTGCAGTATGGACTCCATTACTTTGCCTGCCGGATTGAAGACAATTAATGATTACTGCTTCTTAAATTGCAGTTCTCTGCAAAAAGTAAAAGCATATTGTAAAGCTCTTGAGACTGTCAGCGCCAACGCATTTACGGGTACAGCAGAAGGATGTTACGCTGCTTCGTATGCAAATGCTGGTCCTTACAAGTTGCAAAGCATATTCGGGACATTGTATTATATGCTTGGTGGAGTGTTGGGAAACGTTAGATGGGAGTGTCCTAAAGACCTTTCAAGCCTGACAATAACGCCTGTTGAGACAACCGAAGGTATAATTCCGAACAACTTTATTGAAACTATTGATGCTTTTGATACCAATCACAAGAAATCAAAAGTAAAGAAATTATATATAAAAGACGGAATTAAAGAAATAGGAGACTATGCTTTCGCTCATAGTGATTTAAGTTTGTGTGATATGTCTGCGAATACCGTACTTGAGACGATAGGAGAAGGAGCCTTTGGCCAATGTTCTCAACTTGATTCAGATGGAGAATCTTCAGTTAAAACCATATTACCCAATAGTGTGAAAACCATTGGTAAAAATGCCTTTCTATATTGTACCTCTTTTAATAACGGCGGTCAAGCCTTGCCTACATCGCTTGTTTCAATAGGTCCGGAAGCCTTTATGTCTTGCGGTTTTTCAGGAATACTGACTTTGCCGGAGGGACTTACCACTATAGAGGATAATGCTTTTAGTTACATGGATAATATAACAGAAGTCGTAATCCCTGCAAGCCTTACGTCTTTAGGTAATTCCGTGTTTGTTACATCTACATCATCAGGAGGCTATTTACCAAAGTTTACGGTTGCGGAAGGCAATACTAATTTTGCCGTAGAGGAGAATCAGGATAACAACGACGCTACCGACGACTGCATGTTATATTGTTTGCGTGACGGCAAGAAGGTGCGCCTTATCGCTTATCATTATCCTAAAGAAGCCGATAAAGCCGACAAGACGATACTAATAAACACAGATGTGGAGACTGTTGATGCTTATGCGTTGTACAGTTCGCCGTTCTCAAAGGTCATATTCTTTGATAATTTGACCGGCATAGGCGATTATATACGTCCTAATAATACGGTTTCAGACCCCGTAATCTCTATTCATGCGACCACGCCGCCTGCTATTGACAGCAACCAACAAGGTAGTACAACAATTAAATTTAAGGTACCTGACGTGTCAACATATAAGGATTCTTCAACCGATTGGCAAAGTGAGCTGTTTGATTTGCAGCCGTTGAGTATCGTTACCCTTAATGATAACGAGGCTTATACAGGCTCTGCTACAACGCAAGACAAAGTGGTTGTTAAGCGTAACTACGGCAATACCAAGTGGCAAGCATTATATTTGCCCGTGTCACTTGACTGTGCCGAACTTGCAGAAGACTATGATATAGCCTATATAAACAATGTTCATCAGTTTGATGATAATGAAGACGGAGTGATAGACCGCACACTACTTGAGGCTATACGAATGAAATCGGGGTCAACAATAGCCAACACACCGTATCTTATCAAAGCAAAGGCGACCGGCGAACATGAGATTTCGCTCTACGATGTCAATGTTTCGGCAGCCGAAGAACCTACGTTTAACGTCATGTCGTGGTATAATGAGTATGTCTTCCATACCACTTATGCAGGTGTTACGGGCGCAGATATGGTAAGCAACGGCTATTATGCCATGAGCGAAGGTAGCCTTGTACAGGCTACAAATACTGAGTTTGCTCTTAGTCCTAACCGTTGGTACCTTGAGATAAAATCAAGAACGGGAGGCGGCGCATCGGCTGCTCCGAAGTCAATAGATATTGTTGTCGATGGCGAAGATGACAATCCGACAACGGGAATCTTTGAAGTTGAGACCGGCAACAATGTTGACAAGCGTGCCGATAACAGGGTTTATGACCTCAACGGCAGCATTGTAAAGACCGGCAACAGCCTTAAAGACCTGCCGAAAGGCATATATATTGTTAATGGAAAGAAATACGTAAAGTAAAGAAAAAACCTTGTGAAAGGTGTGAATAATCCCAATCGGTCATCAGACCGGAACAAGAACAAGAGTTGCGAAACGTGATGTCGGATTCGGGATTATCAATGTTTTGAATAATTTTTTTCGGCTCTTGGCAGATGGAGAGAGTCTGTCTGCCGGAGTCTTTTACAGAATTTCCAATTAAAAACAAGATGAAAAAGATAGATAAATATATCAAACCTGTAATAGAAGTCGCTCGTGTGGAGGTGTCAAACAACCTACTTGAGTCTTCATATATAGATGTTGGAGGTGTCGGAGGTCCGTTTGACAGTCCTGAATACGACGGTGAATTTGAAGAGTAATGATTTTAGGCATCGGGAACGGTAGGTTTCTGATGCCTAAAATTTTTGTTTATAATTTGTAGTATAAATAAAAAACACTATATTCGCAAGGTCTTACCGAAACATGCATCATAGTTGGAAATAATGAACAAAAGGTTTGAAGCCCTATCAGCGGCACTTGAGAGTCACAGCGACGTTTGTTCGTCTCAGGGAGAAGTCTCTCAGTTCCCGAGAGCGCTGCATGACATGTTCTATATGGAGTATATAGGAGTCATGGTTTGCCATAATGGCGGTTTCATCATAAACGTTGACTTCCACGATTATGATGTTTCAGAGGGCGAAACGGTGTTTATTCATGAGCACGCCTATATCCAAATAAAGAGCCAATCGGCAGATTTGCGTGTCAGTATATTGTTCTATAAGGTTGATTCCATACGCGATTTGTTCGGCAGTTCGGTACAGACGATGCGTCTGTATTCCTATTTTGACAACGACCGTTGCCGTGTGTGGACAACGGGAGACGAGCCGGACATAACCCGTTATGTGGCTCTTTTGGGTCGTCATCAGCATGTTTCCGCCAACGACTTTGACCTTAGCGAGCGCAAATTGCTGCTTATGGCACTGACATACCGGCTCTGCTCAATCTACATGCGGCTAATTACCGATGACAGCAAGGCTCCGGGCCGGAAGAAAGAGGTGTTTTTCGACCTCATACGTCTTATCAGCCAACATTACAAAGAGCATCGCGACGTGACGTTTTATGCCGACAAACTGTGTCTGTCGTCCAAATATCTGTCTTCTCTTGTAAAGTCTTTGTGCGGCTATACGGTACAACAGCTGGTCTTCAAAGCCATATTGCGTAATTGCATCTTCCTTATTCACAACTCCAACAAGACCATTCAGGAAATCAGCGACATGCACAATTTCCCTAATTTGTCGTCGTTTGGCACCTTTTTCAAAAAGCAAACAGGGTTGTCGCCGCGCCATTTCCGTGAGAGCAAAACCGTTTAGGCGGTTGCAAGACATGTAACCCGTGAGCCGTAACCATAGTGTTTGTGAAGTGTAACTATAGTGTTTATGATGCCTGACTATGGTGTTTGCGATACGCAAATACGGCGTTTGGCAGTCTTTGGCGGCGTGGAAAGCATTAACAAGACATCGTTTCACGGTTTTTATTTTGTATTTTAACGGGCTTCCATTAACTTTGAAGCCGGTTTCAGAAATAACGATAAATGACGGCGGAAATCAAGACAACAGACATCAAGGGGCGTAAACTCCGCCTGCCGGAGTGTGACCGGCGGATATTGGATATTGCCGTTCCGGCGATAATAAGCAATATTACGGTGCCCCTTCTCGGCCTTATAGACATGGCGATAGTGGGACATCTCGGTGCCGCTTCGTATATCGGCGCCATTGCGGTGGGCGGAATGATCTTCAATGTGATATATTGGGTGTTCGGATTTCTGCGCATGGCGACCGGCGGACTTACCGCACAGTCAGTCGGGCGCAGGGATAACGACGAGTCAATGCGCATGTTGGTAAGGGCAACGGGCATAGCTATGGCGGTGGCGGCGGTGCTGATAGCCCTTCAAAAGCCTGTCTGCGTCGCGGCGTTGGCGCTGATGTCTCCTCCGGAGCAGGTAACGCGGCTCGCAACGTCCTATTTCAGCATCTGTATCAATGGCGCCCCTGCCGTTCTCGGACTGTTTGCGCTCTCCGGCTGGTTCATCGGGATGCAGGATTCACGCACTCCGATGGTCGTGGCGATAGTCCAGAACATCGTGAACATTATCGCAAGCGTTGTTTTCGTATATGTTTTCGGGATGAAAATAGAAGGAGTGGCGTTTGGAACCCTTACCGCGCAATATGCCGGCTTGCTGATTGCGCTTGCCGCAGCGTTGAGAAACGATACGCTGCGCAGCCGTCTAAGACTGTGGATAAGCAGTTCTTGGCATGCCGATGACGTGCGCCTGTTTTTCTCGGTAAGCCGTGACATCTTCTTACGCACGGTCTGTCTGGTTTCGGTGATGCTCTTTTTCACTTCCGCAGGTGCTTGGCAGGGCGAGATAATACTTGCCGTAAACACGCTGCTTATGCAAATGTACATGCTGTTCTCGTATATAATGGACGGTTTTGCCTATGCCGGCGAAGCCCTGTCGGGCAAATACTACGGCGCAAAGGACACTCGGGCGTTGGAAAAGGTAATAAAACGTCTGTTTGTGTGGGGTGGTCGGCTTGCCTTAATGTTCACTTTGGCGTATGCCGCAGGCGGCGAGGCGTTCCTCGCGCTGCTTACCGACGACGCCGGCGTAGTAGAAGCCTCTGCCGACTATTATCTTTGGGCGGTGGCGATGCCCGTTGCCGGAATGGCTGCGTTCATCTGGGACGGCATATATATAGGATGTACCGCCTCTCGCGGTATGCTTGTATCCATGTCATCTGCCGCCGCGACATTCTTTATAGTGTATTTCGGGTTGCGCGGACAAATGGCAAACCATGCCCTGTGGCTTGCTTTCATACTGTTTCTTGTAATGCGTGGAGGCATGCAGACGGTGCTTGCCGGACGTTACACACGCATTTAGCGGCAGGAAAAAGCCTTCTTGCCCATTGTCAAAGGTGTATGTAACGGTATGGAACAGCCTGTTTGCCTGTGCCGTTTAGTATGGCGGCGCATCCGGACCGGGCTGCAAGTAAGGCGGAAAGTCGTTGTCGTCGCCGTTGATTTTTGAGCCTATTATCTCTCCACCACCGATAGGAGAGTGGAAATCATTAATATCGTCAAAGCGGGTATATTCTCCTCTGAAGTTAAGAAGTACGTCTCCGGTGCTGCCCTTACGGTGCTTTGCTATGATTATCTGTGCCTTTCCGCGCAGGTCATTGCCCTTTTCGTCTTGGAAAAGCCTGTAGTATTCGGGTCGGTGAACGAATAGTACCATGTCGGCATCCTGCTCGATAGCACCCGATTCTCGCAGGTCGCTGAGTTGCGGACGCTTACCTTCGAGACCGTCACGGTTCTCAACGGTACGGTTAAGCTGCGACAAAGCAAGTACCGGAATGCTGAGTTCCTTTGCCAGACCTTTAAGCGAACGGCTGATAGTTGATACTTCTTCCTGTCGGCTTCCGAATCGTGCGCCACTGGCATTCATAAGCTGGAGGTAGTCAATCATAATGATTTTGACACCTTTCTCTCTCACGAGGCGTCGCGCTTTGCTACGCAGCTCGAAGATAGACATGCCCGGAGTGTCGTCAATATATATCGGGGCACTGTGCAAAGCCCTGATATTCTTGTCGAGACGTTGCCACTCTTCATCGTCGAGCTGGCCGTTTAGAATCTTTTTTCCCGATATTTCGCACACGTTGGAAATAAGACGGTTGACAAGTTGTACGTTGCTCATTTCCAGAGAAAAGAATGCTATGGGCTCTTGAAGGTCCACCGCGATGTTCTTGGCAAGTGAAAGGGCAAACGAAGTCTTGCCCATTGCAGGTCGTCCGGCAATGATGACGAGGTCGCTGGGCTGCCATCCCGAAGTGTAATCATCAAGTTTTGCATATCCCGTTGACAGACCTGTTAGTCCTCCCTTGTTTGCCGCCGCATTCTGTAATATCTCTACCGCATTCTTGACAACGGGGTCAATGTGCGTATAGTCCTGTCGCATGTTTTTCTGTGATATCTCGAAGAGCGATTCTTCGGCTTCCTGCATCAGCTCATCTATATCGACGGTCTCGTCAAACGCCTTTGTCTCGATGACGCTTGCGAATGATATGAGTTGTCGGGCGAGGTGTTTCTGTGCCAAAATCTTGGCATGGTACTCAATATGTGCCGAAGATGCCACCCTCGAACTCAGTTCAAGGATATAGCCGGGACCGCCGACATCGTCAAGGGTTCCGTCTTTTTTGAGTTGTTCCGTTACTGTCATGATATCGACAGGATGGTCTTCCATACTCAAAGTCTGTATGGCTTTGTAAATTTTCTGGTTGCGCGGCTCGTAGAAAGTTTCGGGTTTGAGAGTCTCGCTAACCATGGAAAAGGCATCCTTGTCTATCATAAGAGAGCCTAAAACAATACTTTCAATCTCCGTTGCCTGCGGCTGTATGTGAGCGTAAGTATTGTCTATTTGCTGCTGTTTCTTCTTTTCGGGCATATCTGATAAAGTTTTTAGGGGTGACAAAAATACAAATATTTTTTGAAAAGCTACACAATTTATATAACGAGAAAAGGTTATAATTGTAGTAAAAAGCAAAACAAGAGTTATGTTTACAGATTATCCATGTGCGAAAATCAATCTCGGTCTTAACATAGTGAACCGCAGGGCTGACGGTTATCACGATTTGGAAACAGTGTTCTATCCTGTCGGGATACACGATGAAATAAGTATGGAGGTGTGTACTGAGGCGGAAACGAAGGGTAAGGCATGCTGTTTCGTATGCGAAGGACTTGATATTAAAGGTAATATTGATGACAATCTTGTTGTGAAAGCCTGCCGGATGGTAAAGGAAAAACATAAGGATATGCCACCCGTTAAGATAGTTTTGAAGAAACGGATACCGATGCAGGCGGGCATGGGTGGCGGTTCGGCAGATTGCGCATATACTCTGACGATGCTGAACAGACTGTTTTCGCTCGGCATGAGCAATGACGAGATGAGGCTGATGGCAGCGTCTTTGGGTGCCGACTGTGCTTTTTTCGTGGAGCCGGTGCCGGCTTTTGCCACCGGAATAGGGGAGAAGCTGGAGCCTATAAAGCTTGATTTGTCCGATTATTGTATTGCCATAGTAAAGCCGGCGTTGAAGATTAGCACCCGTGAAGCGTTTGCCCATGTAACGCCAAGCCGTCCCGAGATGTGCTGCAAGGATATTGTGAAACTGCCGGTGGCGGAGTGGAAAGACCTGCTTATTAATGATTTTGAAAGAAGCGTGATACCTACGCATCCGGAAATAGCTGATATAAAGCGGCGTCTGTATGACATGGGAGCCGTTTATGCCGCAATGAGCGGTAGCGGAAGTGCGCTTTTCGGACTGTTCAGACTTGAAAAAAAAGAGGCAGGCGATACTCAGACATGCGAAAAATCCGGTAAATACGATGAAAATAAGCTATTCTTGGGTGCGGTAACCGTTGCGCAGGCAGATGAAATAGCCGCACTTGGCGACTCTCTCGCCGAAACATTTCCCGACTGTTTTACATTTGCGGGTATGTAAAACAAGTCTTAACCCCATTCGTTTATTATATTTTCAACAGAGCCACTATTATATAAATAAGTGGCGAAAATAATTTTTTGATGTACTCTATCCGACGGCGTTGCCTCCGATTTACAGTACAGCCTTCCGGGTAATGGTAACTTCGCAGAGAGTGTTTGGCGCAACCGATATCCTATTTTATCGCCGAAATAATATTTTCCCGTTATTAATCTCATTTTTTTTCAAAATAGTTGTAGCTTTGTTCAGCAATTCATAAATACAACTGATATTGATATCCTGTTTATGAATTTACTTGTTGCGGATTTTCCACAAAGAATTAAATGGTCACATTCACACCGAACTCCGATTCATCTGTCAAGTCAATCAATAACAAAAACATAAATTATTCATTTAAATTCTATAAGTTATGAAGAAATTTCTACTTTCATTAGCTGCCCTTTTAGGTGTATCAACGGGCGTTGCTCAAGTTCTCCCGGATAATATTTCCCGCTTATCCTATGAGGAAGTGTGTTCTACTCCGGTGTTTAGCCCGGAATCAGGTAGTGTTCCCAAAGGCTCTCTAATCACTATTACTACCGCAACAGAGGGTGCTACTATACACTACACTATTGACGGAACAGATCCTACAGAAATTTCCACTATTTATAGTGAACCTATCATTATCGTTTTTGATGTGACAACTATCAAAGCTATTGCCATTAAAGAAGGCTGCCAAAACTCCGGCGTTGCCACTGCCACTTTTACACTCTCTCAAGAAAGCGATGCTATCAACGAGGTTACTATCGACAACGAACATTACGAATACTTCAATCTACAAGGAATACCTGTTCGTGGCGACATTACACCCGGTCTTTATATTCGTCGTCAGGGTAATACCACAACAAAAATCCTCGTGAAATAAGGAGTATTTAAAGCGTGGTTTAAGGGGACTCCTATGCAGGCAAACATCATCTACTCCAACGAAGCCGATGTGTTGAATGTGGCGATGTTCGGTATGACGGCAAAGCAATGACGCGAAGCTAATTCCGACCTAACAGGTAACATTCGCGACTACGCAACAATCAACGAACTTATCTGCCTGTCGAATATGGAGAACCTCAATGCCGTTTTTATCGAGCAGGGCATGACTCAAGGTGAACGACTTGTCAAGCTGAATCAAATAGCCATACATCAAATGAGCGTTTTGGAAAGCGGTAACAATGATAGAAAATTATTAAAATAGAAAGTTATGAAATAATTATTAATGATAATTCCAATAGTTCTATTCTCTATCAATTATATGATGGCGGATATAACTATTTCTGTGCCAAAAAAGTGGAAAGGCAGCCATATACTTATGGCAAACAGATATTAATAATGTCTTTAATAGACAAGAAGACGAGCCGTTACGTCAGTTAAAGGACACAATAGTAATTAATGAACGCTCATTCACAATACCGGTAAAGCTTGACTATGCCACAAAGATTAACGTTCTTACACCGAAGAAAGACGAAACAGACTACGATCACACAGTTGCGGAGGCTTGTGTTATGCCTAGAGAGGACGTGCATTTCTTTTTGAATGAAAACGAGGTTAGAGTAGAAGGTAGTCTTTTAAACCAACAAATGGCTGAGATTTACACATACAATATGCAGGCTATGGTGCCATTTCGGGTAGCTCGATCACGCAATGATAAAGATGAAGTAGCTCGATTGGCAAGAGAATACAACCAATGGTTTGTTGACTGGATAAAAGCAAATCCATCAGCACCCGCAGCCGGATATGCCTTATATCTACTTTCTAATCCTAAATTAGTTGTAGAGTTAAGTGAAGTTTTACAAGGTGATGCCTTAACATCAATGTTTTATCCTTATGCCGAAAATCATATAAATCGCTGTAAGCAAATTCTTCAACGTCAAAAGTCGCAAGCTTATTTGACCGAAATAGATGCACCCAACTTTACATTAAACGATATATCAGGCAATCAAATCTCATTATCCGATTTTAAGGGTAAATGGGTTATTTTAGATTTTTGGGGGTCTTGGTGTGCTCCTTGCATAAAAGGTATGCCTGAATTAAAAGAAATATATGCAACCTATGCCGGACGTCTTGAAATCATTGGCGTGGATTGCAATGATACAGAAGACAGGTGGAGAAGTGCTGTATCTCGTTTGCAATTACCTTGGATTCAGGTTTTTCAGCCTGAAGGTGGAAATGTCACTGCTACATATTCGGTAACGGCTTATCCAACTAAAGTCGTAATTAATCCGAAAGGGAAAATAGTTAAAATCTATTCCGGCGATTCTCCCACTTTTAAGGATGATGTTGCAAAATGGTTAAAATAACACTATTTCGCCACCGAGCGTTTACGGCGTTTTCAAGTTGCTTATCTCCATTCAATTAGTCGTATCGGCTCAGTGAACAAAGATTTTGAAAAAAGTATATACACAAAAATCGCAGACATTGTTGTCTGCGATTTTTTGTGATCCGTTTGGGGCTCGAACCCAAGACCCCAACATTAAAAGTGTTGTGCTC
>JBJFGK010000052.1:0-17255 GCA_051892655.1 Prevotella sp. | reverse complement strand
GGCGGTGCTTTCAAGCGTAAAGAAGATATGCATCGTATGGCAGAAGCAAACCGTGCATTCGCCCACTTTAGATTCTAAAATAAATTAGAAAAAGGAAAATGGCAAAGCAAGATTTACATTTGACACGTAATATCGGTATTATGGCTCATATTGATGCCGGTAAGACAACAACTTCAGAGCGTATCCTTTTCTATACAGGAAAAACTCATAAGATAGGTGAGGTGCATGATGGTGCAGCTACTATGGACTGGATGGCTCAAGAACAGGAACGTGGTATTACAATTACATCTGCCGCTACAACGTGTTATTGGAACTATAATAACAAGCAGTTTAAGATAAATTTGATTGATACTCCGGGACACGTCGATTTTACAGCTGAAGTAGAGCGTTCTCTTCGTGTTCTTGATGGTGCCGTTGCTACTTATTGTGCTGTAGGAGGTGTGCAGCCACAGTCAGAAACCGTTTGGCGTCAAGCAGACAAATATAATGTGCCACGTCTTGGATATGTAAACAAGATGGACCGTTCAGGAGCTGATTATTATGATGTTTTACGTCAGATGAAAGAAGTCCTCGGCGCAAACCCTGTTTCTCTTGTTATTCCAATTGGAAGTGAAGAAACTTTCAAAGGTATCGTTGATCTTATCAAAATGAAAGCAATTATTTGGCATGATGAGACAATGGGCGCAGAGTTTGAGGTTTCTGAAATACCGGCAGACTTAAAAGATGAAGCTGAAGAATGGAGAGGAAAACTTCTTGAATCTGCAGCTGAGTTCGATGAGGCTATAATGGAAAAGTATTTTGAAGATCCGAATACAATTACAGAGGAGGAAATAATTTCTGCCATACGTAAAGGTACTTTGGCGATGGAATGTACTCCAGTGATTTGTGGTTCTTCGTTTAAAAATAAGGGAGTTCAAACACTTCTTGACTATGTTTGTGCTTTCCTTCCTTCTCCGGTAGATACTCCAAATATTATCGGTACAAACCCTGCAACAGGTGAAGAGGAAGATCGTAAGCCTTCAGAAGATGATCCTACTTCTGCACTTGCATTTAAGATCGCAACGGATCCATATGTTGGACGTCTTGTGTTCTTCCGCGTGTATTCAGGTAAAGTGGAATCAGGCTCTTATGTCTATAATACCCGTTCTGGAAAAAAAGAGCGTGTGAGTCGTTTGTTCCAAATGAACTCCAATAAACAAGTTCCGATGGAGAAGATTGATGCTGGTGATATCGGTGCCGGTGTTGGTTTTAAGGATATTCGTACAGGTGATACTCTATGTGATGAAGCACATCCAATCGTGCTTGAGTCCATGTCGTTCCCTGATCCTGTTATCGGTATTGCGGTAGAACCGAAGAGCCAGGCTGATGTTGATAAACTTGGTATCGGTCTTGCAAAATTAGCGGAAGAAGACCCAACATTTACTGTACATACAGATGAGCAAAGTGGTCAGACCGTAATTTCAGGTATGGGTGAGCTGCACCTTGATATTATTTTGGATCGTCTTAAGAGAGAGTTTAAAGTTGAATGTAATCAAGGTAAACCACAAGTAAACTATAAGGAAGCTATTACTAAGACTGTCAATCTCCGCGAGGTTTATAAGAAACAGAGCGGTGGACGTGGTAAGTTTGCTGATATTATAGTTAACGTAGGTCCGGTAGATGACGATTTTAAACAAGGTGGTTTGCAGTTCATTAATGAGGTTAAAGGTGGTAACATTCCTAAAGAGTTTATACCGTCAGTTCAGAAGGGATTCGAGAATGCAATGAAGACAGGTGTTTTAGGAGGTTATCCTGTAGATACTCTAAAAGTAACATTGTTGGATGGTTCTTTCCACCCGGTTGACTCTGATCAGCTTTCATTTGAAATAGCTGCGCTTAATGCATATAAAAACGCATGTGTAAAAGCCAGCCCTGTTCTTATGGAACCTATAATGAAACTTGAGGTTGTAACTCCTGAAGAAAATATGGGTGATGTAATTGGTGACTTGAATAAACGCCGTGGTCAGGTAGAAGGAATGGAAGAAACACGTAGCGGTGCTCGTATTGTAAAAGCAATGGTTCCTCTTGCTGAGATGTTTGGCTATGTGACAGCTCTGCGTACGATTACATCAGGTCGTGCAACAAGCTCAATGGAGTATGATCATCATTCACCGTTGTCAAGTACAATAGCAAAGGCTGTACTTGAGGAAGTTAAAGGACGTACTGATTTGGTATAAATTAGAACAAAGAGAAAGAGATGCTTTGTTAGCGAATGACTCTTAATGAGGTCATCTCTTCTCTTCACTTTTCAATTATAATTTAAAAACAATGAGTCAGAAAATTAGAATCAAACTTAAGTCTTACGACCATAAATTGGTTGATAAGTCTGCAGAAAAAATCGTAAAAGCTGTTAAGGCTACAGGTGCTATTGTTAGTGGTCCTATACCACTTCCAACACACAAACGTATTTTTACGGTAAACCGTAGTACGTTCGTAAACAAAAAATCACGTGAACAATTCCAGCTTAGTGATTACAAGCGTCTAATTGATATTTATAGCTCAACAGCAAAGACAGTAGATGCTTTGATGAAGCTTGAGTTGCCGAGCGGTGTAGAAGTTGAAATCAAAGTATAGTTTAATTTAAATATTTATTGAAATGCCAGGATTAATTGGAAGAAAAATCGGAATGACATCCGTTTTCAGTGCCGACGGTAAGAATGTACCGTGCACTGTTATCGAAGCTGGTCCTTGTGTTGTAACTCAAGTTAAGACCGTAGAAACAGACGGTTATAAGGCTTTCCAGTTGGCTTATGGTGAAATCAAAGAAAAAAACACCACTAAACCAATGATGGGAATCTTTAAGAAGGCAGGAACAACACCAAAGAGACACTTGGCCGAGTTCAATTTTGATGAAGAGTATAACCTTGGTGATACTATCACGGTTGAAATCTTTAATGACACAGAGTTTGTAGATGTCGTTGGAACATCAAAAGGTAAAGGTTTCCAAGGTGTGGTTAAGCGTCATGGATTTGGAGGTGTAGGCCAGAGTACACACGGACAGGATGACCGTGCTCGTAAGCCGGGATCAATCGGAGCTTGTTCTTATCCAGCGAAAGTTTTCAAAGGAATGCGTATGGCAGGCCAGATGGGTAATGAAAGAGTTACAACTCAAAATCTAAAAGTGTTAAAAGTAATACCGGAGCATAACCTCATTTTGGTAAAAGGTAGTGTTGCTGGTTGCAAAGGTTCAACCGTTTTAATTCAGAAATAATGGAAATTAACGTATTAAATATCAAAGGTGAAGACACTGGAAGAAAGGTTACGTTAAACGAATCTATCTTCGGTATTGAACCCAACGACCATGTTATTTATCTTGACGTTAAGCGCTATCTTGCTGCACAGCGTCAGGGTACAGCAAAGTCAAAAGAAAGAAGTGAAATTGCTGGATCAACTCGCAAATTGGGTCGCCAAAAAGGTGGTGGCGGTGCTCGTCGTGGTGACATCAAGTCTCCTGTACTCGTAGGTGGAGGTCGTGTATTCGGTCCAACTCCTCGTGACTATAGCATCAAACTTAATCGCAAAGTGAAAGCTTTGGCACGCAAAAGTGCTCTCTCTTACAAAGTTCAAGAGAATGCCATTGTAGTTATTGAAGACTTTACAATGGACGCTCCTAAAACTAAAGATTTTGTAAATATTACTAAAAATCTTAAAGTTGACGGGCAAAAAATACTTTTGCTTTTGCCAGAAGTAAATAAAAATGTATATTTGTCGGCTCGAAATTTGCAGCGCACGGAAGTGATGGTAGCGTCAACACTTAATACTTATAAAGTATTGAATGCTGATGTTGTTGTTGTGACAGAAAATTCGCTCAAATCTATCGATGAAATCTTAAATAAATAAGGAGGATTAAAGCAATATGGCAATACTTATTAAACCATTGGTTACAGAGAAGATGACCAATATTACAGACAAGCATTCTAATCGATATGGCTTTATTGTACGTCCAGAGGCTGATAAACTCCAGATTAAGAAAGAGATAGAGAATATGTATAATGTACACGTTTTGTCTGTTAATACAGCACGTTATGCTGGTAAACGCTCAAGTCGTTACACTAAAGCAGGTCTTATAAGAGGACAAAAGAATGCATATAAGAAAGCAATTGTTACTCTTAAGGATGGTGAAACTATTGATTTTTATAGCAATATTTAAATAAAAAATGGCAGTACGTAAATTAAAACCGGTAACTCCGGGTCAAAGACACAAGATTATTGGTACGTTCGAGGATATTACTGCATCCGTACCAGAGAAGTCTCTCGTTTGCGGTAAGAAATCTACTGGTGGTAGAAATAACACCGGTAAGATGACTGTACGTTACATGGGTGGTGGACATAAAAGAAAATACCGCTTTATTGATTTTAAACGTGAGAAAGATGGTGTTCCAGCTGTAGTTAAAACAATAGAATACGATCCGAACCGTTCGGCTCGTATTGCTTTGTTGTTCTATGCTGATGGTGAAAAACGTTACATTATTGCTCCTAATGGACTTCAGGTCGGCGCTACTTTGATGTCAGGTAAAGATGCGGCACCAGAGATTGGTAATACGCTTCCTTTGGCAAATATCCCTGTAGGTTCTGTGATTCATAATATTGAATTACGACCGGGGCAAGGTGCGTTGTTGGTTCGTTCGGCAGGTAATTTTGCTCAGTTGACTTCTCGTGAAGGCAGTTATTGTGTAATTAAATTGCCTTCAGGTGAAACTCGTAAGATTTTGAGTGCTTGTAAGGCTACAATTGGAAGTGTAGGAAACTCTGATCATGCCCTTGAGCAATCAGGAAAAGCAGGACGCTCTCGTTGGTTGGGACGTCGTCCGCACAACCGTGGTGTTGTGATGAACCCACATGATCACCCAATGGGCGGTGGTGAAGGACGCCAGTCAGGAGGTCATCCACGTTCACGTAAAGGCTTGTATGCTAAGGGTCTTAAGACAAGAGCTCCAAAGAAACTCTCTAACAAGTATATTATTGAAAGAGCTAAAAAATAATCAAGTTAACTAGAGTAAATTATGAGTCGTTCATTAAAAAAAGGTCCATATATTAACGTATCGCTCGAAAAGAAGATTCTTGCTATGAATGAGAGCGGAAAAAAGAGTGTTGTTAAGACTTGGGCTAGAGCTTCAGTGATTTCTCCAGATTTCGTTGGACACACTGTTGCAGTACATAACGGAAATAAATTTATACCTGTTTACATTACAGAAAATATGGTTGGCCATAAACTTGGGGAGTTTTCTCCAACACGTCGTTTTGGAGGTCATGCCGGTAATAAGAGGTAATCAGGTGAACCATTGAATAAAAAAATATAAGATAATGGGAGCAAGAAAAAAAATAGTGGCTGAGAAAAGAAAAGAAGCCCGCAAATCATTGTATTTTGCTAAGCTCAAAGGCGTTCCTTCTTCTCCTCGTAAGATGCGTTACGTTGTAGATATGGTGCGTGGAATGGAAGTAAATCATGCCCTCGGCGTTCTCAGATTCTCTAAAAAGGCTGCTGCTGCGGATGTAGAAAAACTTCTTCGTTCAGCAATAGCAAACTGGGAAACAAAGAATGATCGTAAGGCAGAAGACGGTGAACTTTATATTTCTAAAATCTTTGTTGATGAAGGTGTAACAATGAAACGTATGAGACCAGCGCCTCAGGGACGTGGATATAGAATACGTAAACGCAGTAACCATGTTACTTTGTTTGTAGATGCTAAAACTAATGACGAAAAATAATAATTAGAATGGGACAGAAAGTAAATCCGATAAGCAACCGTCTTGGTATTATAAGAGGATGGGACTCTAATTGGTTCGGAGGAAAAAATTTCGGCGAAAACCTAGTAGAGGATAGAAAAATCCGTAAATACCTGAACGAGCGTCTCGCTAATGCAAATGTGTCACGCATCGTTATTGAGCGTACTCTGAAACTCGTCACCATTACTATTTGTACTTCTCGCCCGGGAATAGTCATTGGTAAAGGGGGACAGGACGTTGATAAATTAAAGGAAGAGTTGAAAAAACTCTATGATAAAGAGATTCAGATAAACATATTTGAAGTTAAGAAACCAGATCTTGATGCATCAATCGTTGCTAAAAACATAGCACGTCAGGTAGAAGGCAAAATTGCATATCGCCGTGCTATTAAAATGGCTATAGCAAATACAATGCGTGCTGGTGCTGAAGGTATTAAGGTTCAGATAACAGGCCGCCTTAATGGTGCAGAAATGGCACGAAAGGAAATGTATAAAGAGGGACGTACTCCTTTGCATACATTCCGCGCTGATATCGATTACTGCCAAGCAGAAGCCCTTACAAAGGTTGGTTTGTTAGGTATTAAGGTTTGGATTTGTCGTGGTGAAGTATATGGACAACGCGATTTAGCTCCTAATTTTACGCAAGAGAAGCCGAATGCTCGTCCTAATGGCAAGCCAAGAGTTAACCGTAAGAGAAACAATAATCGTTAAAGTTAGAAGCTATCATGTTACAGCCAAAAAGAGTAAAATATAGAAGACCTCAAGATGGACGTGGAAGAAAAGGAAACGCTCATAGAGGTACACAGTTGGCTTTCGGTTCATTTGGCATCAAAACACTTGAAGCAAAATGGTTAGATAGCCGCCAAATAGAGGCAGCACGTGTAGCTGTCAATCGTTATATGCAGCGTGAAGGACAGGTTTGGATTAGAATTTTTCCGGATAAACCAATAACCCGTAAGCCTGCAGATGTCCGAATGGGTAAAGGTAAGGGAGATCCGGCAGGTTGGGTTGCTCCTGTTACTCCAGGACGTGTCCTCTTTGAAGTTGAGGGCGTATCTTTTGATATTGCAAAAGAAGCTCTTCGTCTTGCAGCTCAAAAATTACCTGTTAAGACTAAATTTATTGTTAGACGTGATTACGATAAAAACGCTTAATTATGAAGATTAAAGAAGTGAGAGAACTTGAAACCAAGGATTTGGCAGAGAGAATAAAGGCTGAGGTTGCCAAGTATAACCAAATGAAGTTAAATCACGCAATCACACCTCTAGAGAACCCATCTCAGATTAAGGCTACTCGTCGTGATATAGCACGTATGAAAACAGAACTTCATCAGAGGGAACTTAATAAATAATAATGACTCAGATGGAAACAAGAAATTTAAGAAAAACTAGAACGGGTGTTGTTATAAGCAATAAAATGGATAAAACTATTGTGATTGCATCAAAGTTCAAGGAAATGCACCCTATATATGGTAAGTTTGTTCAGAAAACAAAAAAATACCATGCTCACGATGAGAAGAATGAGGCAAATGTCGGCGATACAGTCCTCATAATGGAAACACGTCCTTTGAGTAAGACAAAGAGATGGAGATTAGTTCAAATAATTGAAAAAGCTAAGTAATTATGATACAAGCAGAATCAAGACTTACAGTATGTGATAACAGCGGTGCACGTGAAGCTCTCTGCATTCGCGTGCTTGGTGGAACCCGTCGCCGTTATGCAAGTGTTGGTGACGTGATTGTCGTTGCTGTTAAGAACGTGATCCCGTCAAGTGATTTGAAGAAAGGTGCAGTATCTAAGGCTTTGATTGTTCGTACAAAGAAGGAAATACGTCGTGCAGACGGCTCATATATCCGCTTTGATGACAATGCTTGTGTGTTGTTGAACAATGCAGGCGAACTTCGTGGTAGCCGTATTTTTGGTCCCGTAGCTCGTGAGCTCCGTGCAGTCAACATGAAAGTCGTTTCTTTGGCACCTGAGGTTCTATAACAATTTAAACAGAATAAGAAATGAATAAGTTTCATATAAAGAAAGGTGATGAGGTTATTATCCTCGCCGGAAAGAATAAGGGCGAGAAAGGTAAAGTCCTCAAAGTCTTGGTTGACAAAGAAAGTGCAATAGTAGAGGGTTGGAACATGGTGTCCAAGAGCACAAAACCTTCAGCTAAGAATCCTCAGGGAGGTATAATTAAGGTTGAGGCTCCGATTCATATCTCAAATCTAAGTCTTATTGATCCTAAAAGTGGCAAACCTACACGTATTGCCATTAAGGTAAAAGAAGATGGAACGAAAGTCCGCATTGCTAAAAAATCAGGGGAGGAGATTAAATAATGAATACAGCAGAATTAAAGAAAGTTTATAAAGAGTCAATAGCTCCGGCACTGCAGAAACAGTTTAACTATTCTTCAACAATGCAAATTCCCGTCCTGAAAAAGATTGTAGTAAATCAGGGACTTGGTGATGCTACTCAAGATAGAAAGATTGTTGATGTAGCAATTAATGAGATATCATCTATTACAGGTCAGAAAGCTGTTGCAACATATTCCAAGAAGGATATTGCTAATTTCAAACTTCGTAAAAAAATGCCAATTGGTGTTATGGTAACTTTACGTCGTGAACGTATGTATGAGTTCCTTGAGAGACTTGTACGTGTTGCTTTGCCACGAATCCGTGACTTTAAAGGTATTGAGACAAAGTTTGATGGACGTGGAAACTATACTTTAGGTATTCAGGAGCAAATAATCTTTCCTGAGATAAATATAGATTCTATAGATCGTATTCAGGGAATGAATATAACTTTCGTGACATCAGCAAAGACTGATGAAGAAGGATTTGCCTTGCTTAAGGCTTTTGGTCTTCCTTTCAAAAACGTTAAAAACGATTAATAGATATGGCAAAAGAATCAATGAAAGCTCGCGAGGTAAAGCGTGCGAAACTTGTAGCGCGATATGCTGAAAAACGTGCGGCATTAAAGAAAATTATCGCAACAACAGAAGATCCGGCAGAGGCTTATGAAGCTGCAAGAAAATTGCAAAGCATACCACGTAATGCCAATCCAATACGTCTTCATAACCGTTGTAAAATAACTGGCCGCCCAAAGGGTTATATGCGCCAGTTTGGCCTTTCTCGTATACAATTTAGAGAGATGGCTTCCGCAGGTCTTATACCTGGTGTAAAAAAGGCAAGTTGGTAAGAATAGGATTATTTTTTAATATTGTCGGGGTTGTCCCGATTAATTAAACATTTATTAATATGACAGATCCAATAGCAGATTATCTGACGAGGTTGAGAAATGCAATCATGGCTCATCACCGTGTTGTAGAGGTTCCGGCCTCAAATTTGAAGAAAGAGATTACAAAGATTCTCTTTGAAAAGGGTTATATCCTTAATTACAAGTTTATTGAGGATGGACCTCAGGGTTCTATCAAGGTTGCCTTGAAATATGATCCTGTAACAAAGACAAGCGCTATCAAGTGCTTGAAAAGAGTGTCTACTCCGGGTTTACGTAAATATACCGGTTATAAAGACATGCCGAGAGTTATTAACGGATTAGGTATAGCAATATTATCTACATCTAAAGGTGTAATGACAGACAAGGAAGCTTCAGAACTTAAGATTGGTGGCGAAGTTCTTTGTTTTGTATATTAAAATTGGAGGATTGAATATGTCTAGAATAGGAAAATTACCAATTAACATACCTTCAGGTGTTACCGTGACTCTTAATAATGGTGTTGTGTCTGTAAAAGGTCCAAAAGGTGAACTTTCACAGAAAGTAGATTCTTCTATAATTGTAAAGATAGAAGACAATACTATTTGTTTCGAGATAGATGCTAATAGCCCTGTTAATGATAAGCAAAAACAGGCTTTTCATGGCCTATATCGTGCTTTGGTAAACAACATGGTTGTTGGCGTAAGCGAAGGATATAAGAAAGTACTTGAACTCGTAGGTGTTGGTTACCGTGTTTCTAATCAAGGTAATGTCATCGAGTTCTCATTAGGTTATACTCACCCGATTTTCATACAATTGCCAAGTGAGGTCAAGGTTGAGACAAAATCTGAAAGAAATCAGAATCCTATTGTAATTTTGGAATCTTGCGATAAACAACTTCTTGGACTTATATGTGCAAAAATTCGTTCTTTCCGTATGCCGGAACCTTACAAAGGAAAAGGTATATTGTTCCAAGGCGAAGTCATTCGCAGAAAGTCTGGTAAGACAGCCGCTGCTAAGTAACTTTAATATTTTACGATTATGACAACAAAGAAAATAGAAAGACGAATTAAAATTAAGTTCAGAATTCGTAAGAAGGTAAATGGAACTGCAGAACGCCCTCGTATGAGTGTTTTTCGTAGTAATAAGCAGATTTACGTTCAAATTATTAATGATTTGACAGGTACGACATTGGTATCAGCATCTTCACTCGGTCTTGAGGCAATGCCCAAGTGTGAACAAGCAGCCAAAGTTGGAGAAATAGTAGCAAAGAAAGCTGTAGAGGCTGGTATTACTAAGGTTGTTTTTGACCGCAATGGATATCTTTATCATGGTCGTGTTAAACAACTTGCTGATGCAGCCCGTAACGGAGGACTTAATTTTTAATCGATTATGGCAATGAATAGAGTTAAAATAAATAGTGACGTTGAATTAAAAGACAGACTGGTTGCTATTAACCGTGTTACTAAAGTTACAAAAGGAGGCCGTACCTTTACTTTTGCTGCTATTGTTGTAGTTGGTGATGGCAATGGTATTATAGGCTGGGGCTTAGGTAAGGCTGGTGAAGTTACAGCAGCTATTGCAAAAGGCGTTGAGTCTGCAAAGAAAAATCTTGTGAAGGTTCCAGTTCTTAAAGGTACTATACCTCATGAAGTAGAAGCTTCTTTCGGTGGAGCAAAAGTTTTCTTGAAACCTGCTGCTGCCGGTACAGGACTTGTTGCTGGTGGTGCTATGCGTGCTGTACTTGAGAGTGTTGGTGTAAAAGATGTCCTTGCTAAATCAAAAGGCTCTTCTAACCCTCACAATCTTGTAAAAGCAACAATCGTTGCTCTTGATGAGCTTCGTGATGCATACACAATAGCAAAGACACGTGGAATCAGTTTGGAAAAAGTATTTAGAGGATAAGGAGATACAGTAATGGCAACAATTAAAATCAAGCAAATAAAGAGCAAGATTGGTTCTCCAATAGATCAGAAGAGAACATTAGAAGCTTTAGGCTTGCGTAAGATATCTCAGGTTGTAGAACATGAAGATACTCCTAGCCTTCGTGGTATGATTCGCAAGGTTCATCATTTGGTAACCGTAATAGAATAATTTACAAATAAAAAGAAACGATCATGAAACTAAATAATTTAAAGCCAGCAGCAGGCTCAACACATTCACGTCGTAGAATAGGTCGTGGTCCAGGTTCAGGTCTTGGCGGAACCTCTACACGAGGACACAAAGGTGCAAAAGCTCGTTCTGGTTATAAGAAAAAGATTGGTTTTGAAGGTGGTCAGATGCCTTTACAGCGTCGAGTACCGAAGGCTGGTTTCAAGAATATTAACCACAAAGAATATTTTGCTGTAAATATTTCAACACTTCAGGCTATTGCAGAATCTAAAAACCTTTCAAAGATTACTATTAAAGATTTGATAGAAGCTGGTCTTACAAATGGTAAGGAGTTAGTAAAGATTCTTGGAAATGGTGAACTTACAGCTAAAATAGAAGTTGAAGCCAATGCTTTTTCAAAGTCTGCCAAAGAAGCAATTGAGGCAGTTGGTGGTAACGCAACAATAATCTAAGTCAATGAAAAAATTTATAGAGACACTGAAGAACTGTTGGAGGATAGAGGATTTGCGCCAGCGAATCCTCATCACCATCGCTTTCGTAGCAATATATCGTTTTGGTTCGTTTGTTGTTCTTCCTGGTATAGATCCGTCTAAGTTACAGGAGTTGCAATCCCAGACTAGTGGAGGTCTGATGTCATTGCTCGATATGTTCTCTGGTGGAGCTTTCTCTAATGCGTCAATATTCGCATTAGGTATAATGCCTTATATCTCAGCTTCAATTGTAATGCAGCTTTTGGCTGTTGCTGTTCCTTATTTCCAAAAGATGCAGCGTGAGGGAGAGAGCGGAAGAAAGAAAATCAGTTGGTATACACGTATATTGACAGTTGCTATACTTCTGTTCCAAGCTCCTGCATATCTTTTGAACTTAAAGGTACAGGCTTTTGGGGCCTTGTCTTCCGGAATTGATTGGTCAATATTTATGTTCCCTGCAACAATAATTCTTGCTGCCGGCAGTATGTTTATATTATGGTTAGGAGAACGTATAACAGACAAGGGAATAGGTAATGGTATCTCATTAATAATAATGATAGGTATCATTGCTCGTCTTCCGCAGGCTTTCATTCAGGAAGTAAGTTCTCGCTTTACAGCTATTACGGGTGGTGGTCTTGTTATGTTCATAGTTGAGATTCTCATTCTATTTGCTGTTGTATGCGCATCTTTACTTCTTGTTCAAGGAACGCGAAAGATACCGGTGCAGTATGCAAAACGTTTGGTAGGAAATAAACAGTATGGTGGTGCACGTCAGTATATACCTTTGAAATTATTTGCTGCTAATGTTATGCCTATTATCTTTGCACAGGCTTTGATGTTTTTACCATTAACATTGGTACGTTTCTCATCAGACCAATCAGGTTTTATTTTCCGTTCATTGATGGATCATCGTAGTTTGTTGTATAACATAGTATTTGCTACACTTATAATAGCATTTACATTCTTTTATACAGCAATAACTATGAACCCGACTCAGATGGCTGAAGACATGAAGCGTAATAACGGTTTTATACCGGGAATCAAACCTGGAAAAGATACGGCAGAATACATAGATTCAGTAATGACAAAGATAACCCTGCCGGGTTCACTTTTTATTGCGTTTATTGCGATTATGCCGGCTTTGGCTGGAATCTTGAATGTACAGGAGGCTTTCTCTCAGTTCTTTGGAGGAACATCTCTCCTTATTCTTGTAGGAGTTGTTATCGATACACTTCAGCAGATAGAAAGTCATCTCAAGATGCGTCATTATGACGGTTTGTTAAATTCCGGTCATGTACGAGGTCGTAATGCAGGAGTTTCAGCTTATTAATTAATCTTGAAAAGATATGGCAAAACAAGATGCAATTGAACAAGATGGAACTATTGTAGAGGCATTGTCAAATGCGATGTTCCGTGTAGAACTTGAAAACGGTTGTCCGATCACAGCTCATATCTCGGGTAAGATGAGAATGCATTACATCAAGATATTACCCGGAGATAAGGTGAAAGTTGAAATGAGTCCATATGACTTGACAAAAGGCAGAATCGTGTTCCGATACAAATAAATTATATTAGAGATATATGAAGACTAGAGCATCTTTAAAGAAACGTACAGCCGACTGTAAGATAGTACGTCGTAAGGGTCGTTTGTACCTTATTAACAAAAAAAACCCCAAGTATAAATTACGTCAGGGCTAAAATTTAATTACAAAATTTAATTAGTTAAAATGGCAATAAGAATTGTTGGAGTAGATTTGCCCCAGAATAAGCGTGGCGAAATCGCATTGACTTATATTTATGGTATAGGTCGAAGTAGTTCAGCAAAGATATTGGACAAGGCCGGTGTGAACCGCGACCTGAAGGTTTGTGAATGGACAGACGATCAGGCAGCCAAAATCCGTGAAATAATCGGTGCTGAATTCAAAGTAGAAGGTGATCTCCGTTCAGAGATCCAAATGAATATCAAGCGACTGATGGATATTGGTTGCTATCGTGGAGTTCGTCATCGTAACGGTCTTCCGGTTCGTGGTCAGAGTACCAAAAATAATGCTCGTACACGTAAAGGTAAGAAGAAGACTGTTGCTAATAAGAAAAAAGCTACTAAATAATAATTAGTTATGGCAAAGAAAACAGCAACATCAAAGAAAAGAAATGTTAAGGTTGATGCTATGGGACAGTTGCATGTTCATAGTTCATTCAATAATATCATTGTATCTTTGGCAAATAGCGAAGGTCAGGTTATTTCATGGTCTTCTGCCGGAAAGATGGGTTTCCGTGGTTCAAAGAAAAATACTCCTTATGCAGCTCAGATGGCAGCGGAGGATTGTGCTAAAGTAGCTTTCGATCTTGGTTTGCGAAAGGTAAAGGCTTATGTTAAGGGTCCGGGTAATGGACGTGAGTCTGCTATTCGTGCCGTTCACGGTGCCGGAATAGAGGTAACAGAGATAATAGATGTTACACCGTTGCCACACAATGGTTGTCGCCCTCCAAAGAGAAGAAGAGTTTAATCAAGTACACAATACAAAATCATTTCATGTTATTAAACACTTTTGATAACATAGAATGAATAAAGGAAAAATAAATAAATATTATGGCTAGATATATAGGACCGAAATCAAAAATTGCGCGTCGTTTTGGTGAGCCAATCTTCGGCGCAGACAAAGTTTTGTCTAGGAGAAACTTCCCTCCTGGACAGCATGGCAATAACCGTCGCAGAAAGATGTCTGAGTATGGTGTCATGTTGGCAGAGAAGCAAAAGGCAAAATACACTTATGGTGTACTTGAACGTCAATTCCGTAATATGTTTGAGAAGGCTTCAAAGTCAGAAGGTATTACAGGTGAGGTGTTGCTCCAGAATTTGGAAAGTCGTCTTGACAATGTTGTGTTCCGTTTGGGCATAGCTCCTACACGTGCAGCAGCTCGTCAGATGGTAGGACATAAGCACATCGTTGTTGATGGTAATGTTGTAAATATACCTTCTTATTCAGTAAAGCCGGGACAGGTTGTCGGTGTTCGTGAGAAGTCAAAGTCTCTTGAAGTAATAGAGTCATCGTTGGCAGGTTTTAACCACAGTAAGTATCCTTGGATTGAGTGGGATGAAGCAACAAAAAGTGGAAAGTTCCTTCACAAGCCAGATCGTGCCGACATACCAGAGAATATAAAGGAGCAGTTAATCGTTGAGTTGTACTCTAAATAAATCATTAAATTAATGGCGATATTAGCATTTCAAAAACCTGATAAAGTAGTAATGCTGGAGGCTACAGACAAATTCGGTAAGTTCGAGTTTCGTCCTTTAGAGCCCGGTTTTGGTGTTACCATTGGTAATTCCCTCCGTCGCATACTTCTTTCATCTCTTGAAGGTTATGCTATCAATACCATTCGTATAGCAGGTGTTGAGCATGAGTTTTCTTCAGTACCAGGTGTAAAGGAGGATGTAACCAACATTATCTTGAATTTGAAGCAAGTAAGGTTCAAGCAAGTAGTAGAAGAATTCGAGAACGAGAAAGTTAGTGTTACCGTTGAGAACACCACAGTGTTCAAAGCAGGTGACATAGGTAAGTATCTGACTGGATTTGAAGTGTTAAATCCCGATTTGGTGATTTGTCATTTAGATTCCAAAGCAACAATGCAGATAGATCTTACGATTAATAAGGGTCGTGGCTATGTTCCGGCTGACGAGAATCGTGAGTTCTGCACTGATGTTAACGTCATACCCGTAGATTCTATCTACACACCGATTCGTAACGTTAAATATATTGTTGAGCCGTATCGTGTTGAACAGAAGACCGACTATGACAAACTTGTAATAGAAGTTACGACCGATGGTTCCATTCACCCGAAAGATGCTTTAAAAGAAGCAGCCAAGATTCTGATTTATCATTTCATGTTATTCTCTGATGAGAAGATTACACTTGAGAATAATGATGCTGATGGCAATCAGGAGTTTGACGAAGAAGTTCTTCACATGCGTCAGTTGCTTAAGACAAAATTGATTGACATGAACCTCAGTGTGCGTGCCCTCAATTGCCTTAAAGCTGCAGATGTGGAAACTCTCGGAGACTTGGTACAGTACAACAAGACTGATCTCTTGAAGTTCCGTAATTTCGGTAAGAAATCGCTTTCAGAGCTTGATGATTTGCTCGAGAGTCTGAATCTTTCGTTTGGAACAGATATTTCAAAGTATAAATTGGATAAGGAATAATTATGCTGATTATTAGAAGTAATAAATGTGACGATTCATGTTTGTTACTTCTAAATACAGCAGAAATGCTCATCCTAATAAAAAGAACAACAGAAAATGAGACATAATAAAAAATTCAAACATTTGAGTCGTACTGCATCTCACCGTCAGGCATTGCTCGCAAACATGGCAATCTCGTTGATCATGCACAAAAGAATCACTACGACTCTTGCTAAAGCAAAAGCCCTTAAAAAGTATGTAGAACCTTTGATAACACGTTCAAAGAATGATACGACAACTTCACGTCGTGTTGTTTTCCGCTATTTGCAGAACAAATATGCTGTTACAGAGTTGTTCAAGGAAATCTCAACTAAGGTTGCAGATCGTCCGGGTGGCTATACACGTATTATCAAGTTGGGCTTCCGTCAGGGAGATGCAGCAGATATGGCATTCATAGAATTAGTTGATTATGATGAGAATATGGCAAAGACTCCTAAGGCAGCCAAGAAGACTCGTCGTAGCCGTCGCTCAAAAGCTGAAGTAGAGGAAGCACAGGTTGTTGAAGTGGCAACAGAAGCTACAGCAGCAGAGGAAACAGCTCCTGCTACGGAAACTGTTGAAACAGCAGAAGAGGCTCCTAAGGCAGAATAAAGAATTTATATATCTCTATATAAGAGGATGTACTGTTAAGTATATCCTCTTTTTTGTTATCCATATTATTTGCTGGCTAATGTCAATATTGCTTGCAAGTATGATTTAAATGGTTATTTATTTTGATTTGTGTACAACATATACTATCTTTGGCATAAGATAGATTAATCTGAATAGTGCAGATTTTGTAATGTTGCTCAGTACCTAAATATTTTGGTGATATATGGAAAACAAAGAAGTAAAGAATCGCATCCTTGTTTCGGGTAGTGGACGGAACAGACATTTTGATACACAGTTACTTTATTTTACATGTTCTTCTCTCAGTGAAGATGATAAGAGACTTTATATGATAAGCGATCGTGACGGACATCCTAATGTCTGGGTCCATGATATGCAAACCGGTAAAGAGAAGATGATTACAAACAACAGGAAAGGCATATTGAAAAGTTATGTTTATTTTGCCGGAACACAAGACGAGGGATTAGGCAAAGCAAGCGTATGCCTTGATTACCATAGAGATATAATATATTACATACAAGATGATAAGATCTGCAAATCAGATCTGAACGGAAATGTTTCAGTGTTGAATACAGTGCCCGATCATCGTATGACTGCTTTTACCCATGTCAGTGATGACGGTAAACGGCTTTGTGTCCCTATGACAGACGGCCGTTGCCTTGATTTTGATCCTGAAACAGAAGGCTCCGGACTTGATAAGCGTCCTAAATACGATATTGACGGTCGTGTACAAGAAGAGAATCTTAACAGCTATCTCTGTGTGTATGATACAAATAGCGGCGTGTTACTCTATGAGAAACGAGTACCTAAATGCTGGATAACACACGTACAGTTTAATCCTGTCAATCCGGAA
>JBJFGK010000051.1:0-4132 GCA_051892655.1 Prevotella sp. | reverse complement strand
TAAATGTCGTTTTGGAACATGAAGCTAACGACCTTGATGAAGTGATGGTTGTGGCATACGGAACGGCAAAAAAATCTGCCTTTACAGGTTCTGCAAAAGTTGTAAAGAGCGAAGAGATTACCAAAATCTCTGATTCTAACCCTATACAAGCGTTGACCGGAAAGGTTGCCGGTGTGCAGATTAACACTGCATCAGGTATGCCCGGTCAGGAGAGTTTCAGTATTAAGATTCGCGGTATTAGCTCTATTAATGCAGGAACATCTCCACTTATTGTTGTTGACGGTGCTCCTTACAGTGGCGATTTGCAGTCAATCAACCCTAATGACATTGAGTCTATGACTGTCTTGAAGGATGCTGCGTCTGCCGCTTTGTATGGTGCGCGCGGTGCAAACGGTGTGGTTCTTATCACCACAAAGACAGGAAGAGAAGGCACATCACAGATTACTTTTGATGCTAAATGGGGTTCTAACTCAAGAGGAGTACCCGATTATAAGACTGTAGACAGCCCTGCAAAATATTATGAGACATATTATCAGTCTCTCTATAATTATTATGTAGACAACAATGGCAATGAAGATAAGGCTCACGCATGGGCAAATCAGAACTTGACAGCAAATAATTCATATGGTCTCGGATATAATGTTTATACTGTTCCTGACGGAGAGTTTCTTATCGGTTCTAACGGCAAACTCAATCCTAACGCTACACTTGGACGTATCGTAACTGTAGACGGCGTTGATTATACTTTGCTTCCTGATGACTGGAAAGACGCTACTTATCAGAACGGATTGCGCCAAGAGTATAATCTTACAGCGTCTGCAAGCACATCAAAAAGCACATTTTACGGTTCAGTAGGATACCTTAAAAACGAAGGTATTACTATTGGTTCTGACTATGAACGCTTGAGTGGACGTTTGAAAGCTGACTACCAGTTGAGAGATTGGATAAAGATTGGCGGTAACATGAACTATACTCACAGTGTTTCCAACTATCTTGGTGATGACGGTTCTTCGTCTTCTTCAGGTAATATCTTTGCCGTTAATACTGTTGCACCTATCTATCCGCTTTATATACGTGACGGAAACGGCAATATAATGAAGGATGAAAAGACCGGCATTGCACGTTATGACTGGGGTGACGGAAGCATTGTTCCATGCAAACGTTCAGTGTTCTCAAACACTAACCCTATATGTACCAACCAACTTGAGAAGAACGAAGTTGAAGGAAATGCCGTTCATGCGACAGGTTTTGCAGAGATTCGTTTCTTGAAAGACTTCAAGTTCACAACACAGAATACCGTGTTGTTGGATGAGAATCGTCAGACCAATACTACACAACCGTATTACGGACAGTTTGCATCTGAAAACGGTGGCGTTTACAAATACCACACTCGCAACTGGGCGTATAATTATCAGCAACTTCTCAACTGGCATCATCTTTTCGGCAAACACGATGTTGAGGCGATGTTAGGACATGAATACTACAGAGCACGTTACTATTTGCTCTATGCATCACGCAGCAACCAGTTCTCTACAAGCAACGACGAACTTGCCGGAGCGGTAGTTGACAAGTCTATGAACTCTTATCGCACAGACTATAACACGGAAGGTTACTTCGGTCGTGTACAATATAACTATGACAACAAGTATTTCGGTTCGTTGTCTTTCCGTCGCGACGCATCCAGCCGCTTCGCAAAAGAGAACCGTTGGGGTAACTTCTGGTCTCTCGGAGGTGCATGGATTATTTCTAAAGAAAACTGGTTTAATGTGTCTTGGATTGATATGTTGAAATTGAAAGCATCTTATGGTGAACAAGGAAACGACAACATCGGTTCATACCGTTATACCAACACTTACAGCATTGCACCGTCAGAAGGTAACGCATCTCTTATACCAAGCACTACATTAGGTAATAGAGACATTACTTGGGAGACAGGTGGCAACCTCAATGCTGGCTTTGAATTCTCTCTTTGGAAAGGTCGTTTGACTGGTAGTGTTGAACTTTTCTACCGCAAGACATCTGATATGTTGTCATGGTTCTCTCTTCCGGCATCTTACGGATATACCGGTTATTACGACAATATCGGCGATATGGTCAACAAAGGTATAGAGATTGAGCTTGACGGAACTATTATCCGCAATAAGGATATAGAGTGGGGAGCAAACATTAACTTCACTGCTTACAAGAACAAAATTACAAGAATAGCCGACGAGAACAAGACATATGTAACTTCCGAAGGCGTAAGCGGTTATTCTTCAGGTAACTATTTCTATGGTGAAGGACAGTCACTTTACACATTCTATATGCCTAAATATGCCGGTGTAGATCCGGAGACAGGTAACGCTCTCTATTGGAAAGACATCTTAGAGAAAGTTACAGATGATGAAGGGAACTATGTTACAGACGAGAAAGGCAACATTGTTACAAAGGTTGTAGGTCGTGAAACGACAACCAATCCAAGTGATGCAACCGACTATTTGTGTGATACTGCATTGCCTTGGGCTTATGGTGGCTTTGGCACACGTGTAGCTTTCAAAGGCTTTGATTTCTCTGTTGACTTCACTTATCAGTTAGGTGGTCAGGTTTATGACTCAAGTTATGCAAGCATGATGAGTATGGTTAAGGGTGGTTCAAGCATACACCAAGACTTGCTTGCAGCATGGACACCAAGCAATACCAATACAAATGTACCACGTCTTGTATATGGTAATACCTATTCTTCCGCTACTTGCGACCGCTTCCTTACCGATGCTTCTTATTTGAGTTTGCAAAATCTCAACTTCGGTTATACATTGCCGAAGAATTTAACTTCACACGTCGGTATCAACAAGTTGCGTGTTTATCTTACAGCTACCAACCTTTGGGTATGGTCAAAACGTCAAGGTCTTGACCCGCGCCAGAGTATTACCGGTGGAGCTTCAGCGGCTTATTATTCTGCAATGCGCACCATTTCAGGTGGTATTAGTGTAACATTCTAATAATAATACATTGAGAAATATGAAAAAGATATTATATTTTGGACTTGGCCTCGTAATGCTGGCAGTTACTCCGATGTCTCTTACAAGCTGTATAGATGAGACGGAACCAACTGATGGTGCCACGCAAGAACAGGTGGAACAGTCAGATCAGGCTTTGGAGGCTAACCTCTTGGGTCTTAATAATCAGTTTATAAAGATTTGGAACAGCTCTCGCCACTGGACTTTCGGTTATGGTGCGATGATGATTGTACGTAATATACAGTCAGGAGAAGCGCTGTTTAGTGCAAACGGAGATAACTATGACCAGTTCTGGACATGGAGTTGGGACCGTTATGGAAGCCGTGATTATCTTTACGGTCAGTTCCTTTGGAACTATCAGAACGGCTTTGTAATGGCAGCAAACAATGTTATTGCATTAACAGATACCATTAACGGTTCGGCTGAAGTCAAGGGTATAGCGGCTGCTGCAATAGCTTTCCGTTCGCTCATCTATCTTGATATGGCTCGCGAATATGAGTTCTTGGAGAATGATAAGACTACTCCGGAAAGTCCTGAAGGTATGGATATTTCGGGTCTGACAGTGCCTATTGTTACCGAAAAGACTACAGAACAAGAGTCAAGAAACAATCCTCGTGTGACACGCGAGACTATGTTTAAGTTCTTGGAAAAGGACCTTTTGGCTGCGGCACGTCTGATAACCGGATTTGAAAACCAAAGCAAGACTATGCCTCATCTTGATTGTGTCTATGGCTTGTTAGCACGCCTTTATATGTGGGTAGAGGATTATCCGAAGGCAGAAAAGTATGCTCGCATGGCGATAGATGCATCAGAGTCACAGCCTATCACTGAAGATGACGCTCTCAATATACAGATGGGCGGTAACGATATCAACCAATGGATGTGGGGAGCACAGTATTCTGACGGTGACGTTTCCAATCTTATCAACTGGGCGGTATTCATGACAGCCGAGAATATGTATGGATATAGCGGTCCTTTAGCACTTGGTGGAGCCGGCTGTCAGCCACAGATAGACGCCGCACACTATGCAAGACTGAGCAATACCGACTGGCGCAAGAAAGAGTTTATCGCCCCTTCAGACCGTCATCCGTTGTATGGACAGACCCCATTGATTGATAATGGATTTCTTAATTACC
>JBJFGK010000050.1:0-17286 GCA_051892655.1 Prevotella sp. | reverse complement strand
GCTCCAGATCTACAACAGTCACCAAAGGATGCAACGTCGTTACTCCATAATAGTCATTTACCTGCTGAATAGTATCAAATCTAATATTTTCCATAACTTTATATTCTGATGCAAATATCGGCATAGCATTTCAATTTATATTCATCGCTTTCCGCTATTTACATTTTCTTAACTCATAAACTTTTGCAAAGATAATACAAACGAGCGCAAAGAGAATTTATTCTCAATTTGCCGAGTGCAGTTTATCTTATGCAAAGATAAGTAAAACGACAATAACAGACTGTATATATTTTATGGAGAAAAATACCAAAATTATGGTTTTCATCACATAAGGGAATCATTTCCTCAAAAAAACTGTTGTCTTGACATGTTAGAATCATGCAGGATAGCACAAGTAACCATACTGTTTTGAACTCACAAACACCATAGTTTGCCAACGCAAACAATATATTAAGAAGACCTAAACTATATGTTTATCCCTTTGCGGAATAACGCCTGAAAATATAAAGATATAAAAAAAGGGTCTAAATGACCCTTTTTATAAGATAGTAAATTAGAATTCAACAAGTATGCGGAATACTTTTCCGGGATTTGCGCTCCACTCTTTCATGGCGTCAACAGCGGCTTCGGGAGTTACAACTTTCGAGATGAATTTCTCTATCTCATATCTTCCGGTATTGATACTGTTGATTACGGCACGGAAATCTGAAGGGGTGGCGTTGCGCGAACCGCGTATATCAATCTCTTTCTGAACAAAGAGTTTGGTCTGGAATGCCACATCGCTCTTGGCATAACCTATACATACCACCTTTCCGGTAAAGCTTACTTCATTGACAGCCATAACGTATGTCACCGGACTTCCCACTGCTTCTATTACCACGTCAGCACCATTGCCTTCGGTAATCTCCTGTATGCGGGCGTGAACATCCTCTGTCATGGTATTAACTGTATATGCTGCGCCTACTTCCTTTGCCAAAGCGAGCTTCTCATCATCAATGTCGGCAGCTATAACCTTTGCTCCACGAATAGAAGCACGCACTACTGCACCGAGTCCAACCATACCGCAACCAATGACCATCACATAACTGTTATCTGTCACTTCGCCACGAGACACAGCGTGAAAACCAACACTCATAGGCTCGATAAGGGCACATGTGCGCACAGGAATATCACCGGCGGGTATTATCTTTGTCCACGGCAATGCGGCATATTCGCACATAACACCTTGACGTTGCACACCAAGAGTCTCATTATGCTCACATGCGTTGTAACGACCATTACGACAAGAGGCACAATTGCCACAGTTGGTATAAGGATTGAGGGTAACCACCATGCCGGGTTTAAGGCTTTCGGGCACGTCACTACCTGTTTCTTCGATTATTGCACCTACTTCATGACCGGGAATAACCGGCATGTGGACCATAGGATTAAGCCCGCGAAATGTATTAAGATCCGAACCGCAAAATCCTACATACTTGATTTTGACTAACACTTCGTCTGCCTTAATGACAGGCTTTTCAATTTCTGCCACACCCATCTCTGCCGGTGCGGAAATACGAACTGCTTTCATTTTTATTATAATTTATTTTATTGTATCCTTTAAATATTAACGTTACAGGCTTTATTCTTTATAATCAGGATTGTCTTTGACCTTATAGCCTCTCCAACCATAATAAGCACAGAACGCGAAACATATCATCGGTACGACATAAGCTATGTGATAGACATCCTTGTTTGAGTTCATAACAAAAGCCGTAAACTGTGGCAGACAGGCATTGCCCACAATTGACATCACAAGAAATGCCGAACCGCTCTTCGTTTTATCGCCAAGATCACGCAAAGCAAGCGAGAACTGTGTAGGATAGATTATAGACATGAAGAACGAAACTGCAAGCATTGCATAAAGACCTACATATCCTCCGTACTTACATATCACTATACATAACACGATAAGCATCAGAGAATATACAAGCAACATGCGTACGGGCTTGAAGACTATCATCAATGCAGTACCAATCCACCTTCCTACAAGGAATGCCAACATATACAGGCCGAAGAATGTGGTGGCTGTCTGCTCGTCAATACCTGCATAAACAGTACAATAGACAAGGAAAAGACTGTTGATAGCCGTCTGTCCTCCGTTATAGAAAAATTGTGCAATAACACCCCAACGCACGTGCGGACGCTTCAATATACTGAAATCTATCAGTTTGTCGGCTTTCTTCTCTGTTCCTTCTTCATCGGCAATGGCAGGAAATTTAGTGAAAACAAACACCAATGCCACTACTATCAGCAACATTGCAAGTATCAGATAAGGCAGACGCATGGATTCTGTCTCCTGCTGGATATATGCTTCCCAACCGCCGACATAGTCTTGTGGCAAAGTCTCTCGCGTGTAATTGTATCCACTGAGCACGAGTTTGCTGAGAAACATGGCAGCTATGAACGCTCCGAGTCCATTGAACGACTGCGCCAGATTAAGGCGTGTTATTGACGTTTCAGGTTTTCCAAGCACCGTAACATACGGATTGGCAGCCGTCTCAAGAAAACACATTCCGGTAGCTATGATAAAGAAAACACCGAGATATACCCAATACGACTTGACAATAGCCGCAGGGAAAAACATCAATCCGCCAAATGCCGCTACCGACAATCCGAAAACAATACCCGCCTTATAGCTGTAACGCTTGAGAAACATAGCTATAGGTATAGGGAATATGAAATATGCCAACCAGTAAGCTGTCTCGGTAAACGATGCCTCAAAGGTGTTTAACTCACATGTTTTCATAAGTTGCCTGATCATTGTCGGCAACAGGTTGCTGCTTATCGCCCATAAGAAAAACAGACAAAAGATAAGCGATAAAGGTAAAATATAACTTGTTTTTTTCATTGTGTATTATTCTGACATGTTTTTGATATACGGGAGTTCAGGCAATTGTCCGAATCCATAGAATTGTTTGGCATTGGCTCCAAGAAAGAGTCGCTTCTCGTCATCGGTAAGCATATTGCTCTTGATGACAAAATCATACGACATCCTATATGTTATCGCTGTTATGGTACGTGGATAATCAGAGCCCCACATCAGTTTGTCGGCACCTACCATATCTATAGCATGGCGTATGGCTTTGACAGCACCGTCAAAAGGATAGAACTCGCTGTTAAACAGCCATGTTATGCCTCCTGATTCTATCATTACATTCTTATTGAGAGCAAGCCTGATCTGGTCTTCCCAACCTTGTGTTGTTACCATGCCGAAATGACCGATGGCTATCTTCAAATCTGGACACTCTTGTATTACTTCACTTATTTCGGATGCCTGCACATTGTTTTCAGCAAGACAGAGAGACAATACCATGTTTTCGTCTTCCATTATATGGAACATCTGCATCATTTCCGGCGAATTTAACATAACACGACTATCATTCAAAAGAAGTCTGTGTCCCGGCACGGCAATGCCTCCGAAGCCTTTAGCTTTGAGTTTGTGTACTTCATCGGCAAATCCCGGTTTGAAATAGTCACACATTCCAAACACAAAAAAGCGATCCGGATACTTGACTTTTACCTCTTCAAGATAATCGTTCTGTATACCGTCTATGAACTCCTGCACTACAACGGCAGCACCAACTTGGGCATAATTCATATTCGACAAGAACACCTCCGCACTATTTACACCGTCTATCATAAACGGCGGTATCATCTGACGCTCTTCCGTAAGGAAAAACGAGCGCCCATTGTCAAGAGTCTTGACTTTCATGCCATTCCATTCTGTGTCTTGTTTTAGCCACAAATGTGAATGGGCGTCTATAATTTCGTATTTCACTGATTGATTTTTATATCGTTATTTTTGCAGAATATTATGTATTGGCCCAGCGTACACGCATCTGGTCGCCAATAATTTCCTGTACTTCTTTTACAAGTGTATCATCAACAGGATCTTTCACATAATCAATACATTTAAGAACATTGGCAGGATTTGCAGAACTGAACAATGTAGTGGCAATACGTGGATTGCTTGTAGAGTATTGTACTGCAAGTTTTTCAATGTCATATCCTTTATCATTACAATGTTCTGTAGCACGACGACATGCTTCTTTCAGTGGCTCGGGTGCCGGATGCCATGCAGGTGCGCCCCTTTTAGTAAGTAATCCCATAGAAAATGGTGATGCGTTGACTATACCTATATTGTTTGCTTCAAAGAAATCAAGATAATCAAGTATCATCTCATCATTTAGACTATAGTGACAAAAGCACAATACAGACTCTACCGTACCTGCAGGAACATGCTCAATGACCCATTTCAGGTTTTCAGGCTGCAAATCGGTAATGCCAACATGCTTTACAACACCTTCTTCACGCAGTTTTACAAGAACCGGGAGGGTCTCTTCAACCACTTGATTCAGGTCTGCAAACTCCACATCATGCACATTGATTAAATCTATATAATCTATATTGAGTCTCTCCATGCTTTCATAGACACTTGCCGTTACACGTTTGGCTGAATAGTCCCATGTGTTGACACCGTTCTCTCCATAACGTCCAACTTTCGTAGAGAGATAATATCTGTTTCTTTCAATCTCTTTCAATGCCTTGCCGAGCACGGTTTCTGCCTTGTAGTGACCATAGTAAGGAGATACGTCAATAAAATTGATACCGTTATCTACTGCCGTGTGTACAGCTTTTATGCCTTCGGCTTCGCGTATATCGTGAAATACACCGCCAAGCGATGATGCACCGAAACCGAGATTGGACACTTTCATTCCTGTTTTTCCAAGTTCATTATAAATCATAGTATTCTTGTTTGTTAGATTCGTTATATTATTATCTGTTTTCAGACAATTTCTGTTGCCATCGCCATGCAGAGAGTAGGACATCATCAACGTTTGAATCTGCCTTCCAGCCTAATATGGCGTTTGCCTTATCCACATTACCCCATACTTTCTCTATGTCTCCTTCACGTCGCGGTGCAAATTCCCAGTTGAGTTTTACCCCGCTTACAGCTTCAAAGCGATTGATTATCTCAAGTGTACTCAACCCTTTACCTGTTCCTATATTGAAAATCTCAACAGGTTCTGTCTCCGGATTGTCAAGTACGCGTGTCATAGCCTTCACATGTGCTTTTGCAAGATCTACTACATAGATATAGTCACGTATGCATGTGCCGTCGGGGGTGTTATAGTCGTTTCCGAACACTCTAAGTTTCTCGCGTATGCCTGCTGCAGTCTGCGTCACAAAAGGTATAAGATTCATAGGTACACCAATAGGTAATTCACCGATTATTGCAGAGGGATGTGCCCCTATTGGATTAAAATAACGTAAGATAATGGACTTCAATGGAACACCGCTGTGTATATAGTCTTGTATTATTTCTTCGTTTATCTGCTTTGTGTTACCATAAGGACTAAGTGCCTTTTGTATAGGAGCCTTTTCTGTTACGGGAAGATTGTCTGGTGTAGGTTGCCCGTAAACCGTGCAACTTGACGAAAATATTATTCCCTTAACTCCGTAACGCGGCATCAATTCAAGAAGGTTTACCAAACTGTTTATATTGTTTCTGTAATAAAGCAAAGGTTTTTCAACACTCTCTCCTACCGCTTTGCTGGCAGCAAAGTGTATTATACCTTCTATACCTTCGTATTTTGAGAATACCTTATCAAGGGCTTCAATATCGCAACAGTCAATATTCTCAAAATGTGGACGTACACCTGTAATTTTTTCGATACCGTCAATAACATCGGCTCGTGAATTTGAGAGATTATCTATTATTATAACCTCATAACCTGATTGTTGCAACTCAACTGTGGTATGAGAGCCGATGAAGCCTGTACCACCTGTTACCAATATCTTTTGTTTCATAATCCTTACATGCTACTGAACAATTACGACGAACACATTTGCGTCTGTCTTACATTCACAGTTACCGCATTTAAATTTAGCGGAATATTATCCCCTAATGAAAAAACAGAGAGATACAGATGAAGGGACACCGTACATGCCTTGCACCTCATCTGAATCTCTCTCAATGTTTTTATAATTATCAATTCAAGCCAAATAATAGCTTCAGACCACCGTCAACACCGGAGAATCCCATGAAAGCAAGGCTTAACAAGCCGGCAGACACCAACACGATTGCCATACCTTTCATTCCCTTAGGAACATTTACAAGTGCCAACTGCTCACGTATGCCTGCAAAAACAGTCAATGCAAGAGCAAAACCTATTGCAGTAGAGAATGCATAAACGACACTTTGCAACAATGAGAAATCCTTTTGGATAACAAGTATTGCCACACCGAGAACGGCGCAATTGGTTGTGATGAGTGGCAGGAAAATACCGAGAGCCTGATATAATGCAGGAGATACTTTCTTCAGTATTATCTCCACCATCTGTACCAATGAAGCTATTACAAGGATAAACGAAATAGTCTGCAGATACTGTAGTCCGAACGGATTAAGTATATATATCTGCAACAGATATGTCACGATAGTAGCAAGAGTAAGAACGAACGCTACTGCCGCACCCATACCGAGTGATGTCGATACTTTTTGTGATACGCCGAGAAACGGACATATACCCAAGAATTGTGACAACACTATGTTGTTCACGAATATCGCTGAAATAAAAATCAATAAATATTCCATAACTTAGGCTTTCTTTAAACGGTTAACTATAGCAATAAGATATCCCAAAGTGATGAAAGCTCCCGGAGGTAGCACAAATAGAAGCATGTTGCATGTCTCCGGCATAAGAGTGAATCCGAAAACTGATCCTGCACCGAGAATTTCACGCACTGCACCAAGCATGGTAAGAGCAAGGCTGAAACCAAGTCCCATACCTATTCCATCAAGCAAACTCTCACCGGGTCCGTGACTACATGCAAAAGCTTCAGCACGACCAAGAATGATACAGTTTACCACAATAAGTGGAATAAATAGTCCAAGCGTTGCATATATAGCAGGTAAATAAGCCTGCATCACCATCTGAAGTATTGTCACAAACGATGCGATTACGACGATAAATACCGGTATACGCACCTTGTCGGGAGTGATGTTTTTAATCAAAGATATTACAATGTTTGAACAGATAAGTACAAACATTGTGGCAAGCCCCATTGACAAGCCGTTAATGGCTGATGTCGTTGTCGCCAGCGTAGGACACATACCGAGAAGAAGCACAAAAGTAGGATTCTCCTTGATAATGCCGTTTGTCAATATTTTTATATTGTTCATAACGTCTTTGCTTTTTGTTTCTATTTATTTTTAATATTGCCGGCTGAATCAGTTGGCAGATTGTGCTTGATAAGCGTTATATGCCTGCGTTACAGCAAGTAGAAAAGCTCGTGATGTGATCGTTGAAGCCGTGATAGCATCTATATCACCTCCGTCTTTCTTAACCGTAAGATTATCCTTTCCGGGATTCTTGCCTATAATAGAGCCTTTACCGTCTTTTTGGAACCACTGATCGGCTTTTGCACCAAGACCGGGTGTCTCTGCGTGCTGAAGAATGGTATAACCCAATATGTTTCCCGTTGTATCAAAACCTACAAGTAGCTTGAGATCACCACCGAAGCCGCCTGTTGTACTTTCTATGGCACATCCAAGATCAGAATTGTTTTTATCTACAACTTTATGTACAACAAAAACAGTTTCCTTACCTTCAATATTCTGCTTTACAGTATCATCTTTTGCAACACTCAGTTCAACACCGCCCATAACGCTTTTTATGCCTTCGGCAAGTGTTTTTACTGCCTGTTCCTTGATAGGTGCTTCTGTAATGTGGTTTACATAGGCGAGAATACAGCCTGTGATGAGTGCCACACCGACAAGCACGAGCACCATGTTAGTTATTGTCGATTCAAGTTTTTTCATTTTTTGCCCTCCTTTACAGTTTCACCAAAACGCTTTGGCTTTACATAAGTATTGATGAGCGGGGTAAATGCGTTCATGATAAGAATGGCAAAAGACATTCCCTCAGGATATGCACCCCAATTTCTGATAATCACTGTAAGCGCACCTATCGCAACTCCATATATGAGTTGTCCTTTATAGGTCATCGGCGATGTTACATAGTCGGTAGCCATGAATATAGCACCGAGCATAAGACCACCTGTGAGAATCTCGGCAAACGGATTGGCGTAAACAGGATTTGCTATATGCAGCAGACCGCTGAAAACAAATACTGTAACGATGATACTTACAGGTATATGCCATGTTATTATTTTCTTCCAGAGCATGAAAGCAAGACCGAGCAACAATGCTAAAGCACATACTTCTCCGAGACATCCGGCACCGATATTACCGTTATTACCCAGCAACAGGCTGAACGAATCAGGCAACTGTTCCAAGATGCTCGCATCTCCACTCTTTATGGCTGTCTTCATTATACTCAATGGTGTGGCTCCTGTCTGTGCGTCAACATAACTTGCCACTTGTCCTGCAACAGGCCATGACGTCATCTGAGCAGGAAAAGAGATAAGCAGGAAACAGCGTCCCACCAATGCAGGGTTAAAAGGATTGTTGCCAAGACCGCCAAAACTCATTTTTGCAATGCCTATTGCGACAAGAGCACCGATAATGATAATCCATACCGGAAGATTTGACGGGAGATTGAAGCCGAGCAACAGACCCGTAAGTATTGCGGAACCGTCTGTCAGCGTCGGCTGTTTCTTCATTATATACTTTGTTATAGCCCACTCAAAGAATACGCAGGCTGCCACACTTGATGCACAGACTACAGCCGAACCGAGTCCGAAATAGAAGAAAGAGACCAGCAGAGCAGGTATCAGTGCTATGATGACACCGTACATATTGCGCTCTACGCTGTCTGTTCCGTGAGCATGTGGCGACAATGATACTATTAATTTACTCATTTTTCTTTAATAATGTTTGTTTTCCGTTAATCGTCAGAATTTTCCGGCGAATTATTTCTTTGCATTTCGAGCTCTTATTATGCCCATAACTGTTGATTTGCCCAAACGAATATTGTCAAGCATTGGACGATGAGCCGGACAGGTAAACTGACATGAACCGCACTCTATACATGATGTTACGCCAGCATTTTCTACCATTTCCCATTCGTGTTTGGCACTTGCCGTAGCAAGGAGATATGGTTCAAGTCCCATAGGACATGCACTGACACATTTCGCGCAACGTATACATGGCTGCGGTGTAGCGCGACGTGCATCCTTACCGCTGAGTATTGTTACACTGTTGGTTCCTTTACATATAGGAACTTCAACGGACGTAAGTGCTTTGCCCATCATCGGACCACCTGCAAGCAGTTTGTTATCGCCTTCAGGCATACCGCCACAAGCATCAATAAGATCTATCATTGGTGTACCCATGCGTACAAGGAAATTTGAAGGCTTTTCCAGTCTTTTTCCTGTCACTGTGGTATAACGCTCAAATAGCGGTTTGTTTTTCATTACCGCCTGATATACGGCAAATGCAGTTCCAACGTTCTGCACTATGGCTCCGACATTTACCGGTATAGCCGGAGGTGCCGGAACTTGACGTCCTATAACGGCATCGACAAGTTGTTTTTCACCGCCTTGCGGATATTTCTTTGCCAATGGAACTATTTCTATATTTGGATTGCCGGATGTTTTTTCCTCAAACAGTTTTATTGCATCGGGTTTGTTGTCTTCTATTCCTACATAGCCTTTATTTACTTTAGCTGCTTTCATGAGAATATCAAGACCTACAAGTATTTCATCAGCATGTTCCATCATCAGACGATAGTCCGATGTAATATATGGTTCACACTCCACACCGTTTAGAATAACACACTCTGCTGTTGCTCCCGGAGGAGGACAAAGCTTTATGAATGTAGGGAATCCTGCACCACCCATACCGGTAACTCCGGCTTTCTTTATACGTTCTACTATTTCTTCAGGAGTAAGTTCGGGATGCTCTTCAAGACGTTCCAATTTATCAGACCTGTCAATGGTCTCTTCCCATTCATCTCCTTCCACCTTTACTATAATGGCAGGCACTCTGTAACCTGTCGCATCAATGGCGGTATCTACTTTTAGCACTGTACCGGATACAGAAGAATATATCGGAGCAGATACAAATCCGCCGGCTTCCGCCAACAAAGTACCTACTTTCACGGTGTCACCTTTCTTTACCACAGCTTTTGCCGGAGCTCCTATGTGCTGTGACAATGGGAAGATAGCCTGCTTTGGCAGATTAGCAACCTGAGTTACGGCATCAGACGAGAGTTTATTCTCTTCTGGATGCACACCACCTTTACTGAATGTTCTGAGTTTCATTCTGTTACCTCCTTCTGTTTGAGTTCAACTTTATTGTCTGAAGTCTCTGCAGATTCTTTCTCCTTAGAGGGTTCTGCTACCGGTTTTGGTTTCGGTGCCGGAAAGTTTACAGCCACAATAGCATGTGTAGGACAAGCCTCTACGCACTTACGACACAGACGACATTTGTCCGGATCAATATAAGAAACATTGTTCTCTATCGTTATTGCCTCAAACTTACACTCTTTCGCACACTTGCCACAACCTATGCAGGCAGCCTTACATGCTTTCATTGCAACAGGTCCCTTGTCTTTATTGACGCAACTTACATATACACGACGGTTTTTCACACCTTTCTTGCGTAATTCGATGATATGACGAGGACAAGCCTTTACACAAGCGCCACAAGAGGTACATTTTTCCTCATCAACTTCAGGCAGACCGGTTTCTTCGTTCATGGTTATAGCACCAAAAGCGCAGGCGTTTACACAGTCCCCACAACCTAAACATCCGAAACCGCAACCCGTTTCACCGGCACCGCATGAGTTCATTGCGGTACAAGTGCGCAAACCGTTATATTCGGCAATGCGAGGACGATTGGCACATGAACCGTTACAACGCACAACGGCAACTTTGGGTTCAGAATTGGCAACTGCCATACCAAGCAGGTCAGCAATCTCACCCATCACTGCGGCACCACCTACCGGACAGTTAAGACCTTCGATAGAACCGGCATCCGCTGCTTTGACAAGAGCTCCGGCCATACCGGCACAACCGGGAAAACCGCAACCGCCACAATTGGCTCCCGGCAAAGCTGCCGTTACCTGACCTATACGCGGGTCTTCATACACGGCAAATTTCTTTGAGCAAACGTACAATATCACAGAGGATATTAGAGCGATGCCGCCAAGAACAATTACTGCAATCAAAATAAAATTCATAATTTCTGTATTTGTTTTAGTTTAAAATTGTCTTTCATTCGAATAATTGCAAACCGATTTGACACAACTTAAAACGAACTGTCACTCTATCTTGAATGACATTCGAGTACGTATCTTGTCTCTCAGCATATACAACACCATATAATATGGCAAAAGCATTGCTATGCCAGAAAGGGCTGCTGTTGCTTCATTGCCGGTTATTAGCAAAACGATGACAAGCGTTGCAACAAGAAGAACAAGAGGTACTATCGAACTGAGTATCACTGCATAATAGCCGGTTTTATTTGCAGCAATTATGGTCACACAGTCCCCGTTTCTCAGACCTTCTTTACGACAACCGTAAACTTCGACTATTTTGTCTTTGCTCTCAGATGCGTTACAGTGCCCTTTAATGGAACATGTAGAACATGCCGACATCTGCGTAATCTTCACTTTTACACAGTTACCGTTTATTTCGATCACCGTACCCTGATGTCTTATCTGGTCTGCCATGTTGTTCATGCATTAGATTGCTATCCGCAGTTTACAATCTGCGTGCAAATGTAATATTATATTTCCAAACGGCAAATAAATTAAAAATAAAATTGTTAAATTACTGCCACTTGTAATGTCTGTATATCACTCTTCAAAGAGAGAATTGAGAAATTTGTTAAGATCATCTTCCAACCCCTCCATGAGATCACCTCCTATTACCTGCATGTCGCTGTCGGTAGCATAGAGTTCGGAAATGTGCTCATGTTCATCGGTTTCAAGCACATAGCTGTAAGGTTTTAGTATGCCGAGATTATCGGCAACGTCAGCAAGGCGTGTCAGTTGGCGTCTTAACAACGATGCTGCCGTGTCATAGAAATTGTCATCAAGACAGTTAATCCATTCGTCTACGACACATCGTGTTATCTCATCGTCATTATCGTCAAAAGCCATTAACTCACCGCTGTCGGGAGACACCACAAGATGTATGTCAGTCATTACTGACGGCTCTTCAACACACGGAAATTTTTGGGCTATTTTCCTTATGAAACGCTCTATCTGCGTTATTGTTATATCTGTTGTTTCCATATCCGATAGCTATTGGCAGGAACAGAGCCTGTCATATTGTGTTTTTCAAATTAATATTTCAGTGTTTTTTTCTTGGGCTTGCTTTCGTTTCCGGCCTTGTCTAGGGCTGTAACCACGTAGGTTACCGAGACGGGATATTCTTTGGCGGGTGCAGGCAGCTTGTAATACTCGTCTGTAGTTATTGCAACAATTTTTGACGGATCGCCGATATTTATCTTTTCCCCTTTTTCAAATTTGTATACAACGTATTTCACAGCCTTGTTTTTCCAATCTTTTCCTGACGGAGCCTTCCAAAACAGCACCAAGTCTTTATCTATAACCAAAGGCATGAGATTCTTTACCTTCTTAGGAGCCTTATTGTCAATATGCGTCATTACCGGTGGCAGTGCGGGATATTTCCAATAAACATCTCTCATGGTCGTCCCATAATTGCCCACATTATCAACTACGGCTTTGGCATACCAAAGAATGGTACCGTTAACGTTACGCATCTGCGAATGAAGACGTCTTTTTGCCGGCAACTGGTTTATGGCGCTATTGTCCGGATCGGTATATTTTACTGTGCGCTCCACGTCTTCACCAATATACAGGTGTCTCTTGCTTGCATATTTGTTCCACCATTCGATAAGCGTCTTGTAATCGGCTGCCGTATGACCTATCTGCCAATATAGTTGTGGTGCACAATAATCAAGCCAACCATTGTTTACCCACATCAGAACATCTGCATAAAGGTCGTCATAATTTTGTAGTCCGTTGGTACGGCTGCCCAATCCCGGAGCACTCTTATCATTGCGATAAATACCAAAAGGCGACACACCCAATTTCACCCATGGCTTAACTTTGTGTATCGTCTCATATAACTGTTTCATAAAAACATTGACATTATCGCGTCTCCAATCATTCTTGTCTTTTATTCCGTTGTTGTTGGCTGCAAAATCGGCATCATCGGGTATAGACATTCCTTTTACTGGATACGGATAGAAATAATCGTCAATATGCAGCCCGTCTATATCGTAACGGCTTACTATGTCCTCTACTACCCTACATATATGGTCACGGTTTTCCTGCTTGGCTGGATTGAGTATCAACTGTCCGTCATAAGCAAAGACACCGCCGGGATTTTTTATCGCCACATGATTTGAAGCAAGCTCATTTGTCGTTTTCGACTTTGCCCTGAACGGATTTATCCATGCATGTAACTCCATTCCGCGATTGTGACACTGCTCTATCATCCATGCCAAAGGGTCCCAATATGGCATCGGTGCCTGTCCCTGACGGCCTGTAAGAAAACGGCTCCATGGCTCGATATCACTTTCATACAAAGCATCACACTCCGGTCGCACCTGAAAGATTATGGCATTGACACCATCGGCTTTCAATACATCCAATTGATAAGCCAACGTCTGCTGCATTTTCTCGGTTCCCATTCCGAGAAACTGACCGTTGACACACTGTATCCATGCGCCTCTGAACTCTCTCTTCAGATTGTTGTTGGCATACAGCACCATTGAACTCATCAATGCGTACACCACAAACAGACATCTTACGGAATTAGATATTTTAAGTTTCATAACCCCAAAGTTACAATCTTTAACGCATAAAAGCAAAAAAAATTCAGAGAATTTATATTTTGGCATATAAAATCAAAGCAACCGAAAGTTTTTAAAATCTGCATTTTTATGAAGATATATTGCGTAAATACAATTTTTCTACAGATTTACAGGCTATTTTTCATCAAAATAAAACAACTGTTGTTATCATGTGGAAATATTATGCTCTATTATCAGCAATATTTGCTGCGCTTACGGCACTATTCGCCAAAATCGGGGTTAAAGATATAGATTCAAATCTCGCCACCGCCATACGAACCTCTATCGTTCTCATCATAACATGGGGCATTGTGGCTCTTGGTGACGGTCGTCATAGCATAAGGGAAATTACGACAAGCACATGGATATGGCTCATTTTCTCAGGTGTCGCTACAGGTGTGTCGTGGCTGTTTTATTTCAAGGCTCTGCAGACAGGCGAATTGTCAAAAGTAGCTCCCATAGATAAGCTAAGCGTACCCATAACCGTAATTCTGGCTTTTCTCGTTCTCGGCGAGCAAGTCACTCTCAAGGTGTTAACGGGTGTATTGCTTATTACAGCCGGTAGCATCATCCTGCTACTGTAACATCCGGTGGATAAATGTCCTATCGGCAAATCTCAACAAATATATCATTCAAACGGTAATGACTATGTACTTTTTTATATGTTTATGGACATCTCGTTGACACCGGTCTTAGAACACAAGACAAATATAATACGATATCAGACCATCCCAAAATTAAATATCAATAAGGCAAACAACAGAATATTATTGTATAAATATCAATATTTTATTGACTAAACTATTGCTTTTATCGCTAATTTATATATTTTAACACAAAAGCATTGTCTTTACATATTTATATGTTTAATTTTGTATCTGGTTATAAATAATGATGTATATGTTCTTGCTTTATAATCGGAGTTATAGACAAGAGCACAGTAAAATCTCATTTTTTCATATAAATTAAACAGTAATAGTAATGCGAATGGAGTGGCGATGTGACATCGCTGCTCTATTTTATATTTACGGACAATTTTCTCAAAAATATCAGATAAATATTGTTTTTAATTTAACATGTGCTTTTGCAACAAAAGTCGCCCATAAAATAATGACCTTTTCAGAAAGAGCCTTTTTGCGAGTCATAAAGAGCCACTTTAGAAATGTAAATAGCCATATTACGACCGGTAAATAACTGTTTTTTTACTCGAATATAGCGTATTCAATTAAGAAACATACATTTGTCTCACAACTCAACTAATTTTTGTATTCTCAAGGATTTGCATTCCCAGCAGACTAAAGGATTTATAATACAACAAAAGGCTACGAAAAAATCGTAGCCTTTTACATTATGTTGTTTTGCTGTTAAACTCTTCCGTAGTCTTCGTCATCGAAATCATATTCCGGTGCAAACATGTTAGCGGGATCATCGCCTGAAGGTTGGCTGTTGGTTGCGCTCAACGCTGCAAGTACAACATCACCATACGCCATTATTATTTCCGTCTGAGGTTTGATATATGTATGTCTCATAACTTAATATCTGTTTTGTTTGATTATTATTTCAGTATAACTTTCTTTCCGTTAACGATATATATACCACGCTGAGCGGCTCTTTCAACACGCTGTCCTTGCAGGTTGTATATTGTCTTTGTCTCGTTAACGTTGTCGTTCTCTATGCCGTTGATGCCTGTTGTATCATCACCGCCGTTGCCTCCGAAAACATATCCTGCTGCAAGGCTGCTGCCATTAACTACGGGTACTGCAAGATAAGCAAGACCTTTTTTCACTGTAAACGGAGCGCCGTCGGCAGCACCATAATAGAAGCCGAGCTTTGTCTTCGCTTCATAATCATCATAAGCGAGCTTGTAGTATTTATGATTTGTGTTACCTGTAAACACGCCGTCTGCCGTTGCAGCTACAAGTTGAGTTGTAGGAAGACTTGCAAAAGTCTGTTCGGCAGCAGCAGTATAATATGTCATTTCTGCATCTAAAGCCTCTATCAACACACCTGTATTTGCAGGAACATAATATCCGTCTGTTACTGTCGATGTTGTTGAGTTGGTAGTTGTATAATTGCCTGTACTAAGAGCAGTCAATTTTAGTTTACCGTCTTCAATTGTTACCGCATTTACAACAACATCATTTGTAAACACAACATCTCTGTCGCTGCTGAATGTAGCGTAATAAGCACCATCTGCATCAGTAGCCACCAATGGCTTATTCTCAACAGTTGGCTCTCCTAAATAACAAACAACAACCTTTGTTGCTCTTGTTGCTGTTCCAACTGTAAAGACAATACTTTGTGTACCATCTGAAGGAGTTACACTAACTTCGTAATTACTGCCTTTACTTGTTGTAGCATTTGTCCATTGTGCATCTACCGCAAAACATCCTTGGTATTTTGATTCTGTTGATGTAATTATTACCTTTGTTATTGTTATTCCATCTACAGGTGTTATTGTTAATTTTTGATCTTTATATACACGTGTTTCTTCACGAGTAGTATTATCACTATCACCTAACCAATTATTTGCATTTGTTTGGGAATATTCTTTTGACAGAACCATTTTTGCAATATTACTACTCCATACAACTTCATTTTCTGATTCTGAAATATAATCTATCTTGCTCCAATCCCATGTATGAGTTTGACATACATTCAAAGTATATGAAGCTGTTACACTATTATCTGCTTCAAGTGTAGCAGTTATTGTTGTAGTACCTAATCCTACCAAAGTTATATTACCTTCTGCATCTATTGTTGCCACAGAAGTATTTGAACTGTTGTAAGTCACGGATGTACCATAAGTATTTGTAAGAGTTGGGAACACATTATCTGCAGCATCCAACATAACAGAACATGAGCTTTCATCATATTGAAGAACTTTACCTCTTTCTATTGAAACTATATAGTTTCCGGCATCAAATTCATAAATTGTATTATATTTGGTCAACTTACCATAACCAACAACTTCATCACCTATATTAGGAGTTTCTTCAGCTGTAGCATATTGCACATTGTCTGCACCTTTGTAATTCTGATAAAATTCAAATTTATCTTCTGTTCCGTCTTCTGAAATATAGAATGATAGATAACCATTTGTTGAAGTCCAAGCTGAAGCGATACTGCTTACTTTTCCTTTTACATAAACAGGAACATTCAATCCTTTACCTGCGTCTATCAATTCTATCGCCTTTGTCGGAGTATATGCAGTTTCTGCTGTGTTTGCTATTGTCGTTACATTAACATTATACTTAACAGACATTTCTTTATATGTAGCTATTATTTCTTGTGTTCCTGTTTCTGACATATTGAAACCTGTATATTCACAAGCACTGGTTACATCAGTTTGAGTATCATCATCCCATGTAGCGGTAATTTTAATACCGTCATGAGTAAACGCATCGCCAACGTAAATATCTTCTGCGGTACCTGTTAAAGCAAGAGAT
>JBJFGK010000049.1:0-4145 GCA_051892655.1 Prevotella sp. | reverse complement strand
TGAAGCAGTGATAACACTGCCTAAGGAGAACAAAGAAGATTTGCTCGCAATAGCTGCTGACTACAAAGAGACATTCAACGATGAATACAAAGGTATTGAAAACGACATTGAAGTGATAGTCGAAGACGTTGAATTGCCGTCAAGCGTAGTACCTCAGGAAATACAAGACAATATTGTTGATGCCATTTATGCCGCCCACAACGGCGTGTGGAGATACATACCGTCAATACCAAATATTGTTGAGACATCGTCAAACCTCGCAATAGTAGATATAGAGAACGGTAAAGCCTCAGTAAAAATACTTGCCCGCAGCTCCAGCGAGACAGTAAAAGACGAACTGGCAACATCACTTGAAAGCTGTTTTAACATGGCTGGCATGAAAGTAACATTAAGCGGCGAATACGGAGGTTGGAATCCAAACACCGAAAGTGAAATCGTAAAGACCATGCGTGGCATATACAAGGAACTATTTAATGCGGAACCGAAAGTGCAAGTCGTTCACGCCGGACTGGAATGTAGCATCATCCTGTCCAAATATCCGGATCTTGACATCTGCTCGTTCGGACCGACGCTGCGCTCCCCGCACACTCCTAACGAACGCGCGCTGTGGCCTTCGGTAGCCAAATTCTGGGCTTTGCTGACAAGAACTCTCGCTGAGATTAAATAAAACCATATATTTTTGAACAGCTAAAATCATGACTACAATCAAGTGTGCATCACTTGCAAGTAGTCATGATTTTTTTCTTAATATCAAAACGTCACGGCCATATACGGAAGCAACTTTATATGCAAGGCCTCTTTCATCATACAAATTGTCTGTATAATATTTTGTTCAACATAATTAGTATAGACACAACGACAATATGTATAATAAAAACAATTCTTATTGTCTAAAAATCAAATAATGATATTGCGTATATGCAAATAATTATTATATTTGCACTTGAACATTTATATTTCTAATGTTCTACGAATATGTCCGGAATGTAAATCCGGCAGAATTGTTAACTGAATTTTATACGAAAAATACATCTTCTGATGAATAACAAATGCTTCTTTGCTGTCGACTTGGGTGCAACAAGTGGCAGAACGATAGTCGGTAATATCTCTGAAGGCAAGGTAAAACTTGAAGAATTGACACGCTTTCCCAACAATCTCATTGAAACGGGAGGACACTTCTATTGGGACATCTATGCCCTTTATTTCGAGATTATTAAGGGTTTGAAAGAGGCAGCACGCCGAAATCTCGACATCACAAGCATAGGTATCGACACCTGGGGTGTAGATTTCGTATGTGTAGGAGAAGACAATGCGTTGCTGCGCAACCCTATAGCCTATCGTGATCCACACACGTTCGGAGCAATGGAAGAGTATTTTGACAAGTGCGTTGCCAAAGAAAAGGTGTACGATAAAACCGGAATACAGTTCATGAACTTCAACTCTCTGTTCCAGTTGTATGCCATGAAGCGAGACGGTAATACGGCTCTGAAACACGCAAAGAAGATACTCTTTGTGCCGGATGCACTCAGTTGGATGCTCACAGGCAAAGCTGTATGTGAGTACACCATAGCTTCTACAAGCCAAATGCTCAATCCGAGAACCAAAGATCTTGATGAAGAGCTGCTCGAAAGCATTGGTCTGACAAGAGAAATGTTCGGACCTATGGTCAATCCGGGCGAAGTTATAGGAACTATAACGGAAGAAGTACAGAAGATAACAGGCTTGGGAGCAGTTCCGGTAATAGCCGTTGCCGGTCACGATACAGGAAGTGCCGTTGCCGCCGTACCGGCAAAAGACGAGAAGTTCGCATATCTGAGCAGCGGAACATGGAGCCTTATGGGTATAGAAACCAAAGATGCCATAATAAACCAACTAAGCTACGAGCGCAACTTTACCAATGAAGGTGGCATAGAAGGTACTACAAGATTCCTGAAAAACATCTGTGGCATGTGGTTGCTTGAACGTTGTCGCAAGGAATGGGGCGATGCTGCTCCCAAAGACTATGGTGTTCTGATAGCCGAAGCCATGAAAGTGACACCGTTCCAGAGCCTCATCAATCCTGACGACACTATGTTTGCCAACCCGGCAGACATGCAACAAGCCATACAAGAATACTGTAAAAACAGCGGTCAGCATGTACCTGAAGGATACGCCGAAATATGCCGTTGCATCTTCGACAGCCTCGCACTGCGTTACAGACAGGTGTTCGGATATCTAAAAGAAATGGCTTCTTTCCCAATAAACACCTTACACATAATCGGCGGAGGGTCAAAGAACGAATATCTCGACCAGTTTACCGCAAACTCAACAGGCGTTACAGTGCTTGCGGGACCGCAAGAATGTACTGCATTGGGCAACATTATGATTCAGGCAAAAGCCGCCGGCACCGTTAAAGATATATTTGACATGAGAAAGATGATAGCCGACAGCGTGGAAATGAAACGTTTTGAACCTCAAAACAGCGCAGAATGGGATGCGGCCTATGACAGATATCTTGCGGTAACAGGAGAATAACAATAAAACAAAGACATATATCCAATAAAAATCATAATATTATGAAAGAAGAACTTATAAAGAAATCTTACGAGATTGCCAAGCAGCGTTACGCAGAACTTGGAGTAGACACGGAAAAAGTGTTACAACAGATGCAAGACTTCCATCTCAGCATGCACTGTTGGCAGGCTGATGATGTGGCAGGATTTGAAAATCAAGGCGGAGAATTGACCGGCGGTATCCAATCAACGGGTAACTATCCCGGCAAAGCACGCAATATCGATGAGCTGCGTGCCGACATAATCAAGGCTAAATCACTCATTCCGGGCACACACCGCCTAAATCTACATGAGATATACGGTGATTTCAAGGGAGAAATAGTAGATCGCGACCAAGTAGAACCCAAACATTTCGCAAGCTGGATACAGTGGGGTAAGGAGAACAACATGAAACTTGACTTCAATTCCACATCTTTCTCACATCCGAAGAGTGGAAATCTGTCATTGTCCAACCCCGATGAGAGCATACGTCAGTTCTGGATCGAACACACAAAGCGCTGCCGTGCCGTAGCAGAAGAAATGGGTAAGGCACAAGGAGACCCATGTATTATGAATCTCTGGGTACACGATGGTTCTAAAGACATGACCGTAAACAAGCTGCGTTATCGTGAATTGCTGAAAGATTCTCTCGATCAGATATTCGCTACCAAGTATGATAACATGAAAGATTGCATTGAGAGCAAAGTCTTCGGTATAGGTCTTGAAAGCTATACTGTAGGCTCTAACGACTTCTATACATCGTACGCAGCACAGAACAACAAGATGATAACTCTTGACACAGGTCACTTCCACCCCACAGAAAGCGTTGCCGACAAAGTGTCTGCCATGTTGCTGTATGTGCCGGAACTGATGCTTCACGTAAGCCGTCCGGTACGTTGGGACTCTGATCACGTAACAATAATGGATGATCCGACACTCGACCTGTTCAGCGAAATAGTACGTGCTGACGCTCTCAATCGTGTACACTATGGCCTTGACTATTTCGACGGTTCAATAAACCGCATCGGAGCATACGTTATTGGTAGCCGTGCGGCACAGAAATGTATGTTGCGTGCACTGCTTGAGCCATTGGCTACGCTACGCAAATATGAGGCTGAGGGCAAACTGTTTGAGCGTCTTGCACTGCTTGAAGAGGCAAAAGCTCTGCCTTGGAATGCCGTTTACGATGAATTCTGCCTGAGAAACAATGTTCCGGTAGGTCAGGATTTCATAGCAGACGTACAGAAATATGAGCAAGAAGTAACATCCAAGAGAGGATAAAACAACCTGACATAAAGGAGTGAAGAACAGTGTTACCGCAGAAGAGAATCTCTCACGGCCTGTTCTTCACTCTTGTTTTTACCATTATATATTATAACAACAACCTCATTATATGGAAATAATAATCGGACTACTTATCATTGCCATAGGCGCATTCTGTCAATCAAGTTGCTATGTGCCTATAAACAAGATTAAAGAATGGTCATGGGAAAGCTATTGGATAGTGCAGGGAGTCTTCGCATGGCTGTTATTGCCATTTCTCGGAGCATTGCTCGCAGTTCCCGAAGGGCATTCTCTATGTGACCTGTTTACCTCAGACAATACCTTCAATGT
>JBJFGK010000048.1:0-4155 GCA_051892655.1 Prevotella sp. | reverse complement strand
AATATAGCGTATCTACATGTTGAAATGACATGTTTAGACGTTGCAAGGATGCCGGAAAAGAATAAAAAATATAAAAAGTGGCGAAAAAATTTGGCGGAGTTAAAATATTGAAGTATCTTTGCACACGCTTACAAAGAGTAAGGGCGTTTAGCTCAGCTGGTTTAGAGCATCTGCCTTACAAGCAGAGGGTCGGCGGTTCGAATCCGTCAACGCCCACCAAAACATTCCCGTTGCACAGTGTGTAGCGGGATTTTTTGTATCTGACAACAGTATTTTTATATGAAAAGACTTCGTCCTATAATGTTCGCAGGCACGGGAAGTGATGTAGGAAAGAGTGTCATTGCGACAGCCTTTTGCCGTATTTTCAAGCAAGACGGTTATAGTCCGGCGCCCTTCAAGGCGCAGAATATGGCTCTCAATTCCTATGCCACTCCCGACGGATTGGAGATTGGCCGTGCTCAGGCCGTGCAGGCAGAGGCGGCAGGAGTGGCTCCGCATACAGACATGAACCCTTTGCTGCTGAAGCCGCAGACGGATAAGACCTGTCAGGTGGTGCTTAACGGCAAGCCGATTGGTAACCGCGATGCCTATGACTATTTCAAGAAAGACGGGCGCGAGGCTTTTCGTATTGCCGTATGCGATGCCTTCAATCGTCTGAATCAGCGTTACAACCCGATAGTCATGGAAGGAGCCGGCAGCATATCGGAGATTAACCTCAGAGAAACCGATATTGTCAATATGCCAATGGCAATGCGTGCCGGTGCAGATGTCATTCTTGTTGCCGACATAGACCGTGGCGGTGTTTTCGCGAGCATATATGGCTCCGTATTGTTACAGACTCCTGAGGAGCGCAAGCGTATCAAGGGCATTATCATCAATAAGTTCAGAGGTGACATCCGCCTTTTTGAGAATGGCGTAAAAATGATAGAAGACCTTTGCGGAGTGCCTGTTGTCGGTGTAATACCATATTATAAGGACATCCATATAGAAGAAGAGGATAATTTACAGCTCAATTCCAAGACTTTAGGTGCAATGAGCGAGAGCGGCAAGGTGCATATTGCGGTAGTCCTTTTACGTCATCTGAGCAACTTTACTGACTTTGACATGCTGGAGCATGACCCTCGTGTGCATCTTTTCTATACAAACAACGTCAAGGATATGCAGTATGCCGATGTGATAATCATTCCCGGTACAAAGTGCACCCTTGCCGATTTGTATGAGCTAAGGCGCAACGGAATGGCAGAGGCAATAGTAAAAGCGGCGAGAAACGGCAAGACGGTGCTTGGCATTTGTGGCGGTTATCAGATGCTGGGAACAAAGATATCGGATCCGGACGGTATAGAGGGAGACATTTTCAGCCTTCCCGGACTTTCTCTTCTTCCGCTGGAGACGGTCATAACCAATGACAAGGTTACAAGGCAAGTGCGTTTCAGACTCTATGAAGACACTGATGCAGACGGATTAATGGAAGGATATGAGATACATTCCGGTCGTACGGTCATCAACGATGCCGACGGGACTTCTCCGTTGTGTGTCATGTCAGATAATTATTATGACGGTTGTGTGACAGATAAATGTATGGGAACTTATATACATGGCATTCTGGACAATGCAAAATTCGTCGATTATCTTATTGCTCCCTATATTGACAGATGTTCAGACAATGAAAAAATGGACTATCGTGAATTTAAGGAACAGCAATATAATCTTCTTGCAGATCACGTCAGACGTAATGTCAATATGCCGCTTATATACAGACTGATGGAGGATTCGGCAGATGATTGACGGACACGGTGATGATGTTTATCTTTACGACGGGCTTATCAAGTACAATTTCAGCTCAAACATTTATTTAAGGGCAGATCTTGCGCCTTTGGAACAACATCTGCGCAAGACCATTTCATGTGTACGCAACTATCCCGAGCCTTCTCCCGTGAGTCTGGAAAGAGTGATTTCAGAAAAGGCGGGCATATCATGTGATAATGTAATGGTAACTTCCGGAGCGATAGAGGCTATTTATATGATAGCCGAAAGATACGGAAAAGCTTTCAAAGGCCGAAACATAGTAAATGTTATTAGTCAGCCGACATTCAGCGAGTATGCCGATGCCTGCATTCTGTATGGAGGAAAAGTCTCGCATGACGATATAGGTGAACCCTCAGTGTGGTGGTTGTGCAATCCTTGCAACCCAACGGGAAAAGTCGTGGCAAAAGAAAAGATATTGCAGACAATAGATTCCAAACCCGAAGATCTGTTTGTCATAGACCAAAGTTATGAAGATTACACGACGGAAGAAATGCTGTCAGACGTTGAAATCGTGTCACGAAAGAATGTTTTGCTCATTCATTCCATGACAAAACGCTATTGCATACCGGGTCTGAGAGTGGGGTATGTTACATCATGTAATGAAATAATCGCCGACTTGCGAAGGTTTCGCCGGCCATGGAGCGTCAATTCCCTTGCCCTTGAAGCCGGTAAGTGGCTCGTTGCAAATGCCTTTTGTCCTGTATGTGATAAAAGAGAATATCTGGCTGAAGCGCAATGGCTGTATAAAGCGTTACAATCTGTTGAGGGGATAAATGTGTTTCCGACATCGACAAACTTCATGTTGGCGCGTCTTGAAAATCATACTGCGGCATCGCTCAAAAGGTTTCTTGTCGGGCATTATGGTATCTTGATCAGGGATGCGTCAAACTTTTCAGGTCTTGACGAGTCTTTTTTTCGTGTCGCAGCACAAGGGCATGATGAAAACATGATGCTTGTAAAGGCAATAGAAAAATATCTTCAACTTGATGAATAAATGAGTTCCGATTACATGGACATTGAATTGATTTTACTTATAGCCGTATTGACGGGGTGGTGCGCTGACAGGTTGTTGGGAGATCCTGCGTGGTTGCCACATCCGGTTGTGATGTTCGGCAGACTGATAGCCTTTGGTGAAAAAAAACTGAATAAAGGTTCTTGGCGACGAACTAAAGGAGCCGTGTTGGCAATCGGGCTTGTATTGTCGGTGTTTGTCGTAACAGGCATTGTTGAGCATCTGCTTTATTCGTTTAATCAATATTGCATGCTGGCTTTCGATGCGATAATAATCTTTTTTTGTCTTGCAGGCAAGACGCTGTCGCGCGAAGTTCGTGACGTGTTTCTTGCATTAGACTGTTCTTTGGAAAAGGGCAGGCGGCAAGTCGCCCGCATCGTAGGCCGTGACACATCCCGACTCTCAGGCAATGAAGTACGCACGGCAGCACTTGAAACGTTAGCGGAAAACTTGAGCGACGGTGTTGTCGCCCCATTGTTCTGGTTCGTTTTGTTAGGCGTTCCGGGTATGCTTACATACAAGATGATTAACACTCTTGACTCGATGATTGGCTATCGGACTTCGCGATATGCACGTTTTGGAACCTTTGCAGCCCGTCTTGACGATATTGCAAACTATATTCCCGCCCGACTGACGGCATGGCTGATGATTATAGTTGCAGGACGTCTTGACTTGTTTGCTTTTGTCATGACGAACAGTTCGCATCATGCCAGCCCAAACAGCGGTTGGCCGGAGTCGGCACTTGCCGGTATTCTCGGCTGTAGTTTTGGCGGACCGCATACATATTTCGGCGAAACGATAGACAAACCGTATATCGGCAATAACGAACGGCAGCTGACAACGGCAGATATGTATAAGGCTCTGTCTGTAAATAAGAAAACAGAGATTCTTGTAGTCGCACTTCTAGTGATAGCCGTGCTGCTTTTGTTTACATGTAAGTATTGATGTTGTGAAAAAATAATCGGAAAAATTTGGCAGGAAAATAAAAACACAGTATCTTTGCACACGCTTAACAAAAGCACGGGCGTTTAGCTCAGCTGGTTTAGAGCATCTGCCTTACAAGCAGAGGGTCGGCGGTTCGAATCCGTCAACGCCCACGAAAGATTGCTTTTTCCCCAATGTCAAAAAGATATTGGGGATTTTTTCCTACTGTATTTAGAGGCTCCTAAACTACCATAAACAACAAAAACTAACCAAATATAATCCATTGAAACACAGACGCTTTTAGATTTTAACACTTCAGACTTGCTATTTGGTGGTTCCCGATTTTCCGCTTATTTTTGGGGTCAGAGGATTTTTCCGGTGGGCGGGGGAAGATGTCGGAGTATAGTGTTATC
>JBJFGK010000047.1:5940-17381 GCA_051892655.1 Prevotella sp. | reverse complement strand
TATGGCTTCAGAAGAATACTACAACAGTCTCTATGGTGAAATAGATGGAGATTAAACTCAAATCGGTCTAATGACCGTTTGGGGTTAGATAATTATAGATGAACATATATAACAGAAAAGCCCGCCGGAGAAGGAATTTCACGGCGGGTTTATTGTATCAGATACGATATTCTCGGATGTAATGTTGGAAGTTATTTCATCTCTTCACGATAGTCACTCGGTTTGCATCCTATTTTCATCTTGAATTTGCTTGAGAAATAGTCGGGCGAATCAAAGTTAAGACGATAAGCAATCTCCTTGATACTCATCTCTGTCGATGAGAGCAGCTCTTTTGCGCGTTGCAGTTTAAGAGTCTGTTGATACAATGCAGGCGATGTGCCGGTGTATTCTTTGAACAGTTTTCTGAAGTTTGAGTAGCTTGAACCAAGCTCTGCCGCTATTTCCTGAACAGTTACCTTTGTCTCAACCCCGTCACGAATGAGCATCTGCGCCTTGTTTATCATGTCCGAATATCCGCTCTTACGGTTCAGCTCTATGTTGCGTTCAAGTGAATACATGTGTCCGAGCAAGTTGTTCACTATTCCCGCCAATACCTGTTGGTAATATGCAGCCTCTTCTTTTGCAGTCTTTATTGCTGAATTATACAGGCTGATGATATCGCTGCTGAAACCTACATGATATATAGGCTTCTCCGGCGACAGGAATTTATATCGCAGCCTGTCATCCATATTGCGTCCTTTATATCCTATCCAAAAGCTTTCCCACACGGAGCCTTCCACCGGATGATATGTATGCCACTCTCCGGGAAACAGAAGAAATATATCACCTGCCTTTATCGGTACATTCTTGACATGCTCGGAAGAGAAAACACCTTCGCCTTCTACGAGATATAGCATCTGATATTCGTCAAGGACACGCCCTTTGTCCGCATCAAAAAAGTATCCGTCGCCATGTCCTCGTGTAGGATACGGTTCTTCCGGAGCCACTTTATCATAGCCAACGGTATTGACAACAAGCCCCCACTGGGCATCACGATCGGTTGTTACCAAATATTTACTGTCCTGCATAGTACACTCTATTGTGTTTACTGTTTGTGTTGATTCTCCAATATGTATTGCAAATGTCTCATGGGATGACCTCCCCATGTGTTAGTCCCGACAAAGACAAAGCCTTGTCTGGCATACAATCTTTCTGCGTCGGGGTTGCCTTCATCTACAAGCAAGCCGACAGCCGGCAGCCCCATGTCTGCAGCCTTGCTCTTTGTGGCTTCCAAAAGACAGGTCGCAATGCCTTGTCCTCTGTATCGGGGATCAACGGCAAGGCTGTCTATATACAGTTCTCCTACCTGTGTCTCGTCTGACATATTACTGAAATCTCGTCCGAAACGCTCTTTCATCATGCAGACGAACGCTTTTCTAAGGTCATGCAGGCACGCCCCGTCATAAGAGACACATATTCCGAGCAACAGGCCTGCTTCATCTGTGGCAACAAGAGTATTCCGATAACTGTATTGGGTATTTTCGTCTGTCACGAGAGCCGTCATGGCTGATTGAAACTCTTCCAGCTCATGCCCCTCTCCCATAAAAAAACGACAGCAGTCATAATTCATCGCCTGCATGATAAGCTTGGCTATCTGCGAGGAATGTCTTATGTCTGCCTGACAAATCTTCATGGTTATAACTTGTTTTTTGCAAAAATATGAAAAAACAAATAAATCTCAAAATCTATAATCAAAAATGACAGTCCGCTTCACTTTGTTTTACACAATTCTGAAAATATGAAAATCAACATCACATTTATTCATTTATTTACCATATTGACATTGGTTTGTCATGGAATATATTTAAATTTGCAACAAATGAACATTTAGACAGAGTTTCAACAGAACATGAAAAGCATAAGCAACTTCGACAATCTGCTTGACCATCTGCGTAACGCCAAAAGACGAAAGACGGTGGCGGTGGCGTGTCCTGCCGACTCTCATACCGAATATGTAGTAAAAAGGGCTCTCGACGAAGGCATTGCCGACTTCATTTTTGTATATGGAGCACCCGAAACGCCGGAATTTGCCCGTATAAGATGCGCATACGGCAGTCGTGTCAGCGCAATATATCTGTCAAACCCCGATGATGCCGCCCGTAAAGCGGTGGAAACAGTAAGAGGCGGAAATGCAGATGTCCTGATGAAAGGTACCATTAACACAGACATTCTGTTAAAGGCCGTACTTGACAAAAACAAAGGATTGTTGTTGCCCGGACATGTTTTGAGTCATGTTACGCTTGCTTCCATTCCCTCTTACAGCAAGATGATAGCATTCTCTGACGCTGCGGTAGTACCCCGCCCTACTCTCGAGCAGTTTGAAGCTATTGTCGGATATGTCTCATCCGTATGTCATGATATTGGCATCAATTGTCCCCGAGTAGCTCTTATACACTGTACAGAGAAGACAAGTGACAGATTCGCCCACACCATAAGCTATGCAGAAATAATACACAAGGCTGTCGAAGGTGCCTATGGCGATATTCTGATAGACGGACCTATGGACGTCAAGACCGCATGCGACAGCGAAAGCGGCAATATCAAAGGTATGTCATCGCCGGTAATAGGCAACGCCGATGCACTTATATTCCCCAACATAGAGTCGGGCAACGTGTTTTACAAGACTATTACCATGTTTTGCCATGCGGAAACAGCCGGAATGCTTTGCGGAACGACACATCCCGTAGTGGTTGCCTCACGCGCTGACTCGTGCGAATCAAAGTTCTACAGTCTGGCATTAGGTATAATCAAAAACATCTGATCATGCGTATTTTCGTTATCAATCCCGGTTCCACATCTACAAAGATTGCCGTTTACGACGGGACAAAACCCGTGTGGATGACCGGAGCGCACCACCCTATCAAGGAAATAGACTCATTCAAGCATGTATTCGAGCAATACAGCTACCGTAAAGACTTCATAATGAAACGACTCAAAGAGGCTAATATCGACATGAAATTTGATGCCGTGATAGGTCGTGGCGGTTTGCTCAAGCCTCTTTGTGGCGGTGTTTATGCCGTAAACGAGAAGATGAAAGAAGACCTGATACATGCAGAGATGGAACATGTATGTAATTTGGGTGGCCTGTTAGCACTCGACATAGCCAAGCAATGCGGTTGCAAGGCATACACGGCAGACCCTGTCGTTGTAGATGAGCTACAACCGGAGGCGCGGTTTACAGGAATACCGTGCATACAACGTAAATCCGTATTCCACGCACTTAACAGTAAGGCTGTGTCACGACGCTATGCAAACTCCATAGGCAAGAAATATGAAGACCTGAGACTTATAGTAGCACATCTCGGCGGAGGCATATCCATCGGTGCACATCGCTATGGAAAAGTCATAGACGTAAACAACGCTCTCGATGGAGAAGGGCCTTTCTCTACCGAACGTGCAGGAACAATACCGGCAGGACAGCTTGTGGACTTGTGTATGTCGGGGAAATACGACCGCAAACAAATACTGAAAATGATACATGGCGGTGGCGGTCTCATGGCATATCTCGGTACAAACGACATGATAACAATATCGCGCGAGGCTGAAGAAGGCAACGAACCATATAAGAGTGTGCTTGACGCCATGCTCTATACAGTGGCGAAACAGACCGGAGCGATGTATATTGCCCTCGACGGCAAGGTAGATGCTATCATTCTGACGGGCGGTATAGCATACAGCGATTACTGTGTAGATATACTAAGACACCGCATTGACTATCTTGCACCCGTAGTGCTGATGCCCGGAGAAGACGAACTCGGAGCTCTTGCCTATAATGCCTACGGCGTGCTTACCGGAAAGTTGCCGTTGTTGGAATATAAATAAATACGTTTTTTATAATATTACAGAAATGAAAAGAAAAAGATTGTTATTCATTGTGATGATAGTCATGGTACTGTCATCCGTAACCGGTACTTCAAAATGTTATGCCGAAGGAATAAAAAGGCCTAAATTGGTTGTAGGTATCGTCGTGGACCAGATGCGCTGGGACTATCTGTACAGATATTACGGACTGTATGGCGACGGCGGTTTCAAAAGATTGATGCGTGAAGGCTTCAAGTGTGAAAACACCATGATAAACTATCTGCCTTCATATACAGCTGTCGGACATGCGTCTGTTTATACCGGCACGGTGCCCGCAGTACACGGTATTGTAGGCAACACCATGTTTCTTGACGGCAAAGCGACCTACTGCTGTACAGACAACACGGTAGGAAGCGTTGGTACAGACACCAAAGCAGGACAGATGTCGCCGCACAATATGCTTTCAACAACAATCGGAGACGAGCTAAAAACAGCCACTGACTTCAAGTCAAAAGTCATTGGAGTGGCTCTGAAAGACCGTGCCTCTATCCTTCCTGCCGGACATACTGCAGACGGAGCATACTGGATGGACTTCAACAACGGATGTTTTGTGACAAGCACACACTATATGAAAGAACTTCCACAGTGGGCTATGGACTTCAACAAAACAATAGGCAAGACTACTAAAAAGGAAATACAGATGACATCTTTGGGCAACAAACTTACCGAAGAATTTGCCAAAGCTGCCATAATAGGGGAAAAATTAGGACTTGGTGACAATACCGACATGCTTACGGTAAGCTTTTCATGCACGGATATGATAGGACATGCTTACGGAACACACAGCGACAAGACGCGAGATATATTTCTTGACGTAGATTCACGCCTTGCCGACCTGTTCTCATTCCTTGACAATGAAATAGGCAAAGGCGAATATCTTGTATTCCTGACAGCCGATCATGGTGCGGCAAACAACATACTCATGATGCGTGAACATGGATATAAGGTTGAAGGATTCTTCTCTTCCAAGATTGAAAACGCTCTTGACTCCTACCTGAAAGAGACCTTACATACCGATGCGAAACTGTTTACCCGCTTCGGTAACGATTACGTGTTTCTTGACCACAAAGCCATTAAAGACAGTGGCATTGACATAAAAACCGTAAAAACGGCTATAATCGAATGGCTTAGGCTAAATCCGATGTTCTCTTATGCCGTAGATATGGACGCAATTGCCAATGCCGTAATTCCGTCTGTTGTCAAGGACAAGATGATTAACGGGCATTACAGACAGCGTTGTGGCGACATACGTTTCGTGTTAAGACCCGGATGTTATGAAATTTACGGGAAAGAGATTGACGGAGGAACTACACACGGTTCGTGGAATCCATACGACGCCCACATTCCATTCATTATTATGGGTTGGAATGTCAAGCCCGGCACAACTCATACTCAAACATATATTACAGATATAGCACCTACGATATGTGCATTGTTACATATCCAGATGCCCAACGGCTGTATTGGCAACGCCGTAGAAGGTGCGTTGAAATAACATGGGAGATACATTCAGGCTAAAAGACACTCCGCTGTTTGCATATTTGGCAAACAGCGGAGTGTCGTATATAATCGGAACATACCCTTTATTCCGATTTACTTGTTGTCATACGCATGATGCGGATAATCTATGGTATAATGGAGACCTCTACACTCCTTACGCTCTATTGCCTGACGCGTAATAAGATAGCCCACATTTATCATATTGCGAAGTTCACAAATATCACGGCTGGCCTTGACACGTTTGAAAAGAGCTTCGGTCTCTTCATATAACAGGTCCAAACGATCCCAAGCCCGCTTCAGTCTCAAGTCACTACGCACTATGCCGACATAATTACTCATGGTCTGACCGACTTCTTTTACACTCTGAGTTATCAGAACTTTTTCCTCGTTTGTCATTGTTCCCTCATCGTTCCATTCGGGAATATCCTCGTTAAACGTATATCCGTCTACATGTTCCAGACAATGTTTTGCGGCAGCATCGGCATACACCACAGCCTCAATGAGCGAGTTGCTTGCCAAGCGGTTGCCACCATGCAATCCCGTACAAGAACATTCCCCGATAGCATATAAGCGGTGTATGCTTGACTCTCCATTAAGATCAACCTTTATACCTCCGCACATATAATGCGCAGCAGGACGCACGGGTATATAGTCTTTGGTTATATCTATACCTATTGACAGACATTTCTGATATATATTGGGGAAATGACGTCTTGTCTCTTCCGCGTCCTTGTGCGTAACATCAAGACATACATGGTCGATGCCGTGTATCTTCATCTCCTTATCAATAGCTCTTGCAACAATATCACGCGGAGCGAGCGACAGACGCTCATCATATTTTTCCATGAAAGACTTGCCGTTGGGCAATCTCAATATGCCTCCATAGCCTCTCATAGCCTCTGTTATAAGGAATGCCGGATGTGTCTCGCCCGGATGATACAGTGCAGTAGGATGAAACTGGACAAACTCCATATCCTGAACCGTACCTTTGGCACGATAAACCATAGCCTCTCCATCGCCGGTAGATATTATAGGATTTGTCGTTGACTGATAAACTGCACCACAACCGCCTGTACACATAAGCGTAACCTTACTCAAATAAGTGTCAACTTTCTGTGTTTCCGGATTGAGGACATAAGCTCCATAACACTCGATATCAGGAGTACGTCTTGTAACCTCTATTCCCAAATGGTGTTGTGTGATTATCTCCACAGCAAAATGATTTTCCTTAATATCAATATTAGGAGTGTTCCTTACAGCTTCCATCAGTCCTCGCTGTATTTCTGCGCCTGTATCATCGGCATGATGCAAGATACGAAACTCGGAATGGCCTCCTTCTCTATGTAAATCAAAGTCACCATTATCCTTTTTATCAAAGTTTACACCCCACTTTACCAATTCCGCTATCTGAGCCGGTGCATTTCTCACCACTTGTTCCACAGCCTGACGGTCACTGATATAGTCACCGGCAATCATCGTGTCTTCTATGTGCTTTTCGAAATTATCGACTTTCATGTTTGTCACAGAGGCTATTCCACCTTGAGCAAATGCCGTATTGGCCTCATCAAGCGTATTCTTGCAGATAATACATATATTCCCCTTATTGGCTCTCGCTATCTTTAAAGCATAGCTCATGCCGGCAACACCGGCACCAATAATCAGAAAGTCATACTTAAAAACCATAAGATAAAACCTTTATATATAATATTTAAAAAGTTAAGGAGTTGCCATTATTTACACTCTCCTTAACTTTCCTTATCAGTATCTCCTGTCCGGAGAATCACAATTTCTGTTTAACCTCAACTTCCATAAAGGTCTCTATAATATCACCGACCTGTATATCATTGAAATTGACAAGGCTGATACCACATTCAAAGTTTACACCAACCTCCTTGACATCATCTTTATAGCGTTTGAGAGCATTGATTTCTCCGGTATGTATAACTATTCCGTCACGCACAAGACGAGCCTTGTCTGAACGGTGAGCCTTTCCTTCCACCACATAAGCACCTGCTACAGTACCCACTTTGGAAATCTTGTAAACCTCACGAACCTCAACCTGTCCTGTAACAACCTCTTTAGTAACCTTGTCAAGCATACCTTCCATTGCCGACTTCACGTCTTCTATGGCATCATAGATTACGGAATAGGTATTGATATCAACACCGGCTTGGTCTGCCTGCTTTCGTGCTGCCGAAGAAGGACGCACTTGGAAACCAACGATAATGGCATCTGAAGCGTCGGCAAGTGTGACATCACTCTCTGAAATCTGTCCCACAGCCTTGTATATTACATCGACCTTTATCTTTTCGGTTGAGAGTTTTATGAACGAATCACTCAAAGCCTCTATACTACCATCTGTATCACCTTTGACAATGATATTAAGTTCCTTGAATGAACCAAGTGCAATACGATGACTGATATCGCTAAGAGTAAGACGTTTCTGTGTTCTCAGTCCTTGTTCACGCTGTAATTGCAGACGCTTGTTCGCTATATCCCGAGCCTCTTGTTCAGTTTCAAGCACATGGAACGAATCACCGGCAGTAGGAGCGCCGTTAAGACCGAGTATAATAGCAGGCTCTGCAGGCGTTGCTTTCTCTATTCGCTGGTTACGTTCATTAAACATTGCCTTTATACGTCCATAACTTGTACCGGCAATGACATTATCTCCGACACGCAAAGTTCCGTTGCTTACGAGGACGGTAGATACATATCCTCTACCTTTGTCCAATGATGACTCTATGATACTGCCTGTCGCTCTACGGTTAGGATTAGCCTTAAGGTCAAGCATTTCCGCCTCAAGTAATACTTTTTCAAGCAATTCGTCAACTCCAAGTCCCTTTTTGGCACTTATTTCCTGACACTGATACTTGCCGCCCCAATCCTCGACAAGCAGGTTCATATTCGCAAGATCTTCCTTAATCTTATCCGGATTTGCTCCCGGCTTATCTATCTTGTTTATGGCAAAAACCATCGGGACGTTCGCTGCTTGCGCATGAGCTATAGCTTCACGAGTAGTAGGCATCACGCTGTCATCCGCAGCAATTATAATAATTGCAATATCCGTAACCTGAGCTCCACGTGCACGCATGGCCGTAAATGCTTCATGTCCCGGTGTATCAAGGAATGTTATTTGTCTGCCGTCAGTCAATGTTACATTGTATGCGCCGATATGCTGTGTTATACCGCCTGCCTCACCGGCAATGACATTGGTATTGCGTATATGGTCAAGCAGAGAAGTCTTACCATGATCGACATGTCCCATCACGGTAACAATCGGAGCGCGTGGCAAGAGGTCGTTCTCGTCATCCTCCTCTTCTGTTATGGCCTCTGATACTTCTGCACTTACATATTCTGTCTTAAATCCGAATTCGTCAGCCACAAGGTTTATAGTCTCCGCATCAAGACGCTGATTTATAGAAACCATTATTCCTACACTCATACATGTTCCGATAACTTGGTTTACAGAAACATTCATCATGTTTGCCAACTCGCTTACCGTAACATATTCTGTAAGTTTAAGCGTCTTGCTCTCGGCCTTCTCTTCTGCGCGTTGCTCCTTGAGTAATTCTTGCGCAGCTTCTCTCTTCTCCTTACGATACTTGGCACCTTTCTTGTTTTGTCCTTTACTTGTAAGTCGTGCAAGAGTTTCTTTAACCTGACGTGCAACATCTTCCTCATTTACTTCAAGAGGTTTATGATTGCGTTTGCGGTTTTTCTTCTTGGAATTGCCTTTATCTATATTATCAGAGCCATTATTCTGCTTAACAGCTTGGTCTATATTTACACGTTCCTTTGTTATACGAGAACGTTTTTTCTTTCCATCAGGACGTATCTGGGCTGCCTTTTCTTCACGTTCCTTACGTCTTTCTTCCTTTGATTTTTTCTTAGGACGTGTACTTTGGTTTATCGAATCAAGGTCTATCTTACCCAAAACATTAACCTTAGGAGCCAATTTTGCCTCACTTTTCAGTGTAAACAAATTCTGTGATCTGTCTTCCCTATCCTCTGCATTTACAGATTGTGTTTCGATATCGGCAGAAGATTCATTCTTTTCTTCAACAACCTTTATTATAGGCTCATTCTTGTTACCAGACTTTGGCTCTGCTGTTGCAATTGGTTTAGGGTCTTCTACGGGAGTTATTTCCTCAACAGCTTTTTTTACAGGCTTTACCTTCTCGCCTTTATTCTCCGGTGTTAAAGTCTTTTCAACCTTAATTTTATTTGTTTTATTTTCTTTCTTTGGCGCAGACTTAGTACCTATGCTGTCAAGATCAATCTTTCCTAACGGCTTGAATACCTGTTTGGCTGTATTGTCTACATTTTTTTCTACATGCTGTTCTCTCTCCACACGTTGTTCCTTAACATCTGTAGGACGTGTCTTTTCCTTTGGATGTTGTTTTGACAACAGTTTTTCAGCCTGATTTCTAACCTCTTTATCTGACCTGAATGCCTCAACAAGGGCTTTATACTGTTCATCATTAAGCTTAAAGCTAAGGTCATCTCCCACCTCACCGAGATCCGGTCTCTTCTTGAGAAACTCAACGGCAGTCTGGTGTCCTATGTTTAATTCTCTAATTGCTTTGTTAATTCTTATGCTCATCTGTTACATTTATGGCGCAACCTATTTCTTTACGCCTTGTTAATGGTATTTCCGGATGCTTTAAAATATGCAGTCGGATTTTCTTTTTCCTGCTTTGTATACATAGTATACCACAAATATATAGTGGTATTAGCGAGAGATTATTCGAACTCTGCCTTGAGAATTCTTAATATATTGTCAACCGTCTCTTCTTCAAGGTCAGCTTTCTCTACCAACATTTCTCTTGGAGCGTTAAGCACAGCCTTTGCAGTATCCATTCCGAGTGCTTTGATTGCATCAATTATCCATTGATCTATCTCGTCTGCAAACTCATCCAGATAGATATCCTCATCTGCTTCGTTCTCATCAATTTCGCGGAATACATCTATCGTAAATCCTGTCAGCATACTTGCAAGCTTGATATTCAGACCTGAACGTCCGATAGCGAGAGAAACTTCTTCCGGTCTGAGATAAACTTCGGCCTTCTTATTTTCCTCGTCTATATGGATGCTTGATATCTTTGCAGGGCTTAATGCACGTTGTATAAAGAGTTTGACATTCGATGTGTAGTTAACTACGTCTATATTCTCATTACATAGTTCACGTACAATGCCATGAACACGACTTCCTTTTACACCTACACATGCTCCAACCGGATCTATACGGTCGTCATAACTTTCAACGGCAATCTTTGCTCTGTCTCCCGGTATACGTGCAATACATTTTACGGTTATCAAGCCGTCTGCTATTTCAGGTACTTCTCCTTCAAGCAAACGTTCCAGAAACATATTGCTTGTACGCGATAAAATAATCTTAGGATTATTATTGTCATTATTAACTTCTTTAATGACAGCACGTATTGTTTCACCTTTACGATACTGATCACGAGGAATTTGCTCCGATTTCGGCAGTATCAACTCATTATTTTCGTCATCAACAAGAAGAACTTCGCGTTTCCATACTTGGTAAACTTCACCACTGACAATCTGGCCTACACGATCCTTATATTTGTTGTAAAGGCTGTCATGTTCCAATTCAAGAACCTTAGAAGCCAATGTCTGTCTCAAATTGAGAATAGCGCGTCTTCCAAATTTACTAAAGTCAACTTTTTCACTAACTTCTTCACCGACTTCATAATCCGGCTCTATCTGCCGTGCGTCTGTCAGTGAGATCTCCTTGTTCTCGTCTCTTACTTCTCCGTCAGCCACAACGATGCGGTTACGATAGATTTCAAAGTCTCCTTTATCAGGATTTACGATAACATCAAAATTTTCATCACTTCCAAAAATCTTTGCAATCACATTACGAAAACTTTCTTCAAGAACGCTCATTAATGTCGTGCGGTCTATGTTTTTAGTCTCCTTAAACTCTTTGAAAGTGTCGACCATGCTTACGGTCTCTTCTTTTTTTCTTGTTGCCATATATATTATTTTTGTTTTTTTCTGTTTATCAAACTAAT
>JBJFGK010000047.1:0-5840 GCA_051892655.1 Prevotella sp. | reverse complement strand
TTTTTTCTTGTTGCCATATATATTATTTTTGTTTTTTTCTGTTTATCAAACTAATTTTACTTAAAGCTGATCAGATATTTGGTATATTTCACATTGTCCATGTCAAAATTTTTATCAACATCTTCAATGACAGGTCTCTTCATCCCTTCTTTTTTTATCTTTTCCTTGACAGTAACAACAAAGTCACGTCCTTCAACAGACTTCAATATTCCACGATATTTCTTACCGTCAAGTGCAAGAACTTCAACTTCTTTTCCTACAAAGTTTATATATTGTTGCTCAACCTTGAACGGCTGTCCCAATCCTGCGCTTCCGACTTCCAATTCATAGTCTTCTTCATCTCTGTTCAGATTGTCTTCCAAAAATCTGCTCAATTGGACACAATCCTCTATCCAAACACCATCTACATGGTCTATCTCTACTACAATTCTGTTGTCAGCGCTTATTTCTACATCTACAAGAAAATAGTCCTTGCCTTCAAGCCATTTCCCTACTAATTGTTTTACTTCGTTTTTATCAATCATATACAGATAATTAAAAAATAAATGAGGGACTTTATCAGCCCCTCATTCCTCTGAACGCTGCAAAATTACTAATTATTCATCATACATACAAATATTTTTCAGCTTTTTCGTTTGATCCGCATAATTCTTAAACTATATATTTGCATTTTAACATATCTGCAAAGAAACGATTTTTCAATCTTCAGCCAATGAACACCATTGCTGAAAACTGTAGCATTTATAAAAGAAATACATATTTTCTTTTGATTTGTCTTTGTCTTACGCTATCTTTGCAACAATGAAACCGTTCACAAAGCTATTTATATCAATTATCCTTATCTTATCGTTTGCCACACTGACAAGGGGTATTCCGGCCACTGCCAATACCTTTATGGCAACGGCATTACTTGACAGCATCACATCTGACAGTATATCATGCGACACTCTTGACAACGACACATTGATTGCGGAAGAAGATTTGGCATGGCCTTACAATGTAACACGTCGTATTGACAATCTTCTTGACAATGATATGTTTTCCACCTCGACTGTCGGAATGATGGTTTATGATCTCACTGCCGACTCTGTCATATACCGCCATAACGAGAAACAGCTTATGCGTCCTGCCAGCACAATGAAAATGATTGTATCTGTAGCTGCGCTTGACAATATAGGTTACGAACATGAATACCGCACAATTCTTGCAGTCAAAGGAGACACAATAGGAAAAGTCTTTATAGGAAACATCTACTGCAAAGGGGATTTTGACCCTGCATTCAATAAGTCTGACCTTGATAGTTTTGTCAATGCAGTCAAAATGCTGGGTGCTGATACGATAAGAGGAAATATCATTGCAGACCTATCTATGAAAGACGAACTTCTTTTGGGCGAAGGTTGGTGCTGGGATGATGACAATCCGATATTGTCGCCATTGCTCTTGTCTCGTAAAAACAACTTTATGGAGTGTTTTATTGAGCGCTTGAACGATGAAGGAATAACAATAGAGGGAAACGTGGAAGCAGACGACATGCCACGCTCTGCACGCATTATAAGCATTAAGACACGAACCGTAGCAGACATTCTGCCACGTCTTATGAAACTCAGCGACAATCTCTATGCAGAGACATTGTTTTACCATCTGGCATCTTCAATCGGATCTTCACGTCCCGCCACAGCAAAAGCCGGCAGACAAATGGTCAATCGTCTTATAAGCAAAGTCGGGCATAAGCCATCACATTACTATATTGCTGACGGCAGCGGACTGTCTCTATATAATTATGTCTCTCCTGAGCTTGAAACTGACATTTTGAGATACGCATATCACGAGGACCATATCTTTCCTTATTTATTTGCCTCAATGCCCATTGCCGGTAAGGACGGCACTCTTTCCAAACGCATGCAGAGAGGATACGCTTGCGGCAATGTCCACGCCAAAACCGGCACAGTGACCGGTGTCAGCGCTCTCGCCGGTTACTGCACAGCCGCCAATGGGCACGTATTATGTTTTTCCATTATCAACATGGGCATACGCAATGCATCTACAGGCCGCCGTTTCCAAGACAAGGTGTGCCAAGCACTTTGCCGTCCGTAATCACAGAAATACATAAACACATCAATCATCACTTTCCATCAAGATGAAATGTTTTGCAAAAAACTTTTGAAAAACAATCTTGATTTGCATAACAACACAAAAGTGCATCCGATAATATATTCCGGATGCACTTTTATATTAATGAGTGATTATTGTTATTATTCCTCTGTCTTTACTTCTGCACGGAAGTTTACGAGGTCCTCTGTTATGAAGCTCTTGACATAAGCTGCATGACCTGTAACCTCTGCCTCTGCATGACGGACAAACACATTGGCACTCTTCGTGAAGAGATGCGGTGCACGGGTGGCGTCGTCAAGAATAAGCAAAGACATTATGATGTCAGCTGTCATATCGTACAGACGTCTTGCAAGGAAGTCTTGTGACTCTTGGCAACCAATCTCTTTGACATAATTTACAGACTGCTCATAAGCCTCAATCATCTTTGATACACGTACCTGCAACGGCTTCAATTCCTGAGCGACTTCATTACCCAGCATTTCCTTTATTATGTTGAGGTAAGTACCATTTGTGATGTAGCGGATAGCCGCAACAACCTGCAACTGTGTAGTACCTTCATATATAGAGAATATACGTGCGTCTCTATACAATCTCTGGCTCTTGTACTCCATTATAAATCCTGAACCGCCATGAACCTGTATGGCATCATATGCATTTTGGTTAGCATATTCAGAGTTCATTCCCTTTGCCAGAGGAGTGAAAGCATCTGCCAGACGGCTGTATGTTTTCAGTTCCTGACGCTCTTCGGGAGTAAGTTTACGCTCTCTTGAAATATCCTCAAGAGCCTTGTATATATCTACATAGCGTGCTGTCTGATACAATATGCTTCTACCTGCATCCAGCTTGGCTTTCATTCTTGACAACATGTCATATACCGCAGGGAATTCAATAATCGCCTTGTCAAACTGTTTACGGTCTTTAGCATAGGCCAACGCCTCGTTATATGCAGCCTGACTGACTCCGACGCTCTGTGCGGCAATACCCAAACGCGCACCGTTCATAAGAGCCATGACATACTTGATAAGTCCCATTCTGGTGCTACCGCACAATTCCGCCTTAGCGTTTTTGTAAACCAACTCGCATGTAGGCGAACCGTGAATACCGAGTTTGTGCTCAATATGTCTGACCGTAACGCCTCCGTCACGTTTATCATATATAAACATTGACAATCCGCGTCCATCATGTGTACCAGCCTCTGAACGGGCCAACACGAGGTGGATGTCTGAATCGCCATTGGTTATAAAGCGTTTTACGCCATTCAGCCTCCAACAATTGTTTTCCTCATCAAAAGTAGCCTTCAGCATTACACGCTGCAAATCAGAACCGGCGTCCGGCTCTGTAAGGTCCATAGACATTGTCTCGCCGGCGCACACACGCGGTATGTATTTTTTACGCTGTTCTTCATCACCGAACTCATAAAGAGTTTCTATACAATCCTGCAAGCTCCATATATTTTGGAATCCTGCATCAGCGGCTGCAACAATTTCCGATGCCATAGAATATGGAGTTACCGGCATATTCAGTCCGCCATATCTTCTTGGCATTGATATGCCCCATAATCCGGCTTTGCGTGTAACGTCAAGATTTTCGAATGTCTTAGATGCGTAAACCATTCTTCCGTCAACGAGATGCGGTCCTTCTTCATCAACAGCCTCGCTGTTTGGTTCTAACACATTGGCAGCAATATCGCCCGTTATATCAAGTACACTTTTATAGTTTTCTATTGCGTCTTGATAATCAACCGGAGCATCTGCATACTCATCTTTATCTGCAAAATTTCTTTCTTTCAGTTCCACAATGCGCTTCATAAGCGGATGATTGAGGTGGAACTCAAACTCAGGATGATCTGTATAATAATTAGCCATAGCTTCTTTATTTATTACTCTGTTTATAATATTTGATGAGTTTCGGAACCACTTCCTCTACGTTACCGACAATCACATAGTCGGCTATTTGGTTTATAGGAGCGTCAGGATCATTGTTTACCGAAATGATAATTCCGGAATCCTGCATACCGGCAATGTGCTGTATCTGTCCGCTGATACCGCATGCTATATACACTTTAGGATGAACCGTAACACCTGTCTGTCCTATTTGTCTGTCATGATCGACAAATCCGGCATCAACGGCAGCACGGCTTGCTCCGACTTCTCCATGTAGTTCCTTTGCCAATTTGAAAAGCATGTCGAAACCTTCTTTACTTCCAACACCATAACCGCCTGCTACAACGATAGGAGCACCCTTCAAATTGTTCTTTGCTTTCTCAACATGGCGATCTATCACTTTTACTATATAGTCAGTAGTAGGCACATATTTGGCAACATCGGCATAGATTACTTCACCTTTGTAGTTTTCGTCCAACACCTCACGTTTCATTACGCCTTCTCTGACTGTAGCCATCTGCGGTCTGTGATCCGGATTCACGATAGTTGCCACAATGTTTCCGCCAAAGGCAGGTCTTATCTGGTATAACAGGTTTTCATAATGCTTACCCGTCTTTTTGTCATCATAGTCGCCTATCTCAAGTTGCGTACAGTCTGCGGTAAGTCCACTTGTCAATGACGAGGACACTCTCGGTCCGAGATCACGTCCTATGACAGTTGCCCCCATAAGACATATCTGAGGCTGTTCTTCTTTGAAAAGATTTACGAGGATTGATGTATGTGGAGCCGATGTATAAGGGAAAAGTCCTTCTGCGTCAAATACGAAAAGTTTATCGACACCATAGGGCAATATTTGGTTTTCCACTTTACCTTTTATTCCTGTACCGGCAACTATGGCGTTAAGTTGTACACCGAGTTGATTGGCAAGTTTGCGTCCCTTTGTTAACAATTCCTGTGAGACCTCTGCCACGCTTGTGCCTTCTATCTCACAATATACAAATACGTTATTCATAGCCGTCTTATTTATCCTATTATCTTTTCGTCCAACAATTCCTTGATGAGACCTTCTATGTCAGTGTCTCCGCCGGTAAGGGTCTTGCTCTCCTTTGCTTGGAAGACAATGTTCTTCACAGCCTTTACTTTCGTAGGAGAACCGCTTAGTCCGCACTGTTCCGGATCACCGTCAACATCTGCTACTGACCACTGGTTAAGAGTAAGATAAGGTCTCTGCTCATATAAATCCTGATAAGGCATGTCCGGAGTTCTCTCCAAAGGAACATTGGCACGCTTGTATTTCATTACCAATTTTGCATTACACGGTCTGCACGGAGCGGCGCTACCGTTTACGGTAATAACCACAGGCATTGGAGCGACAACCGTTTCAACGCCACCGTCTATATGTCGGCGTATTGTCAGTTTGCCGTCTTCACATTTTTCTATCTCTTCTGCGTATGTCACCTGTGCCAGACCCAACTTCTGCGCGACCTGTGGTCCCACTTGGGCTGTATCGCCGTCAATAGCCTGACGTCCACCTATTACGACATCGGCACCGCCGATTTTTTGTATTGCGGTAGCCAAAGCGTATGATGTAGCCAACGTATCAGCACCGGCAAAAAGTCTGTCTGTAAGCAACCAGCCTGTATCAGCGCCACGATAAAGCCCCTGACGTATTATTTCCGCCGCACGTGGAGGTCCCATAGTCAGTACGCCTACGGTAGAACCGGGATTTTGTTCCTTGAGTCTGAGCGCCTGTTCAAGCGCATTAAGGTCTTCAGGATTAAAGATGGCAGGCAATGCCGCACGATTGACAGTTCCTTCTGCCGTCATAGCATCTTTGCCTACATT
>JBJFGK010000046.1:0-4174 GCA_051892655.1 Prevotella sp. | reverse complement strand
TTTTGTTCATTAATATATTTCTTGAAGCCGCCAAGCATGCCATAAAACGCAACTTCAGCCGTATTCGGGATGAACGAGAATACCGTATGTTCGGTATCATAATCAACGGCTTTCAGAATGGAGTCGGTAAGTTGCTCGCCCAACTGCTTGCGTTCATGATAGATATCTCTGTCGGAACCGCGACTGAAATATATTCTTTCAAACGAACACTTATAATCGCCTTTACGCTCCAAAATACGCTCAACAGAACTCTCGCCATTCTTTTTTACGATAAGGGCACAACCCGGTTCAAGTTCTTGAATGTCATCACAAGCCAAATCAAATGTCGTTTGCAACACCGGTCTTTCGCTGGCAAGAACTATTATCTCGTCATTCTTATACCAAAAAGCGGGTCTTATGCCCCAAGGATCTCTCATGGAAAACATCTCGCCGCTACCCGTCAAGCCGCACATCACATAACCGCCGTCAAATTGAGGCATTGTTGTCTTCAAGACATTACTTATCTTAATATTGTCCTCGATATATTTTGTTATATCCCGTTTGGTCAGTCCCAAAGACAAAGCCTCGTTAAAGTTACGTTCAACTTCGCGGTCCAAACGATGCCCCATCAATTCAAGAGTGATATAACTGTCGCTATATATTCTCGGGCATTGCCCCTGTTCAACAATAGTATCAAATATCTCATCAATATTTGTCATATTAAAGTTACCGCAGAGACACAGGTTTTTTGCTCGCCAGTTATTGCGACGAAGAAAAGGATGAACGTATGACAATCCGCTTTTGCCCGTTGTTGAATATCTCAAGTGCCCCATATACAACTCGCCGACAAAAGGTAAATTGTCTTTGGCATATTTTGCGTCAGTCAACTTCTCGGGAGAAAGGTTCTTGAAATTACCCTGTACCGTTCCAAAGATTTTTGTTATTGCATTTGAACCTTCGGCTCTTTCTCTGAACATATATTCAGTTCCCGGCACAGCATCAAGATTAACGCAAGCCATGCCGGCACCCTCTTGCCCTCTGTTGTGCTGTTTCTCCATCATCAAGTAGAGCTTGTTAAGCCCGTACATCCACGTTCCATACTTTTGTTGATAGTAGTCCAATGGTTTCAACAGCCTAACCATAGCCACCCCACACTCATGTTTCAATGGTTCCATACTAATTATATAATTAAAGCTAACTCATAACACGGAAATCAATTATCGACTTTCAAATATTACTCATTAGCTTTATATTTTATTTATTATTCAACGGTAACGGATTTGGCAAGATTTCTTGGTTGGTCAACATTCTTGCCCTTACGCACGGCAATATGATAAGCCAAAAGCTGCAAAGGAATAGTCGCGACCAAAGGCTCAAGACACTCCGGCACATCGGGCAACTCGATAGTTTCATCAACAATCTTGCTTATCGTATCATCGCCTTTTGACACAAGTGCAATAACCTTTCCCTTTCTTGCCTTGACTACTTCTATATTACTGATTACTTTCTCATACATGGCATTACGTGTTGCAACAACCACGACCGGCATATCAGAGTCTATTAAAGCGATAGGTCCGTGTTTCATTTCCGCCGCAGGATATCCCTCTGCATGTATATAACTTATTTCTTTCAACTTCAAAGCCCCTTCAAGTGCTACGGGATAGTTATATCCGCGCCCCAGATACAGGAAGTTGCGTGCATAAGTAAAGATACGACTCAACGACGCTATTTTGTCATTAAGTTTTAATGTCTCTTTCATCTTTTCAGGGATGTGGCTCAATTCCCTTACTATATATTTATATTTGTCTTCAGATATTGTTCCTTTTTCCTTACCCAGAGCAAGAGCGAGCATGGTAAGAACCGTTACCTGACCGGTAAAAGCTTTTGTAGAAGCTACTCCTATTTCCGGTCCTACATGTATATACGAGCCTGTCATTGTTGCTCTTGGTATACTTGAACCTATAGCATTACATATTCCGAAAATAAACGCTCCGGCTTTCTTGGCAAGTTTAACTGCTGCCAACGTGTCGGCTGTCTCACCACTTTGAGAGATTGCTATTACCACATCTTTAGCGGTTATTACCGGATGACGATATCTGAACTCGCTGGCATATTCAACCTCAACGGGTATCCGACAGAAATTTTCTATCATCTGCTTGCCTATCAATCCTGCATGCCATGATGTCCCGCATGCCACTATAATGATACGCTTTGCCGAAAGTAATTGTTGTTTATAATCTATTATGGCGCTAAGAGTCACATTATCAGCCTCGACATTTATACGTCCGCGCATACAGTTGGTTATACATTCGGGCTGTTCAAAGATTTCCTTGAGCATATAATGCGGATAGCCGCCTTTCTCTATCTGACCCAAATTCAAATCTACCGTTTGTATCTTTTGATACAATTCCCTATTGAGTATATCAACTACTTTCAACTCTTTGCCTCGCTCCATGACGGCAATACTGCCATCTTCAAGATAAGCGATCTTGTCTGAATATTCTATAATCGGTGTTGCGTCTGACGCTAAAAAGAACTCGCCATTACCAACCCCGACAACCAACGGGCTCTGCTTGCATGCCGCTATTATCCGATTTGGATTTCTCTTATCCAATATCGCTATGGCATATGCCCCTATAACCTCATGCAAAGCCAACTGAATGGACGTCAACAAATCAAGGTTCTTCTTTTCTTGGACATACTCTATAAGTTGTACAAGAACTTCCGTATCTGTATCCGACTTGAAGTTGAGCCCCTTACTGCGTAATTTGTTTTTGAGGTCTGTATAGTTTTCAATAATACCATTATGTATTATAGCAAGATTTCCCGACTGTGAAAAATGCGGATGAGCGTTTACTGAAGACGGCTCTCCGTGTGTTGCCCAACGTGTATGGGCTATACCGACAGTACCGCTTACGTCCTTATCCTTACAATATTGTTCAAGGTCGGCAACTTTACCTTTGGTCTTATATAAGTTCAGCCCGCCATTAGTATTTATCATAGCCACTCCGGCACTATCGTAACCACGATATTCCAAACGGCCAAGCCCCTTGATTAAAATAGGATAGACGTCCCTGTGTCCTATATAACCTACTATTCCACACATAATCAGAATCAGTCTCTCAATATATTGACCATTAATGAAGCAACAGACGTCAATATACCTACAACTGAAAACCATATTGTTGTACTGTTACCAATAGCTGAGTTTTTGGCTTGTACGCTATTAGGCTCTACATACAGTATGTCATTCTGCTGCAGATAATAATAATTGGAATTTATCAGATTTGCATCATTAAGATTTATTCTGTGTAGAGACTTCTGACCTGTGGCGTCTTCGCGAATAAGAAGCACGTTCTCTCTCTTACCATATATTGTCAAGTCGCCGGCTCTTGCCAAAGCCTCAATAACACTTATCTTTTCTTGATCAATAATAAATATACCGGGCGACCTTACCTCTCCTGATACTGTTACCTTAAAACTTGCCATTTTAACGGTTACAATAGGGTTCTCTTCCTCTGCAAGATAAGGCTTTATACAATTACTGATATAGTCTTCGCACTCTCTTTTGGTCATTCCGCCAACTTTAAGTTTACCTACCACCGGGAAGTTTATATATCCGTCGTTACCTACAAGGTAGGTTTGTAATGACATGCCGCCATTACCTATCTGTCCCGTTGATGTCAAAGTATTGGAAACCGACAAGTTGAATGGTGTTGAAACTTTAGGATCTGTGGTACTTACAGTAATTGTCAACAAGTCTTTTGGCATAATGCGTGCATCAAACAAGCCTTTAGATGCCAAATAACTTATGCTGTCTGCATTCTTGAAATAAGCGATGTTTTTGCTGCTGCCACAACTGCCTAAAACGAGACATAATACAGCAAATAGGGAAAACCAAAGTATTTTTTTCATCTTAATAAATAATTCTGTATAAAATCTTTGCAAAAATAGTCTTATTTTTTGATATTGACAAATATTTCAAAAGCCTAAATAAAGAAAAGAGCAAAAAGTATATATTACTCAACAAAAAATCTCCTATATGTAATGACGATACATATAGGAGAGACCATTTCTTGCTCTATCAAGCAAGTATTGTTTACATTATTTCCAATTAAAACTTGAAATAATTCTTAGCATTATTATAACTTATATCCTCAACCATGCGATACAAGCTTTCCTTGTCATCAGGCAG
>JBJFGK010000045.1:0-4209 GCA_051892655.1 Prevotella sp. | reverse complement strand
TTAAAGTATTAAAAAAACAATGACGGTCAAACGGTTTTGTAATTTACAGTTGGCAATAATCGGGATAAATGTTTATATTTGCATTATGCGAAACAACACGTATCAATTACACGATAAAATTTTCTTTTATGCAAGTAATAAACTTCAGTGATACAGATTCTATCATCAACCGTTATATGGCGGAGATAAGAGATTTGGATTATCAGAAGAACCGGCATCTTTTCAGAAACAATATCATGAGAATCGGCGAATTGGAGGCTTACGAAATAAGCAAGACGTTCGAATACGAGCCGAGTGATGTCACCACGCCGTTGGGTATTGCAAGAATCAATCTTCCTAAGGATGAAGTTATACTGGCAACCATTTTCAGAGCCGGGCTTCCGTTTCACAATGGTTTTCTTAACATTTTCGACCATGCCAGCAGCGCTTTCGTCAGTGCGTATCGTGAATATACCAATGAGTCACATACAAAGATGGGCATACACGTTGAATATCTTGCAACGCCAGAAATTGAAGGAAAGACTCTTATTATAGCAGACCCCATGCTGGCAACAGGCGGTTCTATGGAACTCGGATACAAGGCTTTTCTAACAAAAGGGACTCCGAAACGTATACACATTGCCTGTGTCATAGCGACTCCTGAGGGTATAGACCACATCAAGAAGACTCTTCCCGATGACAAGACCACTATCTGGTGTGCGGCCGTTGATCCCGGTCTGAATGAGAACAAATATATCGTTCCCGGTTTCGGAGATGCCGGTGACTTATGCTACGGAGGTAAACTGTAACAATTTATAGGAACATGAAAAGCGGGTAATCTGTATGGAACAGGTCTTTTACCTTCGACCTTACAGATACCCGCTTTTGTTTTTATACGACCGGAGATTATTCAACTTCCCATATATCGTTTGTTTCCAACAATTCCGAGAAGTTGTGATATTTTTTCTTGCCTTTTATTTCTTCAACCTGTGCATTAACGGCTTCATCGTATGTAGGCGCCTCTACATCGCGTATTACTCCCAGAGCAACGGGGAAACCGTGATCGTTGTCCATCATGGCAAGCTTCAGTTGCAGTGTGTTGTCTTCACAATGGGCATCGTGTACAAGAATGTCTTTCTCCGTCACACCGTTCTCGCCTATTTTAACGACCTTCAGTCCGAAACCTTCCTGAACAAGTCCGTATTCATCATTCTCGCCGAATATCAGCGGTTGGCCGTGCTTTACATAGATGGTGTTTTTCTTTCGTCCTTCCTTGTTGTATATTGCGTCATAACATCCATTATTGAATATTACGCAGTTCTGCAATATCTCGCATACCGAAGCTCCCTTGTGTTTATAGGCAGCTTTAAGTATGTCGACCGTACCGGCTGCATCTGTAGCAACGGCACGTGCGAAGAAGTGTCCTCTCGCACCGAAACACAGTTCTGCCGGCAGGAACGGGTCTTCAACAGTTCCGTAGGGAGACGACTTGCTTACGAAGCCTCGTGGTGACGTCGGTGAATATTGCCCTTTAGTAAGACCGTAAATGCGGTTGTTAAGCAATATCATGTTGATATCTATGTTGCGTCGCATGGCATGTATGAAATGGTTTCCACCTATCGCCAGCCCGTCTCCGTCACCGCTGATCTGCCATATTGTAAGATCGGGATTTGCCACTTTGGCACCCGTCGCTATCGATGCGGCACGTCCGTGTATTGTCTGCATGGCATAGGTATTGACATAATAAGGCAGTCGGCTTGAGCACCCTATACCCGAAATGACGGCTGTCTGATGTGGAGGTACGCCTATTTCCGCCATTGCCTTATGCAATGATGCAAGAAAGAAATGGTCGCCACATCCCGGACACCAGCGTGGTTGTCCTTTTTTATAATCTTGTGCTGTATATTCCATAATTATATTTTTTCTGCGAAGAAGATGTTTCAATAATTTATCTGACAATACATATTAACTCTGTAATATCTTGGTAAAGGCCTTTACAAGTTCTTCTACAACAAACGGCTGGCCTTTCACTTCGTTATACTGATATGGTGCAAATCCGTCGATGTTCATACGCAGGAAGGCTGCGAACTGTCCCATGTTTTGTTCTGCCACTACGACTTTCTTATATTTGGTAAGCACATCGTGTGTATTTGCCGGCAGCGGATTGATATAGCTGAAATGGGCCAGAGCCACTTTGCTTCCTGCCGCCCTCATCTCGTCCATTGCCGAATACAGATGTCCGAATGTGCCTCCGAAACCTACTATCAAGAGGTCGGCGTCATCTTTATCTCCCAACACTTCAACGTCCGGCACCGGTATCTTTTGCACCTTTGCCGCACGCAGACGGCACATCTTGTCATGGTTTTCGGGATTGGTGGATATTGCGCCGGTGTCTCCGTCTTTTTCAAGACCTCCCAATATGTGTGTGTAGCCTTCTGTTCCGGGTATAGCCCAATATCGCGCACCTGTTTCAGGGTCACGCTTGTAAGGGGAATAACTCCCTTTCTGCTCTTCTGTAGCATAATGAGGACGTATGTCAGGCAGTTTGTTGATGTCGGGCAGTTTCCATGCCGCCGAACCGTTTGCCACGTATGCATCTGTCAGAAGCACGACAGGTGTAAGATGTTCCAATGCCATTTTTGCGGCTGCATATACTGCGTCAAAACAGTTTGTAGGACTTGTCGCCGCTATTACCGGCATAGGCGACTCTCCGTTACGGCCGAACAGGGCTTGGAGCAGGTCGGTCTGTTCGCTCTTTGTAGGCAGTCCGGTTGACGGACCTCCACGTTGCACGTCAATAACAACAAGTGGCAACTCATCTATGACGGCAAGATTCATGGCTTCCGATTTAAGACAGATACCGGGACCTGAGGTTGATGTTGCAGCCAATGCCCCTGCGAAAGATGCTCCAATGGCGCTGGCACAACCGGAAATCTCGTCTTCACACTGTACTGTCACTACACCGCATGACTTGTGTTTTGCCAATTCGTGAAGGATATCTGTCGCCGGTGTTATAGGATATGAACCGAGATAGAGCCTGAGACCCGCCTTTTCCGCTGCGGCTATCAAGCCATAGGCTGTTGCCTTGTTACCGGTAATGTCCATATAACGGCCCTTTACCTTGTTCTTGGATTCTATGCGGTATGTCGCCGGTACACCGGCATGAGTGTTATAACCATAGTCGAAACCTGCATTTACCACCTTTATATTGCTTTCGGCAATGGCAGGCTTTTTAGCGAATTTCTCACGAAGGAAGGCTGTGACGAAGTCAAGGTTGCGGTTAAACAGCCAGCAGACAATGCCTAAGGCAAACATATTGCGGCATTTGAGAATTGACTTGTTGTCCATTCCGCTGTCTGCGAGACAGTCTTTTACCATTGTGGTAATAGGACATGCCACTACCCGGTCGGGGTCAATGCCCATCTCGTCAAGATAATCTTCGGTCTTGAACTCCGCTCTTTGCAGATCTTTGGGACCGAAGCTGTCGGTGTCGATTATTATCGTCGCCTGTGGCTTGGCATATCTATACTGTGTCTTCAATGCTGCTGCATTCATTGCTACAAGCACATCACATTTGTCACCGGGTGTGTAGGCCTTGCCACCGGCTATGTGTACCTGAAAGCCGGACACTCCTGTTAGCGAACCTTGCGGAGCACGTATGTCTGCCGGATAATCAGGGAATGTTGATATTCCGTTACCTATCGTTGCCGACACCGTAGAGAATATGTTTCCGGCCAACTGCATACCGTCTCCGGAATCTCCGGAGAAACGTACGACCACATCATCTAAATGCTTTACTTCCAATTCTTCTGCCATAAATGAGATATTTTATTATCGCTCAATTTACATTGTTTTGTTTCAATGTCATATATTAATAAATGCAAATGTCGGAAAGTTTATTGAAACGGCAAAATGTTTTAAACAAAATCTACTGTTTAGCTAACAAATTTATATGGGTTCAGGCTATTTTGATATCATTAATTTGGTTTTCAATCGTTTTGTCCGACAAAAAGGCAAACAAACAGTGTATATTATTAACAGCCTATTTAACCCACAAAAACGATTGGAAGACGATGAAGTGCAAGTTAAGAATGGTGTTTGTGCAGTGAGAATATGCTGTTTGAATGTGGTTACTATGATTGTTACGTATGGCAACAATAATCTTCTGCGCAAGCCCTACTTCGCCTTTTCCCGACGCCGACATACCGCTTATGATCATGTATAGGTGCG
>JBJFGK010000044.1:0-4235 GCA_051892655.1 Prevotella sp. | reverse complement strand
ATCAGACACAGACAATGATAGACAGGGAGATGCAGCTCCTGTATCTTGTATGTCTCGGTTTCGGGAACATGTATGCACACGTCGGCATACTTCTCCAGCTCATTCGCCTTTTGTCCCGTAAGGCCGATGACTTTCATCCCTTTCGACTTTGCTGCCACTGCGGCATAAAGCACGTTCCTGCTGTTGCCCGATGTCGTGATCCCGAGAAACACGTCCCCGTCACGTCCGAGCCCGTTCACCTGTTGGGCGAATACCAGTACAGGCACGCTGTCGTTCATGAAAGCGGTGGTCAGCGAAGGCTCTCCGACAAGAGAAATCGCAGGCAAGGAACCTTGCAGATGTTCGGCAAGCACAGTACCCATCTCCGCGTCTATCTGCATCAGGCGTTCTACCTGGCCGGAATAAATCTTGCGCTTCAGCTTGAACTCCTTCATAAGTTCACCCACTATATGTTCGGCATCGGAAGCCGAGCCGCCATTGCCTGCTACAAGTAGTTTCCTGCCATCACGGTATGCCTCTTCCAACAGGTCGTAGGCGGCGATGATGTCATCCTTGCACGACTCCAGTGAAGGATATCGTCCAACAAGCAACTCGACATGTTGCAATATTTGATTTCGCATAATCTATTTATTTTCCTTAATCAATCTACGAATATAATCTGCCATTTTTCTGTCATTATCTTTTGCAATATCAGAAATGAATTGTAATTGATCATCAGCATGTGTATAAAACTGAATTTTTTCAGAAAATTCGGCAGGAATATCTATCAACTTGATATAGTCATTAATTCTTCCTTTAGGAATAACGCCTTCTTCTATCATAGTGGAAACAACTACCTCTGCAACATATTTATGACTTATTGGATGATTGCCACCAAGATTATATATACCATTCTTCAAGTCTGGTTTATCCATAGCTTGATACATAACTTCAGTAACATCTTCAACCCATATATGATCACGAATAATTTCTTTATTAAATAAATCAATGAAGTTTTTTTCTTTTATAAATTGATAGAATCTATATACGATGTTAGCATTCTTGCCTTTATGAAACTCACCCCAACCGAAAACATTAAAGAATCTGAATCCAATTACTTTGTTTGAGAACCTCTTTTCATTCGCAATGATATATTGGTCAAACAGCCATTTTGACCATGCGTAGGTATTGTGCGGTTCTTCATTTTGGTTGTCAGTCCCTTGTTTATCTCTGTTTCCATAGACCGCAGATGAGGATGCATATATGAAAGGAATATTATGAATAGTAGCATAGTCACAATACATTTTTGAAAACTCATAATTATCATTCATCATAACCTTTGGGTCATATACTAAAACATCTGCGTTAGCTCCTATATGAAAAAAAGCCTCTGGATTTTCAACGCCCTCCAAATGTTTTGAAACCATTTCAATTCCATCTTTATAATCTATAAAATTTGAGAATTTCAGGCCTAAAAGATTTTTCATTTTCTCATTACCATATGAGTCTATTATGATAATGTCCGTAATACCTTTTTCATTAAGTTTTTTTACCATATTAGAGCCAACAAAGCCGGCTCCACCTGTAATAATGTATGCCATAATACTATAATTGTTTATTATTTTCTCGGAATATATACAATAGGTTGATAATGTATAATGGTACTGCCTTCATCTTCAAAATTGAATGGGACTTCCATTAAATCATTTAATTCTTTACTAACTGATTGACGTTTGTCCTTATCTACATAGAATAACAAGAAGCCACCGCCTCCGGCACCAAGCAACTTTCCACCTAAGGCACCGGCTTTGATACCTCTCGCATATAATTCATCTATGCTATTAGTAGATACTTTTGAACCTGTTTCTCTTTTAAGTTTCCATGTCAAATCCAACAATTTGCCAAATTCATTCAGCGAAATATTATTATTTGTCAATATACTTTCAGCTTCATCAACTAAACCCTTTATTTCTTTTAACTGATTGATTTTTGCTTTTGGGTCTGAATATGTATTAGCTTGTATCATGGAAGAGAAACGCTGGACTCCGGTATAGAAAAGCATAAGGTTAGAGTCAAGTTCTTTTTTTCTTTCAGGTCTTATTATTATTGGTCTGACAGAATAACCATTATCTTTGAAGTCAATCCTGTTAAAACCTCCATAAGCCGCAGCAATTTGATCTTGCCACCCTCCATGTTCTTTTAGTATCTCCCGTTCTAATATTATTGCCTCATCAGCAAGCATTCGTTTACTCATGTATTTACCTTTTAGAGCACAAAATGCATTAACCATGCCTACAGCAAACGTACTGCTGGTTCCAAGACCTGTACGTGCAGGCAAATCACCCTCATAGGTCAATCTTATTTCATGAATATCATGCAGACGCATAGCTTCTCTTATTAGAGGATGGACTATTTCATCAATTGTATTAACTCTCTCTATATCACTATGCACAAGCTCAGAAACATAAGGCATAAACGGAGGTAAATGCCGTACGTTCACATAACAGTATTTGTCAAAAGTAGTGCTGATTACAGAACCGCCATGTTCATTGAAGAACTCAGGCATATCAGTCCCACCGCCGAAAAAAGACATGCGGAAAGGTGTTTTTGTTATAATCATAATTTATTATCTTCAATTTATGAAAGAACTCACTATTTATATTATTTTATCGTGATTTAAGGATATTCCAACGAGATAACAATTGTTCGGTATCATGTTAAAAGATAATTATTCATCCGCCGAATGTTATAGTTTTTAATATCTTGCTACGCCGTAAAACCTTTGCAATAGCGATGCAAACGACAGCAATACAAACAGCAATCACTCCTGTAAAAACTAATAATAATATAAAGTTACCGTTATCCAAAGTGGCACCTGACTGTCCTATGAAGAAGGAATGACTACCGCTTAGTTGTGGCAATAAGAACCAGTGAAACACGTATATCTCAAGACTATATGTCCCTACAGTAGAAAGTTTTTTAGGAATATGCCGGTCATAATGCGAAAAAGCATTTACCAATATTATAATGGCGAAAATACCGGCAATATTTAACGGCATGTGTGGCAGGAGAAACGATGTTATATACAACACCACAGCGGCACACATTAACCAATTGCTATTGAGCAGCACCAACTTAAAAACAGAAGAGCTGTTAAAGAATGTTCCCATGATGAAAAACGGATACATCTTCACAAAGTTAAGGTAGAAAGGAACTCTATCTAATACATGTGCGTAATACGCTATAGATAACACAGCCCATACAGTTATTTCAATTAATAATTCTATTATCCATTTTCCTCTGCCTAACTTGTTTCGCAAAGTATTTGTCAAACACCCTGTAATCATGCAATAAAACAATGCCGGCAGGAACCAATAGCCGTTTATAGCTTTTAGCCAATTGTCAAAGTCCCCATAAGCAAGACACGAAATACCCCCCCAATTGTTAAAAATGGCACTAATATACGCAATGCTTTTTTCTTGAAAAAAGAAGCATATTCCTTAGCATTAAAAGTTTTAAACGACTTATATGCGAATATGCCGGACAAGAACATAAACAAAGGCATGTGGAAAGAACCATAAAAATTATTGAAAGGTGTATTATTAATGTTTAAGGACTTCTCCGCAATGTGTCCCATTACAACAAACAATATGGCAAAGCCTTTTAATTTATCAATATAATCAATTCTCATATTAAATAAACTATATTAATTATCTGATAATTATATATCTCTATATCTATGTTAGAAACCTTGAATATTTGCAATGAGAAAGTAACCGGTACATCAAGCAACACTCTGTGACATTGATGACAGTCAGAACATAAACATTCGAAGTTATATCAAACAGTATCTCTTTATTTATATGCATAAATAGCGGATGCAGGAAAAGAATGGTAAGACTCGCTTTCCCGACATAAGCCAGCAAATCCGCTAAAACCTTACTTGTACCTTCCACTAATTTCAAATCATATACTATAGCATAAGTGAACAATAGCGGAACAATAATATCTATAATAGGCATCCAACGATGGGACTTAAAATTATAGCTGTAATCATATAGATTAAAATACTGGCATATAATGAGGATTACGCACAACAGATTGACAACAACGATCCGCCAGCTTTCGGGGGGGGTAATTGTTTAAACTTATCCTTTAGTAAAAATCCAAGAGTTAGAAACACAAGAGCATAACATGCCATATCTGCATTCCAAGGAACAAAGTTTAAATATCGTTCCGGTATTATATAACACAAT
>JBJFGK010000043.1:0-17763 GCA_051892655.1 Prevotella sp. | reverse complement strand
GATCCGTTTGGGGCTCGAACCCAAGACCCCAACATTAAAAGTGTTGTGCTCTACCTGCTGAGCTAACGGATCCCACATTGCTTTACTTTAATAAAGCGAGTGCAAAGGTATGATAAATTTCTCTAATTGCAAAAAATATTGGTGCTTTTTTTAATAAAATAGAGATTTATATGCTATTTCCATGTGTTTCACTCAATTAATTTGCAATGATGAATGGTTTGAGAAGATATTTCAAAGAGCGGGATTGCGAGATTAAGAGTTGTCGTTTTTGTTATTCAATCTATATTGTGTCGGGGTGCATCCATATATTTTTTTGAATGCATGTGAGAAAGAACTTGTCTCTTCATATCCGCATGATGTGGCGATATTGCTTATCGAGCGTTGTGTTTCTGTAATGATAAGATGAGCCGCACGTTCCATTTGTATTGCCGAAATGAACATTTTGGGAGACTCTCCCGTGATATTCCGTAGATGACGGCGGAATGTCTGTTCGCTCATATTAAGTTGATTGGCGATGAGTGCGACGTTGCAACTGCCTCTTTCCAACCGTTTATTGACAATGTCAATGACCTGTTTGAGGAAGTCGTTGTTATTGTGAATGTCTGTTATACACTCTGAAGCTATGTCTTCTTTAGTGTTTTCGGCTGCTGTGTCTCTAATATCTTCAATCTCGTGTATCAGTGTTGCAAGCTGTTTCTTATGCTTTTTTGCAAGTCTTCGTAGTAAGATGATAGATACGAGAATGATGATAACGATAATGATTATCCCGCTCGCCGTAACAAATCTGTGCCGGTTTCGGATCAGTTCGTTCTCTTCTTTCAGTTGCCGGTTACCGAATTCCGCATTGAAACGAGAAAGAGTTTCAGCCGTAGCTGTAGCGTAAAGAGAATCACGGAGCTTGTTGAACGCTTCGACTTCTATTTTTGCACTGTCAGGATTGAGCTTCCAATAGCTCTCATATAAACCTTTGTGAGAGTACAATTGATTGTAGATGTCTCCCAAATTCTTCAATATATTGAGGGCTTCAACAAACATCGGCACCGCCTCTTTTTCCCGTTTCTGTGCCAGAAGGACATAACCGAGCTGATTCAAGTCTATGGCAAGCGACTGCAGATTATTGTCTTTCCGGAGTATGGGAATAGCCCGTTTGTAAGCTTTTTCGGCTTCTTTATATCGTTTAAGCCCATTGAGGGCAGATGCCATCTGTGACAGTCTGACGGCAACACGTGACATCCGACCTTGTAAAGAGTCTATTTCGTATGCCTTTCGGGCATAAACAAGTGATTGTTCGTCATTACCTGACTTGTGATATATCTCGGATGCCATGCCTAACAATATGGCTTTGCGTGACTGATTGTCGGCTTTTTCTGCATATTTCAAGGCTTCAAGAATATATTTTTGTGCTTCGTCTGTTCTGTTTGCGGAAAGATAAATGCCGGCAAGAGTGTTAATGCCGGACGAAATGCGGTCGGCGTCACCTATAATCTTATTGATTTCATGGCTTTTTGTTGCAAAGACAATGGCCTTTGTCAAGTCTCCCAAACGTACATATAATATGCCCAAGAGATTGAGACAATATGCTTTGTCGCTGTTGTTCTCCTTAAATAGAGGCAGCGCCTTTAGTGCATAGTCTTTGGCAAGTGCATAATTCTGCTTATCGTAATACCATTCAGCCGCCCAATACCATACTTGACTGCGCATCGCGGAGACTGTCGTGCCTGTTGGCAGTTTTATTTCTTCGTCAAGAAATCCGTCTTGATGAATAGCCTCGAAAAAGCTGTTGGCAGTCGCGACACTATTGCTTGCATCAAACACCTTTAAAGTTTTCTTTACACGGGTGGTATCGGCGTATATAATATCAGGTAGTAAGGACAGTAATATAACACATATCAATAACAGATACTTGTTAAAACGGAGTGTGGCTTTTGCTTGCATTCAGTCGTTTTGTGCGGATTTTATTATGATTGTTGCTAAGGGTATTGTCGAAGAATCTTTCTTGTCAGTTCTTGTTGTCATGTACATCGTCTGAAGCGGATGTTATATCGGGCGGAGCTGCTGCGGAAGAAACGGGGTCTTGTTGCTTTTCATTCTCCTTAGTGATATACCTTTGATAGTAAGCTATAAGTATGGTTGTAAGTGGCAAAGCAATGATAAGCCCGATGAAACCAAGCAATGTACCCCAGACAGAAAGGGACAATAACAGAATTGCAGGGTTGAGTCCCATAGCCTTACCCATGATTTTAGGAGTGATAATCATGTCAATGATAACCTGTACTATGCAAAAAACGGCAACGGCTCCGGCAAGTATTACCCAGAAATTCTGCCCTGTATCTGCCGCTTTAAGCAGTGCGAGGAACACGGTAGGTATAAGAGCAAAGGTGTGCAAATAGGGAACAAGATCCATAATGCCTATCAATATGCCGAGTCCTATTGCCATCGGGAAATCGATAATGGTAAATCCGATACAGAATAGTATGCCCATACACAGTGCCACAAGTGACTGACCGCGAATGTAGTTATTGAGTTCCCGCTCAACATCAGTCATAAGAGACTGCCAGAAAGGCCGTGTTTTCTTTGGGAAAATCTTTATCCATTTGGTTGTCATGAACTCATAATCGAGCAAGATAAAGAACATATATAATAAGGTAATAAGTGATGCAGTGATGCTTATTATTATATTTGCGGTCTTGCCTAAGACATTGAACACTTTCGGAACACCTGTTTTGATAGCATCGGCAACATCTTTTCGCTTGAAGAAATCATCTATTTCATTCCGGTTTTCAGTTATCCATTCTTGTATGGCTTTAGGATAGTTGCTTATATGTGTCTGTGTATAGATATATTTTGATATTATTTCTCCCAGCTTATCAAACTGTTCTATCATGGGAGGAATGATAAGATAGAATATTCCGAATATGATACTGATGACAAACAAGAGCGCAACAATTATAGACAATGCCCTTGTCGGTACGTGCATCTTGTATTGTACGAACTTGACGATAGGATATATAAGATATGCCAACAACCAAGCTATAAAAAAAGGCAGCAATACATTGCCAAGATAGTTGACTGTTACGACAACGGCAACAACAAGCAGAGCAATAAGCATCCACCTGATGAATTTATCAAACGTTATTCTTTCTTCAAGCATTATTGTTTCCTTTCCTGTCTTTTGCTTTCTTCTTCTATCGCTTTATGATAACATTCGCGACACAAAGGTTCATATTCGCTTTGTTCACCAAGCACCACACGTTTGTCACTTGCGATGAGTCGATGGCTGACATAGGCCAAAGAGCCACACTTGACACATATTGCGTGTACCTTAGTTACGTCGTCGGCAATGGCACATAATGCAGGCATGGGGCCGAAAGGTATGCCTTTGAAATCCATGTCAAGGCCTGCGACGATCACTCTTACGCCACGATTGGCAAGCTCGTCACATACTTTTACGAGGCCATCATCAAAGAATTGGGCTTCATCGATACCAACGACTTCTATGTCGGAAGACAGTAATAAGATTGAAGAAGAACTGTCTACCGGTGTACTTGTTATGGTATGCATGTCGTGGCTAACGACATCAATGTCGGAATAGCGTGTGTCAATTGCCGGTTTGAATATTTCTACTTTCTGTTTTGCAAACTTGGCGCGTTTCATGCGCCTTATCAATTCCTCTGTCTTGCCGGAAAACATAGAACCGCATACGACTTCAATTCTTCCGGGACGGTGTGTCTCGCCGCTAAAAATATTGTTCATATTGCTACAAAAATACAAAGACGTTTTAAAAATTGCAAAGATTTATAACTATTTTTTGCTGACGGTAATTATTTCTATTATATTTGCAACTATCGCAGTAGATTAGTGTCACTTGAAAACATGTTTACTAAAGGCGGTAGATAACAAGACTATGGGACTATTGTATATTGTTCCCACTCCTGTGGGTAATATGGAGGATATAACTCTAAGGGCATTACGTGTTCTAAAAGAGGCGGATTTCGTGTTGGCAGAAGATACCCGCACGTCAGGCATACTACTCAAACATTTTGAAATAAAGACAAAACTCATCCCTCATCATAAATTTAATGAGCATGGAACATCAGCTTCTATAGTTGAACGTTTGAAAGCTGGCGCAACAGTTGCCCTAATCAGCGATGCAGGAACACCGGGTATAAGTGATCCCGGCTTCTTTTTGGTAAGAGAAGCGGCAATGGAAGGGATAGAAGTACAATGTTTACCGGGAGCTACAGCCTTTGTTCCGGCATTGGTTTCTTCCGGACTGCCGTGTGATCGTTTTTGTTTTGAGGGCTTTCTGCCTCAAAAGAAAGGACGGGCGACAAGACTTGAGATGTTGAAAGAAGAAACCCGCACAATGATTTTTTATGAGTCTCCGTACCGGGTGCTTAAATCGTTAGAACAATTTGCCGAATATTTCGGTGCAGACCGACAAGTCAGCGTATGCAGAGAAATATCAAAAATACATGAAGAGAGTGTAAGAGGAACATTGGAAGAGGTTATTTCTCATTTCAAGGAAAACGCCCCACGCGGAGAATTCGTTATAGTAGTATCCGGGCTCAATAAGGCAAAGGGGAAACAAGAAAGGATTTTATAATAATTATAGATAAAATATTTATGAGAAAATTATTGTTTATGGCGATATGCCTTTCGGCGTTTTTCGCATGTAAGAATGAAAAAACACAATCGGAAGTCAAAGGTTTGACACAGGTTGACTCCCTGCAGAAAATCATAGAACAGAAAGACAATGAAATAAACGATATAATGGGAGTCTTCAATGATATAGAAGAAGGCTTCCGTCTTGTTAATGAGGCAGAGGGAAGGATTACTCTCGATAATAATGGGGAAAGTGCCAATAAGTCGCAAAGAATGAGAGAGAACGTTAGATTCATACAAGAGAGGTTGGCACAAAACCGTATTCTTATCGAAAAACTGCGTGGACAGTTAAGGGAAAGTTCCGTCAGAGGTGAGCAGCTTAAGCGTACATTGGATAATCTTGTAAAGCAATTGGAGGAAAAGAATACCCAATTGAGTGAACTGAAAGCCCAGTTAGAAGCAAAAGATATACACATTGTTGAGTTGGATAATACCATAAAGAGCCTTAACACCGACGTAAGTAACCTGAAGGCGGAAAGCGATGTGAAGTCAAAGAAAATTGACAGCCAAGATAAACAACTTAATACCGCGTGGTTTGTTTTTGGTACCAAGAAAGAACTTAAAGAACAGAATATACTTGTCAAAGGTAAGGTTCTTCAAGGAAATTTTAATAAAAACTACTTTACCCGTATAGATATAAGGGTGGACAAAGAGATAAAACTTTGTTCCAAATCGGCAAAGATTCTAACGATGCATCCTGCCGGAAGCTACTCTTTGGATACGGATTCAAAAGGAATGTATGTGCTTAGGATAACAAATCCCCAATTGTTCTGGAGTACAAGCAAATATCTTGTAGTTCAAGTTAAGTAAGTAACAACAAGGAATTTCATTTTAAAGAGACAATAAAAGCAGACAATTTCAGTTCTGATTAGAATACAAATTGTCTGCTTCTTTAATAGTTGTCTTTCCTATACCGCTTATTCTCTTTCTTTATAAATTTCCATCAGCGGTTTCATGACGAAGTCCCGTTCATGCATAAATGGATGGGGTATTTTTAAATCTATATTATCAATATGCAAATCATCGTATAAAAGGATGTCTATATCAATCGGCCGATCGTGGTAACAACCGTCAACAGACTTCTCTTTACGCCCCAATTCTTTTTCTATTTCTTTGGTTTTGTCAAGTAATCTATTAGGCGTGAGTTCCGTTTTCAAGCATACAGCCGCATTAATAAATTTATTTGAAGATGTAAATCCATAAGGTTCAGTCTCAATAAAGGACGAGATACGGATAATAGTGCCCACTTTGATGTTAAGCAACTCTATTGCCCGATGTATAGTCAATTCACGATTACCGAGATTAGAACCTAACGAAAGATAGACAATTGACATCCTTGTAAAAAGTTATGCTTTTAATGATGTCTTTAGTCATTGAGTATAAGCATAGCGTCACCGTAGCATCCGAATTTGTAGTTATGCTTAAGGGCCAGATTATATGCCTCCATTATAAGATCATAACCTCCGAATGCAGCTGTGGACATAAGCAATGTAGACATTGGATGATAAAAGTTGGCTATCATAGAGTCAGCTATTCCAAAATCGTATGGCGGGAATATGAACTTATTAGTCCAACCTTCATATTCTTTAAGCTTCTTGTCTGTTCCCACAGCGGTTTCGGTCGCTTTTATGACGCTTGTTCCAACGGCACAAATATGGTGTCCGGAGCTTTTGGCATCATTAACTTTTTTGCAAGCCTCTTGATTGATAAACATCTGCTCGGAGTCCATTTTGTGCTTGGTAAGATCTTCAACCTCTATGTCATGGAAGTTGCCTAAGGCACAATGGAGAGTTATAAATGCGAACTCGATACCCTTTATTTCCATTCTTTTCATCATTTCTCGGCTGAAGTGCAAGCCTGATGCGGGTGCTGTAACAGCCCCTTCATTTTTTGCATATATGCATTGGAAATCAGTCATGTCCTCTTGTGTCGCCTTACGATGATCTACGATGTAGTGGGGGAGTGGTGCTTCACCAAGAGCATAAAGGTCTCTTTTGAACTCTTCATGCGGACAATCGTAAAGAAATCTTAGTGTTCGGCCTCTGCTTGTTGTGTTGTCAATGACTTCAGCCACCATAGTTCCACTTTCGTCAAAGAATAGTTTATTGCCAATTCTAATCTTTCTGGCAGGTTCAACAAGTACATCCCAAAGACGCATGTCTTGATTAAGCTCTCTCAGAAGAAAGACCTCAATCTTTGCATCCGTCTTTTCTTTTGTTCCATATAGACGTGCAGGGAATACTTTAGTATCATTAAAAACAAATGTATCTCCTTCATCAAAGTAATCAAGAACATTACGGAAGTCCAAAAAAACAGGTGAACCGTCTTCGTTTTTGAGCGGTTCTCCGTCCTTATCTTTTTGATACATATCTATTGTTTGGGACTGTTTGTGTATGACCATTAATCTACACTCGTCTCTATGGTATGGCGGATTAAGAGCAATGAGCTCTTCGGGTAGTTTGAACTTGAATTGTGAAAGTTTCATATGTTGATTTTTATGTTTTAATTTAAATATGTTTTCATGTTTGAATATATTTGTTTATGTCGGTTGAGATACATCTATATTTTGTTCATCTAACCAGTCTTGGAATTTATCAAGTTCAATGCAATTTTCAATTTTCGTATTTCCTACTCGTGTTCTGCAAAGTTCTGTAAGATAAGCTCCGCTTTTAAGCGCGACACCAATATCTCTTGCTAATGCTCTAATGTATGTTCCTTTGCTACATACGACCCTTATTGTTAATTGCATTGATGATTTATCAAAAGATATAATCTCAATTCCATCAATACGTAATGTCTTTTCTTTAAGATTTACTTCTTCACCTTTACGCATCATTTTATATGCGCGTTTACCGTCAATTTTGCATGCTGAATATGCGGGTGGTATCTGTTTGATCTCTCCAACGAAATTTTTTAGTGTCTGTTCAATTAATTCTTTCGTGATATGAGCGGTGGGATATGTGGCGTCAATGGGATGTTCCATGTCATAACTGGGTGTAGTAGCTCCCAATTGAAGTGTGGCGACATACTCTTTCGTATGGTTTTGCAACTCTTCAATCCTTTTTGTCGCTTTCCCTGTGCATAGTATCAAGACTCCTGTTGCTAATGGATCTAACGTTCCTGCATGACCGGTCTTGACTCTTTTTACACCAAGTTTCCTTGAAATAAGATATCTCACGCGAGCAAGAGCGCCAAAACTTGATATTCCATAAGGCTTGTTTATGCCTATTATCTCTCCCTCTGTAAAGTTCATGACTTTTAATTAAAGAAAGATATTAAAATTGTGGCAACGCCAACAATGGCACAATAAATACCGAAATATATAAGTTTTCCTTTCTTTACGATATTAATCATCCATTGACATGCAATGCATCCGGAAACAAATGCAGTAAAAAAACCTACAATTAGTGGCAATGTTTCTATTCCGCCAAAAGTCTCTTCTCCTTTAAATCCCTTTATTACGTCCAATAAAGCCTCTCCTAATATAGGAGGAATTACCATAAGGAAAGAGAATTGTGCTAATTTCTCTTTTTTATTTCCTAATAACAGACCCGTTGCGATGGTACTTCCTGAGCGTGAAAGTCCCGGCAGTACGGCACAAGCTTGAGCTATTCCGATAATAAAAGCATCTTTGATGCTTATCTTTTCTTTTTGTCTTGGCTTTGCATAATAAGAAAATGCAAGAAGAATTGATGTTACAAGCAACATGATTCCTACTATTAGCAATCCGGAACCAAAAACTTCTTCTACTTGATCTTTAAAGAATACGCCAACGATACCTACAGGGATCATCGAGATAATGATGTTCAGAACGTATTTTGTTTCTTCGTTTATCTTAAGTTTGAAAAGTCCTTTGAATATCCAATCAATCTCTTTCCATAGAATAACAAGGGTACTCAAAACAGTTGCGACATGTACCATTATGGTAAAAGTGAGGTTGTCCTCACCGTTTATACCGAAAAGTCGTGCTCCTATTGCAAGGTGTCCGCTACTGCTAACCGGAAGATATTCTGTCAGACCTTGAATAAGACCAAGTACAAATGCTTCTATACAATTCATATAGATATGTATTTATTAAATAGTGATAGTTTTGGAATGGTGTTAATCCTTGTTTTTATGCATGATAGCATATATAATGGAACAGAATCCGATGAAACACATTATTGGAGCAATCTTAATACGCATTGTGCTAAACATTTCGGGATTGAATGTTTCTCCCTCCGTTCCACCTCCGCTCATTAGGACAAAACCAATAATAACAATAATCATTCCAATGGCCAACAATATAAAATTAGTGCGGCTCATCGCTAAATTTTTTTTATCCATATTTGTTTTTTATATCTTGTAAAGGTCTCCGGCTTTCATTTTCAGAAATTTATTAACTGAGAAATATGCACAGAGCAATGTTATTATTATACCGAAAAGAAATACAGAACAGGCTGTAATAGTCAATACTTCCCAAGTAATGACAGTAAGAACTTCCGGCGCATACGTGTAAAGGGCGTAAACTCCACTTGCAAGAACTGCAGTTGCGATGATTGCAGCTAAAAGTCCGGTTCCTATAGCCTTGCCAAGAAAAGGTCTACGAATAAATCCCCAAGATGCTCCGACGAGTTTCATGGTATGTATAGTGAAACGTCTTGAATAAACACCAAGTTTGATGGTGTTATTGATTAATGAGAATGAAACACAAGTCAATAATATTGCAAGGACAAGTAAAACGACGTTTATTTGTTGCAAATTGTGATTGACACTGTCCATTAAATCTTGCGGATATGTGATGTCAGTAACTTTTGCCTCTTTTTTTAGTGCTTTTGCAATCCATTTCAAAGAGTCATTGTTGGCATATTGTGCATTGAGTTGTAACTCTATTGATGCAACGAAAGGGTTATTCCCAAGAAATTCGCTGGGATCTGTGCCCATCGCCTCTGTCTGTTCTTTAAGTGCCTGCTCTTTACTAATATAGCAAATATGGCTTATGTACGGTCTTTTTTGTAAATCCTTGCACAATCGTTTTGCTTCTGGATTAGTCATGTCCTCACCAAGCATCATTGTCACGGTAAGGTTTTCTTTTACATAAGCAGACAGATTGCGAGCTGTCAAAACAGACATCACAACCATTCCGAGTAATATCAGTACCAATGCAGTACTTATACATAGTGTAATACCTTGCAGACCATGACGTCTACGAGGCGTTTTTCTTTTCTTACCCATTTGTTATAAGGCTATAACATTCTAAATCGCGGCAAAGTTACAAAAAATATCTTCAATAATAGAAACTAAACGAATTAAATAATTGTCGTATAGAGTTATATAGAGTTAAGTGTAATCTTCCTTGTTTCATCTGCCAACCTTTCTATTGTCACTTTTATAGCATTATCAGGCAAAAGATTTTCAATAAGTTCTGGCCATTCTATAAAACACGGATGTCCACTGTAAAAATACTCTTCATACCCCATATCATAGACTTCTTCAATTCTTTTTATGCGATAAAAATCAAAATGATATATTGTGGAAAATTTTGAAGAGGATGAATATTCGTTGACAATGGCAAATGTCGGCGACGTTATAACATCGTCAACTTTAAGTTCTTCGCAAATAGCTTTAATAAAAGTGGTTTTACCAACGCCCATTTTTCCATAAAAAGCATAAACCAAGTTGTCATTCATGTTTTTAATAAATGTATCGGCAGCTTGCTTGATGTTGTTGATGTCATCTATAATAATTTCCATATATAATGATTGTCTTTTGTTTCATCTATGTATATTACTTTATTTTTGCTTCCTTCCTTTAAGTGTAACAATTGGAACAATCATTTCTTCCATTGATATACCACCATGTTGAAAAGTGTCTTTATAATATGATACATAGTAGTTATAACTGTTTGGATATGCAAAAAATGCATCACCGGTCGCAAAAACGTATGTTGTACTTAGATTAGGTGAAGGTAATTGGGCTTTTTTCGGCTCTTTTATTTCAAAGACTTCCTTAGGATTATACTTTAAATTCTTTCCAAGCTTATAGCGTAAGTTTGTGTTTGTGTTACGGTCTCCAACAACTTTTATAGGTTTTGAAGAACGTATGCTACCATGATCTGTTGTGATTATCACGGTGTAATTGCTTTTTGCAAGCAGTTTGAACAATTCTGACAGTACAGAATGTCGAAACCAGCTAAGAGTTATGCTTCTAAATGCCGATTCGTTGTTTGCGAGTTCCCTAACCATTTTTGATTCAGTACGTGCATGGCTGAGCATATCAATGAAATTGATTACAAGTACATTGAGGTCGTTATTTTCCAACTGGTTATATTTTTGTAGAAACTTATCAGCGGCAGCAGAGTCATTGACTTTGGTATAAGAGAATGATTCATGGCGACGGAAACGGTCAAATTGGGTCTGTATGAGAGGCCTTTCATTAAGATTCTTTCCTTCTTCTTCATCTTCATCAACCCATAAGTCAGGGAACATATTTGCTATTTTTTCCGGCATGAGTCCGCTAAATATGGCATTACGGGCATATTGAGTTGCAGTTGGTAAAATACTTATATATGTCTGTTCGTCAATATCAAACATATCTCCTATTTCTCCAGCCAACATACGCCATTGATCAAGACGGAAATTATCAATAACTATTAGAAAAACCTTCTCGCCTTTATCCATTAAAGGAAAGATAACCTTTTTGAAAATATCATGACTCATCATCGGTCTGTCGTCATTGTCTGTCGTCATTTCAGTTGCCAATTTTTTATAAAGATGATGACTCTCCTCTTGTGGCATGACCCATTTAAGATAATGGCTTTTTATATACTTGGTAAACCCATTATTGGCATCTTCTTTTTGCATTTTGAGCATTTCGGTCATGTTGCTGTCTGTACTGCTAAGCTCAAGTTCCCAGTACACAAGTCGCTTGTAGACTTCTTTCCAATCATCAATTGTTTTGCAGTCTGATATTTGTAAGGCTATGTCTTGGAAGTTTTGTTGATACTCACTTTGAGTTATTTCCGTAACGATTTCCTTTCTATGAATATTCTTTTTTAGTGAAAGGAGAATCTGGTTTGGGTTGACAGGCTTTATCAAATAGTCTGCAATTTTGGAACCAATTGCTTGATCCATGATATTTTCTTCTTCACTCTTGGTTACCATTACAACCGGAGTGGCGGGTGTTATGTCTTTTATTTCCTGCAATGTTTCAAGTCCGCTAAGACCGGGCATCATCTCATCAAGTAATATAAGGTCAAATGTTCGTTGCTTACATTGGTCTATGGCATCGGTACCATTGGTAACGGTAACCACTTCATATCCTTTTTTTTCAAGAAAAATGATATGAGCACGCAACAATTCTATCTCATCATCTACCCAAAGTAGTAGTCCATTTGTCATAATCTTAGAATCCGTTAAGGTCATAATATTCGTCCTCGAGGTCAAACTTGTTTTCTTTTATCTCTTTTTTCTTGTCAGTGGCTTTTTTGTTGTTTGTATTAGAGCCGAAGCCATCATCAAAAACTATTATGAAATCATCGTCATTATTCACTTTCTTAGATTTATCTTCAATTGGCGATTGATTGTTATTGTCGTTTGAAATGACCTTGTTTTCCGTCGGGCGTTGAGGCTTTTGGATTGAGATGTTTTCTATTTTAGCATCATTATTATCATCCAATGATTGTTCAATGTCATATATTGACTGGTTCTGAATCTTGATACTTTGCTCTTCCGTTACAATGATGGTGTTGCCATTTTGTTTGTTTGTCTCATCAGAAGACTCTTCTTCAATAATTAACGTATTGGTCTGTGAGCCGGAAAACCCATTGTTTGTATCTTCAATGATAGTTGTGCCTGTCGTGTTTTCAGGAGTCTGCATATTTGTGTTTTGTTGTGGCAACTCTGAATCCTCAATGATTGTATTACCTGTTGGTGCTATTACAGGCTCATTGTCTTCAATATAAAGCCCTTGTTCTATCACTCCACCATTGTAGAGTTTATTATCTTCTTCGTTGTCTCCATTACTGTTGTCTTCAATCTGTTGATACTCCATATTGATAGGTTCAGATAATAGTTTTACTGTGCTGATGCGCAGAGGCACATAATGACTCTCATAAAACTTGTCATAGTCATTGTAACTATATTGAGAACCGAGTAATTCAAGATTGGAATCACTTATAATAATTTTGCGGGCTTTGGCTGCAATGGTCATGATTGCAGTATTGTTGTACAATTGTCTGGCATATTGCAATGCTTCATCATAATTGCGGAAGCCACTTGTCTTCATTCTTCGTATGCCGTAAACTTCTTCTATGTCGATGTCAAAATTTCTCACAATGAAATTCGTGAAATTAAATCTTGCAAGTTCAAACAATAGTCTGTTCTCATTAAGCGAATCCGGAGCATATGCAATGATAAAAGAGAAAGGTACGTTTCGCTCTGCAACGAGTTTCCGTTCAGATGTGCTGTCATTGTCGTTGAGTATGATAGAACGCTGCTCCCACACATCTCCGATGTCAAATCGGCCACCATGTAGTTTCCGTCCGGCCTTTACGCCGTTTATTATCATTCCTGCCATAGGGCTTACTTCGCTTTGCGGAAAATCTTTAACTACTTTTTCCATGTTTTCCACACAGCCGTTGGCATCTCCATTATTAAGCTTTCCGAGACCCTCTATAAATATAAATTTGTCTCGGTTTGCGCCTAACGGAAATCTTGATGTAGAAATATCGGTGTTTAATTTGACTTCTGAAAATCTGTCTGCTTTAAATGCTTCATAGGTTGCGGCATAGAGAGAATCTTCGATGTGGACTCCATATTTTGCATTTTCTTCAAAATAAGGATCCGTAAGCAGTGTTGTCCATTTGCTGTCACTATAGTTATGTTTCAGACTGTCAAGATATACATCTGCCTTTAACTTGTCTCCACGTCTTGAATATAATAGGAACAAGTGATAATAGACTTCGTCCATTTTTTCAAAATCAGGGTAATTGTCAGACAAACGGCAAAGACTCTTTTCACTAAGAGTAAGATTGTCAAGTTTGTCTTTGAATATAATGCCTGAATTAAATAAACCATCCTCTATTATTTTATTGCTTTCCGCTATCTTCTCCGGTGTAAAAGGTATCTGTTTGAGATAATACTCGCGTTTGTGAGGATTGTTTTGTGCACTGTCAGCTACATGTTCTAAAGAGTCCAATCTGGCTTCGACGGCAGCAATAGAGTCACGTTGTTCATCGGTAAGTTCTTCTGTTTCATCAACCAATGCGACAACGGTCTTGTTTACGCGTTGCCAATCATCAACATTTTCACGTTTCCCCCATAGCTTTTGGAAAGTTTCCTTTCCTTGACTTACAGCCATCGGATTATAGAAATACCATGTAGCAGACTTGTTTTGTGTCTGTTGGGTATTTGTTCTATTATTGTTGTTTCCTGTGTTACGTCCTGTGTCGCCACCATTCTGTTGGCTTTCGGCTTCTGCCTGTGCGGCTTTTTCTTCTTTTTCTTTTTTCTTTAAAGCGGCGATAACTCTGTCTATGGCTTTATTCCTGTCATTTTCAGACATTCGTGCAAGTGCTTGCAATGAGTCTTGTAGATGTATGGCTTCTGTATATGGCACAAGTTGGTCAAGAATTTTTGACCGGTCTGATAGTTGACGATAATCTTTTCTTTCTTTATCAAGCAGTCCGATGGCTTCTCCATAGCAGCGTTGCGCATTTGAATAATCTTCTTTATCCCAATAGATATTACCGAGAGTAAGAAGCAATACACCTTTTTCTATACTGTTCCTTGTAGAACCTATATTGCCTTTTTCATATGCTGCTATGGCGTTAGCTGTATCTTTCTCAGCCATATATATGTTTCCTACGGCATAATAAACCTGATCCAGATAATCTTTGTTGTTGTCAGATACAGCCATTCTTTTCAGTTTGCGTATCATCTTTTTGGCCTGTCCTGAAGCCATTACTTCAGTCATTGCTACACGTGCGTTGAATTCCAGCTCATAAGGAGGGTTTAATCTTATCACGTGTCTAAATGCCTTGTAGGCTTCAGTCTTATTTCCGGATAATGCTTGCAGCTGTCCCATGAGATACCATTCGCGTGCTTTTTGCTTGCGTCTCATTTCGTGGCGTATGACTTTGCGCAGATATGGTATGGCCTCTTTGTATCTTTCAGTCTTTATATAGTAATCGGCAAAAGTATAATCCCATTCTTTTTGTGCTCTCCAATGTATTGAGTCACGCCTGATTTTTGTCATAACATCTTCTGCATCATAATACCATTCTTGTTCTACATAGCATTTGGCGAGCCAAGCCCTTGCTCTTCCGTAGATAGCAGGTTGTGTAGCATATAGTCTGCTCATATATGCGAATGTGGATGCAGCCTCATCAAAAGAGCCTTTCATAAATTGAGAGCGGCCCATAAGCATCCATGCTTTCCATAAGAATGGGTTGTATTCTTTGCGGTTCAGCCATTCGATGTCGCGTTCAGTCTTTTTCCTGTTTTTTGTCCATTGAGGACGTTTTTTAATACTGTGCATCTTGATGGCTTTCTTGCTTTTTTCTATAGCTCGGTCAAAGTTTGAGGCACCTAATTCTTTACTTGTTTTATTGCCTACTGTATAAAGAGGGAGCATCTCCGTAAAGTTGTCCTTATTACCGTTTTCCTTTTCAAGAGATCCGTCTATATATGCCATTGCTCCATTATAATATGTATTATAACGAGCATTGAACGCATGCCACCATCTTGTCTGTGATGTATTTTTTTCTACCGAACATCCCGCCATTACCAAAAGGGCAATGAGCGTAACAAGAATAGCGGTATATGTTTTTGTATTTTGGGTCATCATTAATTATAACTGCAAAAGCAGCAGGTTTATTGCCTTTATGATGTATCAATTATCTATCAACATCAGGGCTTCATCACGCAACTCTATGGGTAAGTTTATTCCACGTTTTTCAAGGCTTGACAGCCATTCTGCAACTTCATTCTGCCTCATGGTGTATAATACCTCCGCAAATAACGCTGTTTCTTCTGCTGTATACCCATCGGCTTCTTTCCCTTTGAACTCGTCAAGTTCCTCATCATCGAAATATTCAGGCTCGTCCGCTACCATTGTTGTCATAATCTTTTCATGTATGCAAGTCTTTGTTTTGCCGTTGCATATAGAGCAGTCTGTACAATCTGCGCTATTGTTGGATACATCATCTCTTCTGAAATGCCTTCTTAGAAATGTTATTGCGATACCTGCCAATAACAGCGATATTAGTAGAAGCCACATAGTCATGCTATTCTGTTTCTGCTATATTAAAGCCGCTTTCTTTGAGATCGCTCCAGAAACGAGGATATGACTTGCTTACAACTTGCGGATTGTTGATTGTTATAGATCCTGTTACGAGTGAAACGGGAGCGAATGCCATTGCCATACGGTGATCTTCGTAAGTGTCAATAACGATATCTTTATCCGGTGTACATCGTGTTCCGTCCCATGTTAGCTCGCCAACGCCGGTTTCTCTTATAATATAACCAAGTTTCTTCATCTCTGTTTTAAGCGCTTCTATGCGGTCTGTCTCTTTTATTTTCAGAGAAGACAGACCTTTAAAGACAAACGGGACTCCCATCATGGCGCATGTTACGACAAGCGTTTGTGCAAGATCCGGCTGGTTTACAAAATCGTAGTCAATGCGTGGAGGGCGCATTTCTGTACGTTTCAGTCTTACATTGGTTGGTACACCTTGTGATTTGACATCAAATGATGTCTTTATTCCCAACATGCTGAACAGGTATTTTACGGCAGAATCTCCTTGACGTGAACCGTCAATCAGTCCTTTGAGACATATATTGCAGCAGTCACCGGAATATAGTGCGGCAATTTCATACCAATATGATGCTGCACTCCAATCGTTTTCAATGAAGAAAGGAGTGGCTTTGTATGGTATAGGCTCAACTTTTATTGTACTTGGATTTATCCAGTCCACTTCTGCTCCATAGTCTCTCATTACGCACATGGTAAGATCTATGTACGGACGTGATATTATCTCTCCTGTCAGTCTGAGTTCAATGCCATGTTTCAATGCTGGACCAATCATCAACAGTGCGGAAATAAATTGTGAACTGACATTGCCGGATATCTCTACGCTGCCTCCATTATGATAAGTCCCGTTAATGCGAAGCGGTGGATAGCCCTCGTTCCCTTCATAGGAAATATCTGCTCCAAGCGAGCGTAATGCATCGACAAGAACTCTTATGGGGCGCTGCTTCATTCTTTCCGTTCCCGTAATGATATGTCTGCCGGTCGAAACAGAAAGGAAAGCCGTCATAAACCTCATTGCCGTGCCGGCAGCTTTGATGTCTATTGTTTCAGGCATGTTTTTTAACGCCTTTATTATCACTTCTGTGTCATCGCAGTCGGATAGGTTTTCAGGTAGAATCTTACTGTCGGTCATGGCACTTATTACCAATGCACGGTTGCTTATACTTTTTGAAGCAGGTAGATTTATTTGGGTTTCTATTTTATTTGGTGCGGTTATGATATATTTCATTGCCGTTATTGATTTTGTTGTAATTGTTGTTGCAAATGTAAATAAAATATCCGATAATGCAGATAAGTGTAAAAAGAAAGTACCATGACCTGTGCTTAAAAAATATGAATTATTTGTAAGGTCTCTTCTTTTTACTTAATTTTACATGGATTTTAAAAATATTGTGAGAAATGAAACGGTATATTTCAATTACGGTTATGGCAGTAGTGATGCTGTTCTTTGTTGTCGGCGCAAACGGACAAGATATAATAAAGTCTTCAAACGGCAGTTTGGCATCAGAATATGTGTGGCATCCGTGGTTCGGCAAGCGTGTTGCATATCTTGGCGACTCTATTACAGATCCGAATAGTTGTAGTGACAATGTTCCGAAGAAGTACTGGGGCTTTCTTAATGAATGGTTGGATATCACACCTTATGTTTATGGTGTCAGCGGGAGGCAATGGAATGATATTCCGCGTCAGGTTGAAAAGTTGAAAAAAGAGCATGGCGATGATGTTGATGCCATAATCGTTTTTATAGGAACCAATGATTATAATGCCGGTGTGCCTGTCGGTAGATGGTTTACGGAATATGAAGAC
>JBJFGK010000042.1:0-4294 GCA_051892655.1 Prevotella sp. | reverse complement strand
ACAGAAGGGATTGTTTTTTGTATCAACAAAAGTGTCGAATTGACCCTTGTCAGCCCCGCTGTCGGCAACCAAATGTACGATTTGACCGCACAATTCCTTGTATGTGTTGTCCGGATAGAGAATTTCTGCGTCTTAAATTCTACTGCAAAGTAGAGAAAAAACCTACGAATAAGGGGGTCACGCATGTCAAAAGGCACGTTTTTGAGCACTAAATCCAAGATTTTTGCCGTTTTCAGCAACACTGGCATATAGGAAACCTTGTAGGAAAAATATCGTAACTCATTGATATTAAACTTTTTAGATTATTAAACATTTGGGGAATTATTCAGTTATTCAGTTATTCAGTTGTTTTTTTGAAGGGGTACTTTTATCTATTATATATATAACTTATTAATTATTAATTAGTTATAGAATTATAAGAAAGAGGTGTACCCCTCTTTTTTTAACTGAATAACTGAATAATTGAATATTAATTTATTTAACACTCGGTTAGGTTAAGTCCGGAAGCTGCTTCCTCTACCGGGTCATCAGGATAAAGCTCTTTGAGGGCTTGGCGCTGATGATGAGCGGTGTGATGATTTATTGTGTATTATCGCTGTCCGGTAAAACTTTTATGAGCAATCAAAAACTTCCCACGAATTATCAGACCTTTTGGTTATCTTTGTATTGGGGAAAATATAACCATGAGCAAAGATAGTCATTTTACAGGACAGCAATAATAAACAAAGAAGCTGTGCCTATCTGACACAGCTTCTTAACAGTATTATTAAGATTCTTCTTTCAGTAATAATTTAGTTGTTTGCCTTAGGCGCTACCGGTGCGGTGTTTTTAGCAGGTTGTTTTGCTGATTCAGGAGCCTGTTTTGTCTGTCCTGCACCAAAGCCCGGCAGAGTATTAGGATTGGTCTGTTGCTGTTCTGTAGCTGTCTGTTCTATGACACTGCCTTGTGAAACGGCTGTTGGTGCCACATAAGCACAGATTACGCTTAGTATTACCATAGCGACAGCAAGTCCCCATGTTGCTTTCTCAATGAAATCTGTGGTCTTGCGAACGCCCATTATCTGATTGGACGAAGAGAAGTTGGAAACAAGTCCTCCACCCTTTGACTCTTGTATCAGCACGATGCCTATCATGAGAAGCGCCGCGAATACAATTAGAATTACGAATAGTGTGTACATTTTTAATTTTTATATTTATTGTTTATTATCAATTTCTCTAAAAAACGAATTTGGTCTGCAAAGTAAACATTTTTTTTCGGATAATTCAAATTTAATCGCTTAATAATTTCCAAAGCTTTTGAATATCTTCCTTGTTGTATGTATATTCGGGCAAGTGTCTCTGTGAAATACTTCTCATCACCACTACCTCCGTTGTCGATATCCGGCAGATATTCCGGTTCCTCTTTAAGCACTATCTTGCCATTGTCGTTGGCAATAAACGAGTCTATCAAATCCTGTCCTTTCATTGCTGCCGTATCGGCATTTTGCATCTCGTCATCGGTTTCAAGCAGATACGCGACATAGTCTATTGCCGCATCTGCAGGCGTTGGCTTACGTCGTGGTTTCTCTCCTGAACTTGCCGTATCTGCAGGCACGTTGTCAAGAAAACGGTCTATAAGCGTGATTGTTCTGCCCGCTGAAGGAACAGTATCGTCTGTCGTAACCATACGGTCACTTTTTCGTAATTTATAGTGTGCCGCCTCTACGAGGTTAAATATTACTTTGCGGTCGGTAATATAAACAGCCGAGCGTCTTAGCTCTTCATCAAATGTCGGGTCATGCAACAAATAAAGATTATGTAGCATAAGCAACCGTGCCGTCTGGTGGTATGGATATAGGGCAAGCAGGCTGCGCAAATCGTACAGCGTCTCCTTGTCAAGCAGTTCGGGATGTCTTATGAGTTGCCCTAAGTCCATGTTCTATATAATAAATTGATGTTATTTTAGGCTGAATACATATATCTGATTACCAGTTTGCCACAGTTGCATTAAAAATCTGATCGGTAATATCGTCCGCCATTTGCGTAACGAGTTCTTCCTGTACCGATGTCAGTGATTGTGTTGTTTCAAATGTGGCAGTCGCAGTAAACTGTTTCTCAAAGTCTTCAGCATGATTTGCCTTATTCACAAAACGCACGTTTACGGTCATTGACAACTCTGCCTGTGCTGAATGACCTTCAGCGGTAACAGCCTTATTACGCTGCGAATATTGGGTAATCTCGCCTTCCACTTTGAGGTCTCCATTACGTTTTACTTGTATAAGCCGCGTATGGTTGGCATAGACATCTTTCAACTTGTTGTTGAAAATGCTTGCCATAGGCCCCCAGACATAGGATGAGCGTATTGGAAAATCGTTTATCTGTATGGTCTTTGTTTTATTGTAGTCAATGTTGGCACCATTAAACGAATAGCATGCAACCATTAATATGGCAACACATATCGCTATTGTAACGGGAATGAATTTATGGTATATCTTATTTATCTTTATCGATGCCATATTGCTTTATTTTACGGTATAGAGTACGGTCGGATATTCCTAATTCAGCAGCAGCCTTTTTGCGGTTGCCACCATTGCGTTCAAGCGCTTTCTCAACAAATTGACGGCCGAGATTAACGAGATTAAGACTATCACTGTCAGATATTTCTTCAGCGTCAGCTTCCATTACTGCGGGCTGATGCTGCATGGTTGTATCTTCGGATGCCTGAGGTGATGTATATAGAGCCGGCATAGAGGTAGCCGTAACATCAGAGGCGTCAAGTTGTTTGCGCAGGATATTGACTTCACGCCTAAGATTACTGACATCACCGCGCAAATCATACAACACCTTAAACAACAACTCTCTCTCACTTTCATAAGAATGGCTGCCTCCACTGACTGTCGTGAGTTGCGTGCTCTCACTGTCTTCGGGTATAAAACGGCGTATCTCATCAACACCTATCTCACGTTTTTCACTGAGTATAGACATCTGCTCAGTAATATTCTTGAGTTGTCGCACGTTTCCGGGCCATTTGTATTTTAGCATTGTGGCACGTGCTTCTTCCGTAAGCGTGATCTTAGGCAAACGATACTTCTCTGCCATCTGCATGGCAAAAAGGCGGAACAGGAGAATGATATCATCTCCCCTATCACGCAGCGGTGGTATCTGTATTGGTATTGTATTGAGACGATAGTAAAGATCCTCGCGAAAACGTCCTTCACTAATAGCCTTGCGCATATTAACATTGGTGGCCGCTACGACACGCACGTCGGTCTTCATAATCTTTTGACCACCAACACGTATATATTCACCTGTTTCAAGCACTCTGAGAAGGCGTGCCTGTGTGGCAAGAGGCAATTCTCCTACTTCATCAAGAAATATTGTTCCTTTATTAGCCACACCAAAATAGCCTTCACTCTCGCCAATGGCTCCGGTAAAGGAGCCTTTCTCATGACCAAAGAGTTCACTATCGATGGTTCCCTCCGGTATACTGCCACAGTTTATAGCGAAATAGCGTTCCCGTCGTCTTGGTGAATTGTCATGGATAATACGCGGTATTATCTCCTTGCCGACACCGCTTTCGCCTATAATGAGCACGGAAAGGTCTGTTGGCGCAACCTGCATGGCAACGTCTATGGCACGATTGAGTCCGGCATTATTCCCGACTATATTATACCGCTGTTTTACTTTCTGTAACTCTGTAGTATTCATTCAGATGACAAAATTACATATTTTATTTTAATTATGCACCATTTTGGCCAAAAATCCCCATTACATGAAGTTTTACAAAGACAAATTGTCCTTGATAAAGACAAGTTTCGGCAATCCGGAACTATTCCTGTTTAATATCGGCTAATGCCTCCAGTTAACTTTGATTAATAACAGCCCGATAGCTGTCCAGACAAGTTCTCTAAGACGAACTATAAGCGCGACAAAAACACCGGCTCCGGCAGTCATAGACAATCCTGCCGCAGACATCATAAATCCCCCTTCCCTACCGCCAAGTTGCAAAGGCATGAAAAACAACATATTGGCAAAAAGGCTGGTAAAAGCAAGAACAAGAATACATTTAACAAACTCTACATCAGGAGAAAGAACAAGCAGCACAAACATTATCTCCGCCGCCGAACATATACGCACGCCGACTTCCAACATTACCGATATTATGAATGACATCCGTTTGCCACTATGGAGAGCCGCTATTTGCCGGTCTATGACTTCCAATTGCGACGAGTGGTTGGAAACAAAGGTTCTTATTCTGCCACGCAAACCGGGAATATGCCCTAAAATACTTATAAAACGTGCCGCCAATCCTTTA
>JBJFGK010000041.1:0-18021 GCA_051892655.1 Prevotella sp. | reverse complement strand
CAAAGATAATCATCTTTTTGTAAGATAAGAAGTCAATTTATGTAATAATATCACATATTAAAGAAATGATGTGTATCTTTGCATAAGTTGTCCGGAACTGTTGTACTATGCACACAATCGGCCGAAAGATGCCGTTACGGCAAAGAAAAGCCATCATGCGAATGATGCCCTTTCCTTTGCATCAAGGTATAGCCGACAGCTCTTGTAAAGAAAAAAAGCACATTCGTAGAAACATGTCAAACATTAAAATCATACAGGGCGATTTTGATAAGAAGCTGAAGCTTCAATTAGCGCCAAGCATTATGGCCGGTTTCCCCTCCCCTGCTGATGACTACCATAACGAAAGCCTTGACTTCAATCATGATCTGATACGGCATCCGGAAGCCACTTTCTATGGTAAAGTCGAAGGAGACTCAATGATTGAAGCCGGTATCTGCGACGGCGACATCGCTGTAATTGACCGTAGCTTAGAGCCAAGACATGGCGATGTCGTAGTAGGATATGTAAACAGGGAGTTTACAATCAAGTATCTTGACCTTACCCATAAGGCCGACGGCTATATAGAGCTGTGTCCCGCCAACAAAAGATACAGGCCGATACGCATTAATGACAATGATGACTTTGAAGTATGGGGCGTTGTCGTCTGGACTATAAAGAACTGGAGGAAATAATAACAGGTAATTAACATCAATGTACGGCATAATTGACTGCGATAACTGCTATGTCTCATGCGAGCGTGTCTTTCGTCCCGATCTGAAAGACAAGCCTGTCGTTGTTCTGTCGAACAATGACGGCTGTGTAGTGGCGCGGTCAAACGAAGCCAAAAAGATAGGCATCAAGGCCGGAACGCCTTATTTCCAACTTGCGCAACAGTTTCCTGACAAGAAGATAGCGGTATTTTCCTCTAACTACGAACTGTATGGAGATCTCACCGGACGCGTCGTTGATATTATCCGACAGGAATCTCCCGACTACTTCCGTTACAGCATTGACGAATGTTTTGTCTATCTTGACGGCATTGAACATCAAGAATTAAGACAATGGGGAGAGCATTTGCACAAGCGTGTCAAGCGAAGTGTGGGAATGCCTATCAGCATAGGCATCGCCCCGAACAAGACTCTTGCAAAGATGGCAAGCCATTTTGCAAAGAAATATCAAGGCTATCGTCACTGCTGTCTGATAGATAATGACGAGAAACGTACAAAGGCTCTCAAGCTATTTCCTATCAACGAGGTATGGGGCATCGGACGTCGCTATGCCGCAAGACTTGAATCGCTGGGCGTAAAGACCGCCTATGACTTTGCCACACATACCGAATCGTGGGTCAGCTCTACATTCAACAATGTCGTTATCATGCGCATCTGGAAAGAGCTGAACGGTGAAGACTGCGTACCAAACGAAGAAATGGCTAAAAAGAAAAGCATCTGTACCAGCCGTTCGTTCAACGGAATGATAACGGATATCAACGTTCTGCGCACCCATGTCTCAAACTATGCCGCCCGATGTGCGGAGAAACTGCGTAAGCAAGGCACCGTAGCGTCAATAATCGGTGTGTTTATTAACACTAATGTGTTTCGTGAGGACTTGCCCCAATATCGTAATTTCATGGAAAAACGCCTCATAACGCCCACCGACAGTACAATCGAGATTGTAAAGACAGCCAACGGACTGCTGAAACAGCTCTACCGGAAAGGCTATCACTATAAGAAAGCAGGTGTCATCGTTATGGGCATAGCCCCTAACAGCCCTATCCAGCAAGACCTCTTTGATACCGACGCCGAGCAGTTTGAGAAGATGAAACGCCTGGACGCCGTCATTGACCGCATAAACAAGGCAAACGGCACCGAAACCATCGTACTCGGTTCTCAGCAATACACCCAAAAGGACGGCAAAGGCAAGGCAGACGTTTTCGCCAATGCCATGAAACTCAAATTCAAAAGCAAGAATCCAACTACCCGCTGGAGCGACATCATTGTCTTAAAATAAACAGTCAATCACAAGCAAAAGGGAATACAAGTGAAAGCTCTCTCCAAAGGTATCTTTTATAAAGTGTTGTCGAAAGGTGTTGAAAACGGCAGACATCCCTCACTCCGAAGTTACGACTTGTAAACGGCATAGTTATAAATACAGACCTTCATGTCGTGTTGTATGTCAATCATATTAATATTATATATATGAAATCATTAAAAGTACATGAATGGGGGTATTTAAATTATTTTTTGTACTTTTGCGTTACGAAACATTACGATTGATGATGCAAAGAAGAAAAAGAGGTACAAAAAAGAACGGTATCAAACACAACAAGGGCAAAATTTTGGTTGCCATACTTGTCATCATAATAGCACTGACGGCTTTGCTTTTCTTTACTCCAATGAGCAGTAGCGACAAGAGTGTTTATGTATGTATTGATGAAGATGATACCGCCGACTCCGTCTATTCCAAGACTAACGAGACGATACCGACGTATCGCATGGCAGGATTCAGAATACTCGCCGCTGCCTTAGGCTATAGCAGCCACATAAGAAGCGGGCGTTATGAGATAGCACCTTACGACGGGGCATTGACTGTAATAAGAAGAATGAGAAACGGAATGCAGGCTCCGGTACATCTGACAATACAAAGCGTAAGGACTCTTGACCGTCTGGCTGGAGCCATTGCCTGCAAACTGATGACAGACAGCGCAACGATATATGCCGCTTTGACCGATTCCGCACTTTGCGGACAATACGGATATACTCCGGAAAATATAATGTGCATGTTCATTCCCAACACTTATGACGTGTATTGGAACATTTCTCCCGAAAAGCTGCTTGACAAAATGGACAAGGAAAGCAAGCGTTTCTGGAACGAAAGCCGCACAGAGAAAGCCAAATCATTGGGATTGACACCGACAGAGGTCATAACTATGGCAAGTATCATTGATGAAGAGACTGCCGTAGATGCCGAAAAACCGATGATAGCCGGCATGTATTACAACCGCCTGAAGGCAGATATGCCCTTACAGGCCGACCCGACAATAAAATTTGCATTAGGAGACTTCTCGATAAAACGCATATACAACAATATGCTAAACGTAAAAAGCCCATACAATACATATCGTAACACAGGGCTGCCACCGGGCCCCATACGCATGGCATCGGTAGCTGCAATAGACGCGGTGCTAAATCGTGTAAATCATAATTACCTTTACATGTGCGCAAAAGAGGACTTCAGCGGCACACACAATTTTGCGGTGACTTACAATGAGCATCTTGCAAACGCCGCCAAATACACACAAGCACTTAATCAAAAAGGCATAAAGTAGTGTGAAACAAATAAACGGAAAATAAAAAACATATTATATAATGATGGATAAAGAACATAAAGAGCTCCCTACAAGCGAAGAAACAGGGATGGTTGACGGACACACCGCAAGTGATGAAGAAAGAAAAAGCATCAGTTTTGTAGAGCAAATGGTCGCATCAGACCTTGCTGAAGGTAAAAACGGAGGAAGACTGCAAACACGTTTCCCGCCCGAACCTAACGGATATCTGCATATAGGACACGCCAAAGCCATATGTATGGATTTCGGTGTGGCTGAAAACTACGGCGGTATATGTAACCTACGTTTTGACGACACCAATCCAAGTAAGGAAGACACTGAGTATGTTGACTCTATCATGAACGATATCAAGTGGCTCGGATTTCATTGGGAGAACGTTTATTATGCTTCCGACTATTTCCAGCAGCTATGGGACTTGGCAATGTGGATGGTAAAAGAGGGAAAAGCCTATGTTGACGAACAGACAAGCGAACAAATAGCGCAGCAAAAAGGCACTCCGACACAACCGGGAACACCTTCTCCGTACCGCGACAGACCTATAGAAGAAAACATAAGGCTGTTTAACTTGATGAACACCCCCGAAGCCGAAGAAGGCTCAATGGTGCTTCGCGCCAAGCTGGATATGGCTAATCCGAACATGCACTTCAGAGATCCTATCATCTACCGCATAATTCACATCCCTCACCACCGTACCGGAACAAAGTGGCACGCTTATCCGATGTACGATTTCGCGCATGGACAAAGCGATTACTTTGAAGGTGTGACACACTCAATATGCACATTGGAATTCGTTCCGCACAGACCTCTGTACGACAAGCTTGTCGATGAGTTGAAAATATCTAAGGGAGAAGGCGACAATCTCAACGATTTCAGACCACGACAGATAGAGTTCAACAGACTCAATCTGACATATACGGTAATGAGCAAACGCAAGTTGCTCGCACTGGTAACAGAAAATTTAGTAAGCGGATGGGACGATCCGCGTATGCCGACATTGTGCGGAATGAGAAGAAGAGGCTATTCGCCCGAAAGTATAAGAAACTTCATAAAGAGCATCGGTTATACCAAGTTTGACGCTCTTAATGACATGGCACTGTTAGAAGCGGCGGTAAGAGACGATCTCAACAAGAGAGCGACAAGAGTCTCCGCTGTTGTCAACCCTGTAAAACTTGTTATCACCAACTATCCTGACGACATGACAGAAGAAATGGTTGCAGTAAACAATCCCGAAAATGAAGCTGACGGAACGCATACCATAACTTTCAGCAAAAATCTATGGATAGAAAGAGAGGACTTCATGGAAGACGCTCCCAAGAAGTTCTTCAGAATGACACCGGGAAAGGAAGTTAGACTGAAGAATGCATACATAGTAAAATGTACAGGATGTATCAAGGACGCCGAAGGTAATATAACGGAGATACACGCTGAATATGATCCTGACAGCAAGAGCGGCATGGACGGGGCAAACAGAAAGGTAAAAGGAACTCTCCATTGGGTAAGTGCCGACCACTGCATAAAGGCGGAAGTGAGAGTATATGACAGACTCTTCAACGTGGAAAACCCTTCTGCTGACGAACGCGACTTCAGAGAGCTGCTTAATCCTGACTCGCTGAAAATAAACGATACATGTTACGTTGAAAGCTATGCCGCAGAAAGAACAGCCGGTGAATATCTCCAATTCCAGCGCATCGGTTATTTCATGGCGGATCCTGACTCCACACCGGAGAAACCAATATACAACAAGACGGTAGGTCTTAAAGACACATGGGCGAAAAAGGCCGCTAACGATAACGCAAAATAACAATACAACAAAAAGCGACTGTCAATATTATGGCATATTATCCGGAAGAATATTTCAATACAGAACAGTTCAGACGGCTTCTGCATGACTTTGAAGCGTCTGAACATGGCGGCGAGCCGTTGCTTCCGGATTCAGAAGAGTTTGTAGATCTTGCAGAATATTACTTCAACAACGGTAGTGAAGACTATGCAATGAAGCTGATAGAAAGGGCAAGAGACATCTATCCCGATTCTTCCGGACCGTTGCTTTTTCTTGCAAGAGAAGCTTTAATAAGCAGAAAAGACGTAGATGCCGCAGAATATTATGCAGAACAGATAACGGAAAGCGGAGATCCGGAATACTATTTCATAAAAGCTGAAATCTTGATCTATCGCGGACAAATACGACAGGCTGACGACATATTGGAAGAAGGACTGCTATATACAGATGACAGTGACGAAAGTCCTGATAACTATTGTATGGATGTGGCGGCGATGTATATGGATCTGTCGTTGGATGAACAGGCTCAAAAGTGGCTCGAAAGATGTAGCGATCATCACGACAACGAATGGTTGGAACTACACGCACGGCTGTTAAACCTAAAAGGCGAATATGAAAAGTGCTGCTCAATATACAACTCTTTATTGGATAAAGACCCGTATTCAGTAACGTTATGGAATTGCTTGGCAGTCATACAAGCTGAACACAGAGATTACGATGAGGCTGTAAACAGTTGTAATTTTGCACTTGCCATAGACCCGAACAATCTGCTTGCATTACGAAACAAGGCACAGATATTCGAATACGAACAGAATTACAAAGAGGCATTGGCAATATATGAGAAACTAAGCCTTATTGACAGAACCGAAACTAACTATTGGCGTATTTATACAGGCTTTTGCCATTTTATGCTTGAAGAGTACATCGAAGCCATAAACGACTTTGAAGCCGTAGCCGATGATGTCAAAGCCGACAAAGATCTCATGGCAGGAAACTATCTAAGATGGGCTTATTCGCTGATAAAAACAGGCAAAACCGGAGAGAGTTTTGCCTTTATGGACAAAGCGGAAAAATACGGAGCGGCCATAGACGAAGTGAATATCATAAAAGGAGAGGCAAATTTGTGTCTCGGAGACCTGCGTTCGGCTACCGTTTGTTATATGACTGCCATAAAAAAGTCTGATAATATGGGATTGACAACAACTATAGCGGCAACATGCTTACTTAAACATGGATATGCAGAGGTTGCCTATGATATGTTGGACCATTTATATAAGATCTTTCCCGACTGTAATTACGGATTTGCATGTATGGCAAAATGCAGCTATATATTGGGTAAGACATCAGACTTTGTTGATTATTTGGAAAAATCAATACGCAATTCACCGGAGGAAACAAAGGATCTTATGGGTCATTTGTTTCCTACCGACATGAAGCCTGAGAAATATATGGATTATCTGCGCAGCATACTTGATATATTCTGATATAATGTTTGTTATTTCTTGTGTCGGTATATCATGACACCAACCGCAATAAGGGCAAGTGCAAGAAGCACATAACCTATTTCGTGGCTATATTGTGTTGCCATGATATAAACATCTTCAGTTGTCTTTATTTCGGTATATCGGAATATTGCGTAACCAATTAGCGCGAGAATAGTATTCCACACACCGGCACCAAGTGTTGTATATAACAAGAATGTACCTAACTTCATGCCCGACAAACCGGCAGGAATACTGATAAGCTGTCGCACCGCAGGAACAAGGCGGCCAAAGAATGTGCTTGCGGCACCATGCTCTCTGAAATACTGTTCTGCATGTTCTACTTTCGCTCGATCAATAAGACACAGATGCCCGAAACGACTGTCGGCAAAACGATATATGACGGGACGGCCTAAAACACGCGACAGATAGTAATTGACAAGAGCACCGATATCGGCTCCGATTGTAGCACAGACAATTACCAATATTATATTTAGACTTTCATCTGTCATAGACTTCCATGCAGCAGGCGGAACCACGACTTCTGAGGGGAACGGTATAAAAGAACTCTCTATCGCCATGAACAGAGTCACAACCCAATAGTTAAGATTACCAAGCACCCACTCTAACAACATTCTGAACATTTCTGACATAAATATATTGATTTTTTATTTTATCTTTAATTCATATTTCTCAATTCTTCGTATATTCTCTGCACAGGCAGTCCTACCACATTAAAATAGCTTCCCTTTATCGCCGTGACCCCTATGTGTCCTATCCACTCCTGTATGCCATAGGCTCCCGCCTTATCCAAAGGGCTGTAAGTCTCCACATAGTAATCTATTTCCGAGTCGGCAAGAGTCTTGAATGTTACGTCAGTGGTTACAGAGAAACTCCTTCTACCTTGTGTCGTGGCAATAGTAACACCTGTTATGACCTGATGAACACACCCGCTTAGCAAACGTAACATCCGTCGCGCATCATCTTTATCAACAGGTTTGCCCAATACTGTATTGCCAAGTACAACTGTGGTATCTGCCGTAATAAGTATATCATCATCGGAAAGTAAGGGCTGATAGGCAGATGCTTTCTTGTTGGAAATATATTCCGCCGCCTCTGCCACAGGCAAGGTTTCCGGGAACGTTTCGTCTATATCAGGCAATACACGTACATCAAAATCAACATTAAGGGCCGCAAGCAGTTGTCTGCGGCGCGGACTTGCACTTGCCAGCAATAGTCTGCGGCGACCAAGTTCAAGGGGATGTTTCATGCTATTCATATTTGTATCAATGTCATTTACCACCCGAAAGCCTTATCAGACTCCATCCATTTGCCTTGTGCGCGCAATACTTGTTCTATGACATCACGCCCACAACCATAGCCGCCGTTTTTTCTACTGACATAAAGACTTATTGTCTTGATGTCCGGACATGCATCGGCAGGACAACAAGGACAACCGCACCGGCTCATAACTTCATAGTCGGGTATATCATCACCCATATAAAGCACTTCATCATCATTAAGGTGGTATTTGGACAGGAATTTATCATAAGTCTGAATCTTGACACTACAACCCATATATACGTCTTCAACGCCGAGCCGAACATATCTCATCCGTACACTTTCAATGGCACATCCGGTAATAATAGCTATGCGCAATCCCATTTTCATGGCAAGCTGTATAGCATATCCATCCTTGATGTTTACGGTTCTCATAGGTTCGCCGTCAGGATGCAGGGATATTGTCTCGGCACTAAGTACACCATCCACATCAAAGATTACCGCTTTTATCTTTTTCAAATCCTATGGTATCATGTTCTGTTTACTTTTGTTCTTTTCTATTCAACTCATTAATGCTTGTGCTCATGGTCTCATATATACGGCGAAACAACGGATTGTCTGCCAGCATTTCCGACTGTGCGTGTATCACAGTCTTGTCATAACGTAGTGCAGGCCCTGTCTGCGCCAGCTTCGGACTCATAAGATGCACTTTGGAAGCTGTCTCGTCTATGAGTGGGAACATCACGTTAAACGGTATTCCACATTCCGACAAGATTTCTTCCGATATTGCATAGCAGTGGTTAACAAAGTTGCAGGCAAATACAGCCGCCAAATGCAGATGACGGCGCGATGCCGAATCAAGAGTATAAGTATATTGAGAAACACTGTCTGACAAGGTCTTTATAACCTCAAAAGCGCTATCATTATCAGCTTCAATAAAGCATGGTATCTCTCTGAAATCCACTCGTTTATCCTTTGAAAACGTCTGCATTGGATAAAGCACGCCATAGTTACGGGCCTTGCCTTTGAATATATCTATTGACACACTGCCCGCCGTATGTATAAAAACAGCCTTGTCACGACCTCTGCACAGACGTGTCGCAAGATCATTAATGACATCATCCTTAACTGAGATAATATACACTTGTGCCTCATCTGTAACGGATTCAACAGAGTCTGTAGGCTCGGCATCAACAGTTAAAGCCAATTGTGCAGCCGACTGCATGGTACGACTATATACCTGAACGATATCATGACCGGATTCAAAAAGTGCCCGTCCAAGATTTGTTGCAAGACGCCCTGCCCCAATCAATGCTATTTTCATGTGTTTCAGAACTTATCTATATGAACATTTTCCCACTTCAAAGCCTCTTCGTCCTGTGGTTTGCGCTCTTTTTCCTTATGTCCGAAACCTATAACACACAACACACCGAAATTTTCTGGTATGTCAAGTATGCCACGTATCACGTCTTCCGCCATAGTACCGTCGGACAAACCGCGCCCTCTCATCTGCGCCCAACAGCTGCCAAGCCCAAGCTCTTCCGCCTGATATTGCATGGATACGGCCGCTATGGCACAATCTTCTATCCAGCAATCGTTTGAATTGGTATCTCCGAGTACTACAATTGCTAACGGTGACTGCTTGAGAAACTGCGAGCCGGCATCTTTGGCATCGGCTATTTTCTCTATTGCCGACTTATCGTCAACTACAACAAACTGCCATGAACGGCGACTTTTTGATGTTGGAGACATCAATGCCGCACGTATTATTGTCCTGACATCATCGCCCGAAATCTCATCTGCTGTAAAACTGCGATGACTGCGACGACAACGTACCAAATCCTTGAAATTTACCATAGATATAATATAATTTCTGCAAAGGTAAGAAATAAAAAGCAAAATTTTGCATTTCAGCACTTTTTACACTACCTTTGCCCACTAAATAACATATAAATGGAGACAAGACAATGCCATTACGTATACCAGACAAATTGCCGGCCATAGATATATTGAAGGATGAGAACATCTTTGTAATGGACAGTTCGAGAGCGCATAATCAGGACATACGCCCTCTTAAGATTGTCATTCTCAACCTCATGCCACTGAAAATAACAACAGAAACCGACCTCATAAGACTGTTGTCAAATACACCTTTGCAGATTGACATTACTTTCATGAAGTTAAAAAGCCATACTTCCAAAAACACGCCAATAGAGCACATGATGGCTTTTTATAAGGACTTTGACTCTATGGAAAACGACAAGTTTGACGGAATGATAATAACCGGCGCACCCGTAGAGACTTATGAATATGAAGAAGTTAATTACTGGGACGAAATTTCCAGAATTTTCTGTTGGGCACGAAATCATGTTACAAGTACCCTATATATATGTTGGGCTGCACAAGCCGGACTGTATTACAACTATGGCATAAGGAAATACGCTCTCGAAAAGAAAATGTTTGGTGTTTTCAAGCAATATCCGCTGCATCCGTTGCTGCCTATTTTCAGAGGGTTTGACGACTTTTTCTATATGCCTCACAGCCGACATACGGAAATAAAGGAAGAGGATATAAGACGCAACAAAGAGCTTACACTCATCGCAAGTTCGCCGGAAAGCGGAGTGAGCATAGTAATGGCTCGTAACGGCAGGGAATTTTTCATCACAGGACATCTTGAATATTCACCCGATACTCTCGATAAAGAATATCGCAGAGACATGGGAAAAAGAGACGACGTGGAGATGCCTGTAAACTACTATATAGACAACAATCCCCAAAACAAGCCTCTTGTTACATGGAGATCACATGCCAATCTGCTGTTTTGTAATTGGATAAACTACTATGTGTACCAAGAGACACCATACGACATAAGCAAAATCAAGTAAAAACATCATGCGAGTTATCGAGTTGCTGGCACCGGCAAAAAATACGGAGTACGGAATGGCTGCCATTGATCATGGTGCCGATGCCGTTTACATCGGTCCGCAAAAATTCGGAGCGAGAGTTGCTGCCGGCAACACCATAGATGACATACGCAGACTTTGCGACTACGCACACAAGTTCGGTGCAAAAGTCTATGCAACAGTCAATACAATAATCTATGACAACGAGACAGAGGCTGCAATCGACATGATGAGGCAACTGCATGATGCGGGTACCGATGCCGTTCTGATACAAGACATGTCTTTATTAAAGGCTGACTTACCAGATATGGCAATACATGCAAGCACACAGACCGACAACAGAACAGCAGACAAGGTAAGATGGCTCTCGGAAATGGGATGTTCAAGAGTTGTTCTGGCACGCGAACTATCGCTAAACGAGATTGCCGGCATACACCGTCAGGTTCCTGACATAGAATTAGAAGCCTTTGTTCACGGGGCATTATGCGTCAGCTATTCCGGATTATGCTATGCTTCACACTATTGTTTCGGCAGAAGCGCGAACAGAGGAGAGTGTGCACAATTCTGCAGGCTGAAGTTTGATCTCCTGGACGCCAACGGCAACACATTGGATAAAGACAGACACCTGCTGTCACTAAAAGACATGTGCCGCATAGACAGCCTGCAACAGATGATGGAAGCCGGTGTTACGTCATTCAAAATAGAAGGAAGGCTGAAAGATCTTGCCTATGTGAAAAACGTCACGGCTGCATACAGCGAAAGAATAAACAATATCATCAGACAACATCCTGACAAATATCGCAGAGCATCATTAGGCAAATGTTCTTATTCATTTACACCAGACCCGGCAAAGACATTCAACAGAGGATATACCGACTATTTCCTATGTGGCAAAAGGGACGACATAGCCTCACCGGACACGCCTAAGGCAAAAGGCGTATATGTAGGACATGTCAAAGAGATTAAGGGAAATTCATTTACCGTTGCGGGAACAGCAGTCTTTACCAACGGAGACGGATTGTGCTTTATAGGAGAAGACAGACAGCTTGAAGGGTTTAGAGTCAATAAAGTTATAAATAACAGAATCTTTCCGCCCGTCATGCCCAAAAGCCTAAAGGCAGGAATGGCACTATACCGCAACAACGACAAGGCTTTTGACGCTATGTTGTCCAAGCCGAGTGCTACAAGAAAGATCAACATAAGCATGTCATTAGACATGACAAAGGTCATCGGCTCTGACAGCAAAGAAGCGACTTTCACTCTTTCGGCAACAACAGACAGAGATATTTCCGCCTGTGTCAGCCTGACACTTGAACTACAAAAAGCCCAAAAGCCACAAGCTGAAAACATCAGACAACAACTTACAAAGCTGGGCAACACCCCTTTTGCTTGTGAAGACATCAGTATTTCTGAACAATGTGCAGAATGTTTTATTCCGTCAAGCATGCTGTCTGACTTACGGAGAAGACTTACAGACGAACTGTCTAAGAACATCATTTCATATACCCGTAAGACAACTGCGGGGCAAAAGGACAAAAACAAATGCCGCCATACAGCATGGTATCCGCAAGACAAGCCATACTTGTATAATGTATCCAACGACATAGCGGCACAAGTGTATGCGGAATGTGGATTGGACATCGGCAAATCTTCATTCGAGACAAGCAGTCCGACAAAGCCTCTGCTTATGCAATGCAAACACTGTATAAGACACATGCTCGGTCACTGCAAGAAAAAAGAGAGGACAGACAAATGGAACGAGCCTCTGTTTCTGCGTCTTGCCGACGGCAGAAAATTCACGATAGGGTTCAATTGCGACAAATGCGTGATGGAAATATACGGGACATGACACGCTGCAATATCTACACGACTAAATAACAATGTGATATATGGCAAACAAATATAAGACAAAGATACTCTGCATTATGACGGTATTGGCAGCTGTCATTACATTGGTTTCGTGTAACAACAAGAATACACATACACGAGAAGTAACATCCGCAAACGAACAGACGTTGAACGACTCGTTAAATTTTGCCATAACACATCATTATTCCAACAACTATAATTTCATCGTAAAGAAAGATTCCATTACATTGCTGTTGCAACAACCTGAAGAGTGGCTCAACAACATGTACACCGACTCGGTAATAATATATAAACATGAGCATCTCGTCGTTGCTGACATACGCATCTTGCCCGCAGACCCTGTCGATTCGGTTTGGGTACAGGTTGCCAACGACCGCTCTATCTTCGGTTGGATACACGAGAGCGACCTGTTAGGCTCTGTCGTACCGAGAGATCCCATATCGCAGTTTATTTCAACGTTCTCTGATACACACCTGTTGATATTCCTGATTATCATCAGCGCAATAGCCATAACATATCTTATGCGCACGCTGTTCAGACGAAAGGCGAAAATAGTACACTTCAACGACATACCGTCATTCTACCCCACTCTTCTGGCACTCATTGTAGCGACATCAGCAACACTGTATGCAAGCATACAAACGTTTGCACCTGACACGTGGAGACACTTCTATTACCACCCCACCCTCAATCCGCTTAATGTGCCGTTCATACTATCAGTGTTCCTCTTTTCCGTTTGGCTAATGCTGATAACGGGAATCGCCGTTATAGACATACTGAGACAGAACCTTCCGATCGGTGAAGGCATACTCTACGCTTGCGGACTTTTAAGCGTATGTGCAATAAACTACATCGTCTTCAGCATTACCACATTATATTATATAGGTTATCCATTATACTGTGCATACGTCTATTTCGCCATAAACACATATCTGAAAAAGGCAAGATGCACGTATATTTGCGGCTATTGCGGACAGCCGATGAAAGAAAAAGGCCGCTGTCCTAACTGCGACAGAATAAACACCTGATTGTCACATTAGTCTTCATGGCAAAATCCATATAAATGATGATTGCGCAAGATGCAACTTATCATTACCTTTGCGCCATAATTAAGACAACATCGTGACAACATGAGAAGACTATCGGTATTTTTAGTTGTGTTTTTTACGCTTTATGCATACCGTATTACAGCCGTTACAGCATACAAACATAGCACGACAGAAACAGTCGCAACAGACACTTCGAAGGTCAAAGACCTTGACGAGGTGGTCATAGTGTCACAGCCAAAAGACAGGCAAAGGCTAAGACAACAGCCGATAAGTTCATCCATGTTTACCGGACATGACATTAACAGACTGTATGTAAACAGTCTGAGTGACCTGTCTTCTCACGTTCCTTCATTATGTATGCCTGAATACGGCTCCCGACTGACATCGTCAATGTATATCAGAGGTATCGGCTCACGTGTAAACAGCCCTGCCGTAGGTATATATGCAGACGGTATTCCTGTCGTATGCAAGGCTATGTTCAACGCCCATAACTATCAGACAGACAGAATAGACGTGATACGCGGTCCGCAAGGAACGCTTTACGGAATGAATACCGAAGGCGGACTGATAAGAATCTATTCGCGCAACCCCATGACTTATCAGGGAACGGAAGTCAAACTCAGACTTGGCACACATTTCCAAAGATATATAGAGGCAGCGCATCTTGCAAAAATAAACGGTAATACGGCTTTTTCAATAGCATCATTCTATAACGGCAGCAACGGATTCCAGCGTAACAGCACCACAGGAAGCCACGCTGACAACATAAACGAGGCCGGCGCAAAGACAAGATGGGCAATCAGACTCGGCAACAAGCTGTCGGCCGACATCATTGCCGACTACCAATATTCCCGACAAAGGGCATTTGCATACGGTATATATGACATTGAGGAAAGGAAAACGGCATCACCGTCAAACAACAGAGACAACAACTATACGCGCAACATGCTCAACAGCGGTGTTACGCTGAAGTATGTTACAGATAATATCGTCGTAAATTCTACAACAGGATATCAGTTCCTGTCCGACTGCATGAATATGGACCAAGACTATATTGCCGCAGACCTTATGCATCTGAGACAGAAACAACTCATGAATGCCATTACTGAAGAGATTACGGCAAGAAGTTCAAACGTCGGGAAATGGCAATGGACAAACGGCATATTCGCTTCGTATCAATGGCTGAAGACAGATGCGCCGGTGTTTTTCGACAAAGACTTTACCTCACAAATATCTTCGGGCGTGCAGAGTTCCATACATAATGCCATGATTGAGGCATTGACCGGAAGATATATTGCTGCCGGAATGACCCCGACGGCTGCTACGGCGGCGGCAGAAGCCTTCGTCGCGGGAAACGGAGGCATAGATGTTTATACGGAAATGGATGTTCCGGGTATATTCAGAACACCGCAAAGCAATGTCGGAATATTCCACGAGTCGGATATAGACATTACAAAAAGACTGAGACTGACACTCGGACTACGCTACGACTACAACCACGTTAGCATAGACTACAACACACGGGCTTCCATGAACATGACGGCAAACGTAATGGGCGCAAGTAAGACAAACGTCCTAACATCATTGCTGACATCAGGCACACACAACAGCTACAGCCAACTGCTGCCCAAAATCGGACTGACATACATCACCCACCCTGACGGCAGCAATGTTTACATCGTAATAAGCAAAGGTTATCGCGCCGGAGGATACAACATACAGATGTTTTCGGACATATTGCAGACCGAAATAAACAACAACAAAGACAACGCCATGAACGGCAGCTATGAAATAGCGCACAACAGCGATGACTACATACGTGTAAACAACACTATAACCTACAAACCCGAGCAAAGCTGGAACTACGAAACAGGCGCGCATCTCAATCTTTTCGACAACAAGATACACGCTGACATCTCCGCCTACTACATGCAAATACGAGACAGACAACTGTCGGTCATGGCAGGCACTTATGGCTTCGGCCGCATGATGGTCAATGCCGGCAAAAGCTACAGTTGCGGTTTTGAAGCATCGCTAAGGGGAAGCCTTGCAGCAAACCGAATATCATGGACCGCGAACTATTCATTCACACATGCTGTGTTTGAAGAATATAAAGACTATGAAGACGGAATACTCATAGACTATAAAGACAAGAAGGTGCCTTTTATCCCGCAACATACAATCGGAGCGAGCATTGAATACCGCAAACCGCTTGCAGCAGACAGCAAAAAGACTCTGATTGCAGGCACCGACATTACGGCACAAGGACGCATATACTGGGACGAGAACAACACATACAGCCAACCTCTATATGCAATCTTAGGATGTCATGCCGGAATAGACACAGGCAAATGCTTGCTAAGACTATGGTGCAAGAACATGACAAACACAAAATACAACACTTTCGCCTTTGACAGCTCCGCTTCAGGACAAAAGATATACCTCGCACAAAAAGGCCTGCCCGTAACGGCCGGTATAGAACTGACGATAAGAAGATAAAACTCTACCGACACAAACTATATATTAAGCACCCGAAAAGAGTATCTTTAACACATTAAAAGATACTCTTTTCAACCTCTAAACACCAGAGTTGATTACAATAAAAATGCAGCGCAAATCAATCCACACAAGCACAACAAACAAAAAACAACATGACACACAACTCAAAAAAAGAGTTTTTATATTCATCAATAGTTTTATGACATAATGTTTGTTAATTGGATTTTATTTATTAAATTTGCAGAACTTATGTAGCATTATATGTAATACCCACTCTCAATAAAAGAGATTATATTAACCTTAAACATAATAAACAATAAAACTTAATTATGACAGAAAAAAGAGTTTATACTTTCGGCAACGGAAAAGCAGAAGGTAATGCTAAAATGCGCGAAGAACTTGGTGGCAAGGGCGCAAACCTCGCCGAAATGAACCTTATCGGAGTTCCCGTTCCTCCCGGTTTTACAATTACAACAAGTTGCTGTAACGAGTATTATGAAGTAGGACAAGAGAAAATCAAAGAGATACTGCAAGACGAAGTAAATGCGGCAGTGAAGCACATTGAGACTCTTATGGACTCAAAATTCGGAGATTCACGCAATCCTCTCCTTGTCAGTGTTCGCTCCGGTGCACGCGCTTCGATGCCCGGTATGATGGATACCATTCTTAATCTCGGTCTTAATGACGAGGTGGCAGAAGGTATGGTGGCAAAAACAAACAATCCGCACTTCGTTTACGACTCATATCGCCGCTTCGTACAAATGTACGGAGACGTGGTACTTGAGATGAAACCGGTAAACAAAGAGGACATTGACCCGTTTGAAGAGATTATCGAGAAAGTAAAAGCAGAGCGTGGCGTGAAGCTTGACAAGGACCTTTCAGTTGACGAACTTAAAAAACTCGTTCGCCTGTTCAAGGAAGCTATCAAGGAACGCACAGGCAACGACTTCCCCAACGACCCAATCGAGCAGCTTTGGGGAGCAATTTGCGCTGTATTCCGCAGCTGGATGAACGAGCGTGCTATACTCTACCGCAAGATGGAAGGTATTCCTGACGAGTGGGGAACAGCCGTAAGCGTCATGGCAATGGTATTCGGAAACATGGGTGATACCAGCGCTACAGGTGTATGTTTCAGTCGCGACGCCGGTAACGGAGAAAATCTCTTCAACGGAGAATACCTTGTAAACGCACAGGGAGAAGACGTTGTGGCAGGTATCCGCACACCACAGCAGATAACAAAAATAGGTTCACAACGTTGGGCAGAGCGCGCCGGCATAAGCGAAGAAGAACGCGCCGCCAAATATCCTTCAATGGAAGAAGCAATGCCTGAGATATACGCACAGCTCAACGATATACAAGACAAGCTGGAACATCACTATCACGACATGCAGGACATGGAGTTTACCGTACAAGAAGGCAAACTTTGGTTCCTACAGACACGTAACGGAAAACGTACAGGTACAGCGATGGTTAAGATTGCCATTGACTTGCTACACGAAGGCATGATAGATGAGAAGACAGCGATAATGCGTTGCGAGCCTCAGAAACTTGACGAACTGTTGCATCCGGTATTCGACAAGAAAGCACTGATGAATGCAAAGGTCATAACACAAGGTCTTCCTGCATCTCCGGGTGCTGCTTGCGGACAGATAGTATTCCACGCAGACGACGCACAAGCATGGCACGCAGACGGACACAAGGTCATTATGGTCCGTATAGAGACCAGCCCTGAAGACCTTGCAGGTATGGCATCTGCAGAAGGTATACTCACAGCACGCGGAGGTATGACATCTCACGCTGCCGTTGTCGCACGCGGTATGGGCAAATGCTGCGTTTC
>JBJFGK010000040.1:0-18643 GCA_051892655.1 Prevotella sp. | reverse complement strand
GGCGGATCTGACGGTTTCTCCCCTCATGGATCAGTTTCAATACATCATTACCATTGTTCTTGGAAGCGTAAAAAGAAGACTTTACGCGACAGAATAATTATTATAATGAAAGGTTTGAAGGCAAGATACCTTATGTCTTCTTACAAACATGACAAATTAGATGATGTTTTTTATTCTTCCATCATCAATAACGGCTGTAATAAAGCTTTGTTTATATGTTTTTTGCTCTGGTGCCTAATATTATGGGGAAGTATTTTTTTAGGATTAATATTATAGGAATAAAGGCTATTGTTGCAATTACGGCGGCGGCGAAAACGAGTGCTGTCTCTATCCAGAAGCCGTATTCGAGCTTGTTTATAGCTTTCAACATGGGGTGCAACAGTTCTCTATGGAATACCAAAATCACGATGGAGCCACCGGAAATGATGTTGTTGCCTTTCCAATTCACTTTATCCAATGCCAGACATAACATGAATATCATCGTGCAACCGCAAATGCTGCCTATTGCAAACAACCATAACGCATTGCCGTATTGGCATTGAAACAGGTCGGCACAGCCGTTTATCAGACCGATGCCGTAGGTCGCTGCCGCAAGCAACAAGGCTGCAAGGCATTTCTTTGTCGCGTTGTCGTAGAGGCAAGATAGGTTGCTAATTCTTTTCATTATGTCTTCCCTGCGTGTCCTTATATAGTTTCCGAGCATGAAGAAAGGCAGGGCAAGCATGATGTTGGTTACCGCCCACATCCATTCAAGGTGCAGACAGGCGTTGTAAACCCATGCTCCGGCGAGGCATAACAACGAGGCGATGAGCATTTTGCGCGGTGTATCGGTAATGCCTTGATATATGAAGCGGATAAGAATAAGCGTATATACGAACCACAAGTTGTTGCATCCTGACGCTCCGTTAATGGAATGGAACCCGCCGAAGATACCTATAAGAGACCAAAGGCTCTGTCCGTCGCCAATATGTTTAATCAGTGGTCCGGCGCATTTGATGAATGCAAGTATGAAATAGGGTATTATGAGGTTGTGAAGACACTTGCTGAAACACACGGAGAAGTTTTCTTCACGTCTGATGAGGTAACCGCTTATCAGGAAAAACAGCGGAACGTTAAAAGCATATAGGAAACTGTCTAAGCCGCCATTGGGGAAACAGTGTCCCCATACTATGGCAAACATTCCTATTGTCTTCATCCAGTCTATCCAATTTATTCTTTTGATTGTCTTTTGCATGGCGTTTTTGGTTGGTATATATGTGTGTAACATTTGCTTTGTCCTGCGTTAAGCCTTGTGTAATGCATATCTGCGAATGTTATACAGGCTTCGTCATTCAGATGGCAAAGTTACATTATTCACGCAAAATAAAGAAATTTTGTCTGAAAAGAATATGGAACATCTTTGTTTTTCAATGTTTGCCGATTTTGTCTATCGGTTCTGCGCCATTAAGCCGTGCCGGTATTTTTCAGTTTGTCTGTTCTTTCCCTTTGGCATGCAGGCTTTTTATATCAAACAAAAGCGAGCATGCGGCACATAAAACAAAAATGAAACAGGTGGCAAATATGATGTTTCCCATGCCGACCAACGGTGATACCACTCCGCCAAAAATAAATATAATGGCACCAATCACGGCGGAAGCGGTTCCTGCATTGTCGTGTTCTTCATTCATGGCAAGGGCAACGCTACTGCTGAAACATGTGCCTATACATGCCAACATGCCAAGAACAAGCGTCTCATAGAGCCAGAAGGGAGCTTCGAAAATCATGGCTATCATCAGCAATGAGCAGAAAGACAGCAGTCCAATACTACCTATGTGGGTGCTCTGTTGGGGAGTTTTGAACTTCATGGATGATGCTGCGCCTACACCGAACACGAATGCGTTAACGCCGAATATAAGACTGAAAACGAAAGCGGAATATCCGTAATGCCGTTGTATGATAAATGGGGACGATGAAATGTATGCGAAAAACACTCCGCCGGCAAATCCGTATTGCAAAAGCAGGTACAGGAACTTTCTGTTACGCATGACTTTGATTATCGTGGCAAACGTTTTCAGTATTCCGTCTTCGCTACGTTTTTCCTTAGGCAATGATTCGCGCATCACAAAACTCCCTGCAAGCAATATTATTCCTATTATCAACAGCACAAAAAATATGCCTCTCCATCCCAAACTGTCGGTCATTGTTCCACCTATTACGGGTGCCGAAACGGGCGCAATGCCATGTATGGCTCCTATTACAGCCATCATCTTGGCGAGTTTCTCGCCCCAATAGCGGTCTGTCGCAATGCTGCGGCTAAGCACAATACCGCCTGCTCCGCCTATTCCTTGTAGCAGTCTTGACGTGACAAAAGCATCAATAGTGGGTGCAAGAAGGCAGAAGACGGTGGAAACGATAAATACCAGCATCGAAACAATGATTACCGGCTTGCGTCCGTATTTGTCGCTTATCGGCCCGAAGAATACTTGGCCTGTCGCCAGACCCAACATGCTGGTCGAAAGGCTTAGCTGTACCATATAGGCATCGGTATTAAAGTAGGTCTGTAACTGTGGCAGAGCAGGCAGATACATGTCGGTAACAAATGGTCCGAATGCGCTTAATAATCCCAACAGACATAGTAGGAACGTGCCATAACTGAAAATCTTTTTCTTCATTGTCGGTATGGAGCTGTTCTGGAATATCCAAGCCTCTGCCAAGGCCTATGGTTTGCGGTTGCAAAAGTACCGGTTTTTTTAGTAAGAAAATAATATTTTAATAAAAATTAGCAAGTATGTATGCAGCATGTATGTTTCTTCTAACGGCGGCGATTATAATTAAAAGGCATAACTATGGTGTTTACGGGTCGTAAATGGCATAGTTAGCATGTACAAATGGCATGGTTACGAGTCAGAAACAGCATGGTTTCAAACGGCAAACAGCCATGTTGCTTTTATTAGTAAATATGACGGCGGAAAGCATGTTGCCAAGTGCCGCCGCCAAATACAGCTATAAGCGGCTTTGGTATAGATATAAAAAAGGTGTATAATGTTTGATTTGTAGGTCGGAAGTTGTAACTTTGCAGTTGAAAGCCCGTTGCCGCAAGTGTCATTTGACTGTTATTGACAGCTGTGCCGGTCTTCGGCAACACTTGCCGGGCGTATGGATAAGGACAAAAAGTAAACGGAAAATGAAGATTTTTGCTGTCGGCATGAACTACATCATGCACAATAAAGAGCTTGACGGAGCGTTATATAAACCAGAGCAACCTGTTATTTTTACCAAGCCGGACTCTGCTTTGCTGAAAGACGGCAAGCCGTTTTTCCTGCCTGAAGAGCTTGGACGCATAGACTATGAGGCGGAGTTGGTGGTGCGTATCTGCCGTTTGGGCAAGAGCATCCCGCAGCGTTTCGCCCACAGATATTATGATGCGGTAACTGTAGGCATAGACTTTACGGCACGTGACCTTCAGCGCAAGCTGCGCGATGAAGGCAAGCCTTGGGAGCTTTGCAAGGGTTTTGACGGCTCGGCTGTCATAGGCGAGTGGGTCGAAACAGACAAGTTCAAAGACATACAGATGTTGAATTTTCATCTTGACATTAACGGTAAGACTGTTCAGGAAGGATGTTCGTGTGATATGCTGTTCAAGGTTGATGAGCTTATCGAGTATGTCAGCCGGTGGTTTACACTCAAGACAGGCGACCTTATGTATACAGGCACTCCGGTCGGGGTGGGTCCCGTGCATATCAACGACCATCTTGCGGGTTGGATAGAAGACCGTAAGGTGTTGGAGTTTAACGTAAAATAAGAGTACAACAATATCAGTACACCAATGACGAAAGCGCGAATACTGCTACTTGTTATTATTGTCGGCATAGGCATATCGGCTCATGCGGACAGCATATACAAGAAATTCTTTAATCTCACGGCCGAAGAAGTGAAGATAGACAGCTTGTTGCCGGTCTTCAGTCATGCTCTGCCACTTGACGGAGCATGGGGCGACAGCATATATACAGCCACTCTTGAGTATGCAGAATATATAGACATGAGTTCTGCCGACGTGAAACGTCTGCAGGCAATGGGTATGGAACGTCTGCCAAAGATGCCCGCTGTCGATGTCAATGTAGTCGTGAGCAGGAAAGAAGGCACATTGGAGATATCTTTTGTGCCGTTGGTAAAGCGTGGTAAGAGCTACAAGAAGCTCGTAAGTTTCATGCTTGACGTTCGCTCCGAGTCTGTCAGAAAGTCAGCAGACAAAAGATTGAAAGCCGCAACCGACGTCTCTCCGGCAGATAGATATGCTTCCGGCTCGGTACTCGCAACAGGCCGTTGGGCTAAAATCAGAGTGCCTGAGACTGGCATTTACCGTCTTACTGATGACGTTGTGCGCCGTGCAGGATTTTCAGACATCAACAAAGTGAAGATTTACGGTTATGGCGGTGCGTTGCAAAACGAGACACTTACAGCCGAAGACATCATCCGCACAGACGACCTGAAAGAAGTTCCGACATGTATCGTTGACGGTAAGAGGCTGTTTCATGCGCAAGGACCGGTGTCATGGAGTAGCAATACGGTAAACAGACGCACACGTAACCCATATTCAGACTATGGTTACTACTTCCTGACAGAGAGTACGGACGAGCCGCTGACGGTTGACAGTCTTGCTTTCTTAGACTCTTTTTATCCCTCAGCCGACGATTATCACACCCTGCATGAGATAGACAACTATGCTTACTATCACGGCGGACGCAATCTTTTTGAGAATTCTCCGGTCGAAACAGGCAAGTCTAAAACCTATACCCTTGTCACTCCTAAGGGCGATGGCACGGGAAAACGGGTCGTATATGTAGCAGTAACAGCCGGTACGCATGTAACATTCGAGATAGCAGTCAATGGTGAAAAGAAAGGAACTTACAGCCATACGTTCACCGTATATGATCATGGCAAGTTGACAGAAGCCGCTTACGAGATACCGGAAGTGGGAGATACCACCACCGTCACGCTGACTACCGTTTCGGGAGGACCTGTGCGCCTTGACCATATCTCTATATGTCAGACCACTCCGCGTGCATGTCCGCAACTCGCATCATCCACATTCAGCGCACCGGAATATGTACATAACATTACCAATCAGAACCTTCATGCCGACGGACAGGCGGACATGATTATCATCATTCCTGCCTCCGCCAAGTTGGCAACACAGGCGCAACGGCTGAAAGAAGCCCATGAAAAGCATGACGGAATGAGGGTTCGCATAGTGCCGGCAGATGAGTTATACAACGAATTCTCAAGCGGAACGCCTGATGCCAATGCTTATCGCAAGTATCTGAAAATGCTATATGATCGTGCCGAAAGCGTTGCTGACATGCCGTCACACCTATTGCTCTTCGGCGACGGAGTGTGGGATAACCGTCTCAACTCCCCTGATTGCAAGATGCTAAATGCCGATGACCTGTTGCTATGTTATGAGAGTGAAGACTCTTACAGCCAAGTTTCTTGTTATGTCAATGAAGGTTTCTTCTGCTGTCTTGACGACGGAGAGGGTGGAGATCCCAAAATGAAAGACAAGTTGGACTTGTCTGTCGGTCGTTTCCCCGTGCGTAACGAGGCGGAAGCAAAGCTGATGGTTGACCGAACCATAGCATATATGGAAAACAAAAATGTCGGCGAGTGGCAGAATGTCATGATGTTTATGGGCGATGATGGCAACAGTAACCAACACATGAAAGATGCTGACGAACTTGCGACAATGGTTGAAGACCGCTTACCGGCATTGAGAGTGAAGCGAGTGTTGTGGGATGCTTATCCACGTGAGGTAACCGCCACCGGTAATGAATATCCTGAGGCAAAAAAAATAATATTGAAACAGCAGGCAGAAGGTGCGCTTGTGATGAATTACAGCGGTCATGGCAGCCCCGACTTCCTGTCACATGAGAAAGTGTTGACGCTTAATGACTTTGACGCCTTTGTTAATGACAACTATCCTCTATGGTTTACCGCAGCCTGTGATATAGTCCCCTTTGATTCACAAGACGCAAATATTGGCGAGTCGGCCGTTCTTAACGATAAAGGAGGAGCATTGGCGTTTATCGGAACAACAAGGACAGTATATACAGATAGGAACAAAGCAATCAATACGGCTTTCATGAAATATCTATTGACGCAGGTTGAAGGCGAATATCCGACAATTGGCGAGGCATTAAGATTAGCAAAGAATTCCTTGATAACGCCGGTTACATCAGGCGGAAACTCTATTTCAGACGGCACGGAGAACAAGTTGCACTATGTGTTGATGGGAGATCCTGCCGTCAAACTCAATATCCCGAGACAGGCCGTTGTAATCGACAGTATCAACGGAGTATGTTTGAAGACAGCGACAAGCTATCCCGAACTTAAGGCCGGCGCAATAATAAACGTGAAAGGGCATGTTGAGACAAAGGGAAACAATATAGATACGGACTTTCAAGGCGTTGCTACGGTACTCGTAAGAGATTCAAAGAAACTCATAATATGCAAGTTGAACGATACATCCTCATCGGGAGCATCAACACCATATACATATTATGATCGTGACAAAGTGCTGTTTAACGGTAGCAACAATGTCAAAGACGGCAAGTTTGAGTTCTCTTTTGCCATGCCGCTTGACATAGATTACAGCAACGAACAGGGACTTATCAATGTGTTTGCAGTAAACAAGACATCAAACGAGACCTTGTCCGGATACAGCGAAGATTTTACAGTCGGCGGCACATCGGTAATTCGCAATGACTCGATAGGCCCCTCAATATATTGCTATCTCAATTCTCCGACTTTCGTCGATGGTGACAATGTCAATACAACACCTTATTTCTATGCCCAACTATCAGACAAGGACGGTCTTAACACCTCCGGTTCGGGCATCGGACATGACTTGCTGCTAATCATCGACGGCAAACCGGAGTACACTTTTGTGCTTAACGACAACTTTACATACGACTTCGGAAGCTATACATCAGGCTCTACATTCTATAACCTGCCTGAACTCACTCCCGGCAAGCATCATTTGAAGTTCAGAGCATGGGATATATTGAATAACTCTTCTACCGCAGAACTTACGTTCAACGTGGTAAAGAGTCTCAAACCTGATTATTTCAACATTGATTGTTCGTCAAATCCAGCACGCTCTTCAACAACGTTTATCGTCAACCATGACAGATCGGGCAGCAATCTTGACATTACGATAGACGTGTTTGACATAACGGGAAGGCCGTTGTGGACACATACCGAGAACGGAGTTACGACAACAGGCACATATACACTTGATTGGGACCTTAACGGGAGCAATGGCAGACGGCTTGCAACGGGAATCTACATTTATCGTGTAAGGATGAGCAGCGACGGAAGTGGCGTAGTGTCAAAGGCCAAGAAGCTTATAGTGATACGTCCGTGAGTAGGCGGGATGAGGTGATAATAATGTTGCCGGATACAATAAATATTGCATTTTATAGTTATTTAGAAAGGCAGATCGAGATATGAGTATGAATGTCACTCTCAGACTGCATATATAACAATATAATAATAACAAGATGAGAATTTTTCAAAGACTGACAGTGGTTGCAATACTTGCATTTGTCGCTGTCGCTGTTGTAGCGCAAGATAAGCGGGATATGTTTAATCCTGTAAATACATCTGTAACTTCACAGACAATAGCTCCCGATGCCCGTGCGGCAGGTATGGGTGATGTCGGTGTAGCGACTGATCCGGATGTCAATTCACAATATTGGAACCCTGCAAAATACCCCTTCTGTATCAGTAGGGCAGGGGTTGCGCTAAACTATACACCATGGTTGCGCTCGTTGGTTAATGATATGGATTTGGCATATTTGTCAGGTTATTATCGTATAGGTGATTATAGTGCCGTGTCAGCATCATTGAGATATTTCTCTTTGGGCGAAGTAATGACATCGGAAGACGATGGGGCAATGACAATAAACCCTTATGAGATGTCTATTGACGTCGCCTACTCTCTTATGTTAAGTGAGAAGTTCTCGTTGGCGGCTGCAGTAAGATGGATATATTCGGATTTGACATATGACTATACTGACGATACGTCTCCGGGAAGTGCCTTTGCGGCTGATATAGCATGTTATTACAACAACTATATAAATATAGGGAACCGCGAATGTCAGCTTGGAATAGGTCTGAATATCAGCAATGTGGGTAGCAAGATAACATTCGGTGGTAGCGATTATAGCGAATTCATACCGACAAACATGCGTCTGGGTGCTGCACTTATGGTGCCTATTGACGAGTTTAACCGTTTTACCATTGCTGCCGATGCAAATAAGTTGTTGGTTCCTACATATCCTATACAAGAAGAAGGCGAATCTGAGGAAGACTATCAGAACCGTGTGCAGAAAGACTACTATGAAGTATCAAGTATAGGTGGCATATTCAAAAGTTTTACAGATGCTCCCGGCGGCTTCAAGGAAGAGCTTCAGGAAATAAATTGGAGTATAGGAGCTGAATATGTATATAATGATAAGTTCTCTATACGTGCCGGTTATCATCATGAGTCTGAAAACAAGGGAAACCGAAAGTATTATACTGTCGGTGCGGGATTTCGCATGAACGCCTTCTCTCTTGACTGCGGATATGTGATAGCTGCGGCGAAAAGCAATCCGCTGGACCAGACTTTGAGGTTCTCGCTTACTTTCGACATGGACGGAATAAAGGATTTGTTCAGAAGATAAACACCTGAATAGTCATTGCATTATGGGAACACGCATACGTGTAGGAATGGGTTTTGATGTCCATAGGCTCGTAGAAGGACGTGACCTTTGGCTTGGAGGTGTCAAGATACCGCATGTTTGCGGGTTATTGGGGCATAGTGATGCCGATGTGCTTATACATGCTATATGTGACGCAATGCTTGGTGCAGCCAACATGAGAGATATTGGCTACCATTTTCCTGACACATCGGCAGATACTCTTGATATAGATAGCAAGATATTACTTGACAAGACAGTACGGCTTATTGCTACAAAAGGATACCGACCGGTAAATATTGATGCTACCGTATGTGCTGAGAAACCAAAGATAAATCCTTATGTGCCGGCTATGAAAAAATGTCTTTCAGAGGTCATGGGCATTGATGAAGATGATGTGTCCATAAAAGCCACAACGACTGAACAGTTGGGTTATACAGGAAGAGAAGAGGGTATCAGTGCGTATGCCGTAGTGCTGATAGAACGCAATACTGATGTTTTGAAATAACTGAAACGTTTAATTTCATTTTTGCATAAATGTTTTGAAATTTGGATGTTTCGGTTTTTTGTCTTACTTTTGTGATAAGAGTATAAAATCAGGAACTATGAGAGTGCTTATTGTCAATACAAGCGAGAATACCGGTGGTGCTGCCGTTGCGGCAAGCAGATTGTTGGAAGCTCTTAATAACAATGGAGTAAAGGCAAAAATGCTTGTCAGAGATAAAGGAACAACAGATATCACGGTAGTAGGTCTTGGTCACAATATACGCAGACAGTTGGCTTTCTTGTGGGAACGCTGGTGCATATTCGTCCATTTGCACTTTCGCCGTAAAAATTTGTTTCAGATAGATATTGCAAATGCAGGCAACAACATCACAAAACTAAGGGAGTTTAAAGAAGCAGACGTGGTACATCTGCATTGGATAAATCAGGGAATGTTGTCACTAAAAGGCATAAGAAAGATACTTGAAAGCGGCAAACCCGTTGTGTGGACCATGCATGACTTTTGGCCGGCAACATCTTTATGTCATTATCCACGCAGTTGCCATGCGTATATGTCGCGTGGATGCCAGCATTGCCAGTATTTACCGGGTGGAGGTTCGGCAAATGACCTGTCGGTAAGGATATGGAAACGCAAAGAAACAATATGGAAAGCACACAACATCATATTTGTAGCATGTAGCAGATGGCTCGCTCTTGCAGTTAAAAACAGTGGTTTGCTGTCAGGAAAAGAAGTTGTGGACATTCCCAATACTATTGATACGCGTCTCTTTAAGCCTATAGACAGTGGTAAAGCACGACAACGACTAAGTCTTCCTTTGGATAAAAAGATTATTTTGTTTGTTTCTCAGAAGATTACTGAAAGCAGAAAAGGTATAGATTATTTGATTAGCGCATGTGATATGATGTTAAAGGGGCGTCCGCAACTTAAAGATACTCATGAAATACTTATTCTCGGCGGTCATTCGGAAGAATATTCTTCACGTTTCCCCTTGAAAGTTCATACGTTAGGATATGTCAATGAACCACAGAAAATAGTAGATGTGTACAATGCGGCGGATGTTTTCGTGTTGCCGTCCCTTGAAGATAATCTGCCAAACACCATAATGGAAGCGATGGCATGCGGAACGCCATGTGTAGGATTTAATGTTGGAGGCATACCGGAAATGATTGATCACAGGAAAAACGGCTATGTCGCAATGTCAAGAAGTGCCGAAGATTTGGCAAAAGGCATATATTGGGTAACGGAAGAAGCCGAATATGACGAGCTGCAAAGTAATGCCGTTCATAAAGTTGCAGTATCATATTCACAGCAAAGTGTGGCTCTGAAATACATAGAGATATATAATCAGGCAATGGCCTACAGACATTATCGGTTATGATAAAGTTCTCGATAATAACCATTACATATAATGCAGCGGCGGTATTTATGCGTACTGCCGAAAGCGTGTTAAAGCAAAATTATGGGAATGTAGAGCATATTATCATTGACGGAGCGTCAACAGATGCCACTATAGAGCTTGCCCATAATTATAAAAAGCTGTCAAACAATTCGTCAAACGGTCACTCTGTTATAATAAAGTCAGAGCCGGACAAGGGATTGTATGATGCAATGAACAAAGGATTGGCTGTGGCAAGCGGACAATATGTGTGTTTTATGAATGCCGGAGATTTTTATCCGAATAATTCTGTCTTGTCTGACATTTCAAAATCGGTTGAAAATAATAGCCAAGAACAATTACCGGCAGTTATCTACGGAGACACTGATATAGTAGATAATGATGGAAACTATTTAGGACATCGGCATCTGTCAGCTCCGGATGTGTTATCTTGGAAATCGTTTATGCATGGTATGTTGGTTTGTCATCAGGCTTTTTATGCACGGACGGATATTGCTAAAGATATTACTTATAACTTGAAATATAGACATTCTGCGGATGTAGATTGGTGTATACGTGTAATGAAAGTGGCAGAACGTGAACATCTGACTTTGAAAAATGTACATAAAGTAGTGGCGTATTACCAACGGGAGGGACAGACCACGCAATATCACAAAGCATCCCTATTGGAACGCTTTTACATAATGCGACATCATTATGGAATATTCCGAACTCTCTGCTCGCACCTGTGGTTCTTTGTACGGGCCATATTAAGAAAACTACATGTAAATATAAGAAACTGACCGCCTTTTGTTTTTGATAACATATAATATGCTCTGTTAATAACAGATTGTGAAATAGCAACCGACGTACCCTAACTTTATTGTATCCGGAAATAAAGATAAATGTTCAGACTTACAATTAAGGATAAATAACTAAATAATTATATAGTCTTGTTACATTAATTACTATTTTTGCAATGTATTTATGAATAATGAATAAAATGAAAGGAGAATTTATGAAGAAATTTTTGATGGGACTTACTTTTGTTTTTGCTCTTGGTTGTACTCAGGCAATGGCTCAAGACGTAAAAGAAGTTAAAGCTTGCACTTCTTCATGTAAAGAAGTAAAGGCTTGTGATAAGGCAAAGGCAGATTGTGATAAAGCTAAGAAAGATTGCTGCAAAGCAAAGGCTGATTGCGATAAAGCCAAAAAAGATTGCTGCAAGGCAAAAGTTGACTGCGATAAATCAAAGAAAGATTGCTGCAAAGCAAAGGCTGATTGCAAAAAGGCTTGTGACAAAAAAGCTGCCAATGCAACTTGCACAAAGAAATGTAAATAAATATTGAACTTACTCTGTTTTTCGGGAGTACTGAATATTTTAATTTTCCCATTGTGAATAGTGTTATTCCTGTGGGAAAATTTTATTTTTTTCAATTATATCATTTATATATAAAGACCCTTTTTGTTTTTATAGTTACATTCTAATGCCTTGATACGCTTAACTCATAGCCTTTGATACAACATTTTAATGCAGTGATACAACTGTCTCAATATAATGTTAGTTGTGCTCGTGTTGTGGTTCCCGGACAACAAAAGCGTGAAATTTATCTTGAAGTGTTGTCATGTGCTATGTAATCAATGCCATTACAAGGCTTGATAATCAAAATAAACAACAAAATCTTGCGAGTATCAATCAAAAAGATACAGTTTTTTGCGGTCTAAATCCGTTGTTATTAATTATTGTCGCCAATACACAAATATAAAAGATTGACAACCTGTGATATAAAAGATACCGGTGACGGTGACAGATGTCTTGCAACTTTTATTTAGCAATAGAAAACATGTTTGCATGTATTAATCCGAGAATAGAAAATGTTAAACGAACTCCTGTTTTTCGCATGTTTAGAACTTATTTTGCAAATTACTATTTTTATAGACATTTATAATTCATCTGTCTCGTATATTATTTGCACATGATATTATTCAAAAAAAGGCTGCGAGCATCACTGCTCACAGCCAATCAACAATTTACGACTTTAACAATTATGAGTATTTTAATATTTGTCCTGGACGTATACGCATCTTTTTGCTGATGTGATTCAGCTTACAAAGCTTATCAACTGTTGTGTTGCGTTTACGTGCAATAGCTTGTAATGTTTCTCCTTTTTTAACTTTATGGTATCCGACATTACCGGCTGCTGATTTCTTTGTTGTGTTCTTTGGAGTGTTTGCTATAGATGCAGTCTCTTCATTCTGGTCAATCTCTACATTACCCCTTTCTTTATTTGCGAGATTAGAATCTTTATTATAAGTACGATTTCTGAAAACATATGTATCGCCTGTTACATCTTGGTTTCTGAAATCGAACATTAATGCAGGGTTTAAGGCAACACCACATAGACGTGTTTCAAAATGAAGGTGTGAACCGGTACTTCTACCTGTGTTACCACCCAGTCCAATGGCATCTCCAGCCTTCACAGTCTGGTTTTCTTCGACAAGATTTTTGGACATGTGTCCATATATAGTTTCAAGACCGTTATGATGTCTGATAACAACAAAGTTGCCATATCCGCCTGCATCATATCTTACAATGCGTACTTTCCCGTTGAAAGCAGCGCGAATAGTATCACCAATGTAAACCTTTACATCTATGCCTTTGTGCATGCGTCCCCATCTACGTCCGAAATTGGATGTTACGGTTCTGCTTGTCGTCGGCATACAGAAATTACGGAGATTTATTACAAATGAATCAGGCAACTCTGTAGCACGATGGGCGTATTGATTACTCCAATCTTTATAGAGTTGTGCAGAAGGAGATCCCATTTGTTCTTTATGTATTATCTCACGAAGAGCCAATGTGTCAACGGTCTTCATCTTTCTGTCTACCGGTGCTTGACGCGCAAGAAGATCTTGAGCAGACGCATTTGTCGATGAGACAATAAAAGTTGATACTAATACAATATTTTTAATGGTTCTTTTTAAATGCATGTTTTGTTCTTTTTGTAGATACTAAGGTACGGTGGAACCGTTGGTAATAATCGCAACATTAACAATAGAATGTATGGCGATTAATTAAAAATCCGCTGCAAAGATACTAAAAATTATAATACGTTGTTCACTTATTAACAACTTTATCAAGACTTTAACAAACGCGCACTTTGCTTTTGATAAGAAGTAATCGTTTGATTTATAATATCTTATATGCTGAAATTCTAGCTGATATCCGTGTTCTTTTGAATTAAGATATTAATCGTTTACATTATGAAAATGTTAAAATCAGATTATGTTTTTATTGCGCATTGTCGCATTTTATTGTTATGAAAATTAAGACTTTATGATATTGAAGCCCAATTGATATTGTCTTTTCTTAAAGAGTCGAGATGTTCCCAAAGCATGGAATATTCGTTTTTGCAACAAGTCGGATCGCTGTCAATTATTTTTTGAGCCTCTTCCCGTGCCAATTGCACAAGCTTACCGTCTCTTGCTATATCTGCTATTTTCAAATCAAAAGCCATTCCGCTCTGTTGTGTCCCTTCAAGATCGCCGGGACCACGTAGTTTAAGGTCGGCTTCTGCTATTTTAAAGCCGTCGTTGGTATCACACATGATATTTAATCTTTTGCGTGTCTCTTCACTAAGATTACGTTTGCTTACAAGAATACAAAAAGATTGGTCTGCACCTCTTCCTACTCGACCACGTAGCTGGTGCAGCTGAGACAGACCAAACCTTTCGGAATTTAGGATAACCATAACAGAAGCATTTGGAACATTTACTCCTACTTCTATGACTGTTGTAGCTACAAGTATATGCGTTTGTCCTGAGGCAAACAATTTCATTTCTTGTTCTTTTTCCGAAGGCTTCATTTTGCCATGAACTTTGCTTATACGAAATTCCGGAAAAGCTTCCTGCAACAGTTCATAACCGTCTTCAAGATTCTTAATGTCAATCTTCTCGCTTTCTTTGATAAGAGGAAATACGATGTAAGCTTGTCTTCCTATATTTATCTGTTTCCTTATACCGTTATACAAGCTTGTCATTTCGTCGTCGTATTTATGAATTGTCATAACGGGTTTACGACCGGGTGGCAACTCATCAATGATACTTACATCCAGATCTCCGTATATTGTCATTGCAAGTGTACGCGGTATAGGTGTAGCCGTCATTACCAAAACATGTGGTGGATTGTCGCTCTTTCTCCATAGTTTGCCTCTTTGAGCCACCCCAAAACGATGTTGTTCGTCAACGACAACAAAACCTAATCGTGAGAAAATTACATTGTCCTCGATTACAGCGTGTGTCCCGACGAGTATGTTTATGGTTCCATTGGCAAGATCATTGAGAATACGTGTACGCTTTTTCCCTTTAACAATACCGGTAAGCAATTCAACCTTTATGTCCATATCTCCAATAAATTCACGTATGGTAGCAAGATGTTGTTCGGCTAATATTTCTGTCGGTGCCATAATACATGCTTGGAATCCATTGTCTATGGCTATAAGAATAGACATAAGGGCCACTAAGGTCTTCCCACTTCCTACATCTCCTTGTAGCAGTCTGTTCATCTGCCTCCCGGATCCCATGTCTTTTCTTATTTCTTTAATGACTCTTTTTTGTGCTCCTGTAAGTGGGAACGGGAGATGATTGAAGAAAAAATCATTGAAACACTTGCCGACATTGCTGAAAATGTATCCACGATATTTGCGTCTGTGGTCGTTTGCGTATCTGAGAATGTTGAGTTGCACGTAAAACAACTCTTCAAACTTTAGCCGATACCGTGCTTTTGCCATGTCGTCCGGTGACTTTGGATAGTGAATTTTTCTTAGTGCTTCATCTTTGGAAATAAGGTTTAAAGGTAAAGTTATAAATGAGGGAAGCGTTTCTTTCAAAGGATTTTTTATGCTCTCCAACATGCCTTTAGTAAGTTTCTCCATTGCTCTTGATGTTACTCCGGCCTTTTTCATCTTTTCTGTTGTGATATAGTAAGGCTGTAGTCCCATCTGTGATATTTGTATGTCTTCAACTTTGTCTATGTCGGGATGTGCAAACTGATAACGTCCGTTGAATATCGTAGGTCTTCCAAATATGATGTACTCGTGTCTTAGTTTATAGTTTGTCATTATATATTTGGCACCGGAAAACCATACGATATCTGCCACTCCTGTCCCATCGGTAACATGTGCTACCAATCTTGTGCGATGGAATCCCATTTCAAAGGTTTCAAAACTTAATATAGTGGCTTTTATCTGAACAAAAGGCATGTCTCCCGACAGCTCTTTTATAAGATAAATCCGGCTGCGGTCTACATATTTATATGGATAATATTCTATTAAATCTTTGAAAGTCTTTATGCCCAACTCTTTTTCCAATAGAGTCTTACGTCGAGGTCCTACGCCTCCAAGATATTGTATGTCTTGTTCGAGAATGTTGAGCATAAGATAAATAGGTGCTTTTATTGAAAGAATAGAGTTATTCTTGTATTGAAGACACTAATCCTTGAGCAATATTGAGGTCAAACGGTGTCGTAATCTTTATGTTTTCTCTGTTCCCTTCTATCAGTTTTACATCGTGTCCCATTGCTTCAACGACAGAAGCATCATCGGTAAAAATGTCACGGTAAGGTTGTGCGTATGCTTTTTTCAGTACTTGTATATCAAAAGTCTGGGGCGTCTGCACAAGCCTGTAACAATCTCTTGATACAGTTTCGCTTGTGTCGGTGCCTGTTATGTGTCTAAGTGTTTCTACAACAGGAATTACAGGTATCGCTGTTTTTGCTTCTGATGCTGTATCATAGCATCTTTTTATAACATCAATGGAAACAAATGGTCTTACTCCGTCATGCACACCAACCACGCCTTTCGTGTTGTCCGGTATCATGTCCAAACCGTTTTTTACGGAATGGAAACGTGTTTCTCCTCCGTTTGCGATTTCGTAATGTTCATTAAAACCATGTTTTTTGCATAGATTTCTCCAATAGCCTTGTTGGTGTTCAGGTAGGACAAGGATGATGCCGAGATTTTTGTCATATTCTCGGAAACGCATTATTGTACGCATAAGAATAGGAATCCCGTCAATACAGATAAACTGTTTCGGAATTTCACTTCCCATTCTAAGCCCTTTACCTCCGGCAACGATGATTATATAATTCTGCTTTGTCATTTTTCCATGAGATGCTTGAACATCATTCCTTGTGCGATTTCATCAGCAGTATTCTTGTCTGTCAAGGCTTCAAGCAAACAGTATGCGTATGGGAAAGTGGCAGCCGGGCCTTCTCCTGTTATTATGTTACCGTCACGCGTGTACAATTCATTAGTATATTCGGCTCCATCAAGATATTTCTCAAATCCGGGATAGCATGTTGCGCGTTTGCCTTTTAGCAGTCCTATGTTGCCAAGAACCATAGGCGCGGCGCAGATTGCTCCGATAAGTTTGCCGTTTTCAGCATGTTTTAACAAGGCTTGTCTCACTCCCTCGTGTCTATTCAGGTTGAGTGAGCCGGGCATACCTCCCGGTAGCAACAGCATATCGGCATTGTCAATGTCGGCTTCTTCAAACAGAAGATCAGCAATAATAGTTACACCATGTGCAGTTTCAACCTCTTTAGAACCGGTTATACTTACTGTTTTGAAGTCAATGCCGGCACGTCTCATTATATCTAATGGTATCAGGGCCTCAACATCTTCTGAACCTGTGGCGATAAATTCTAATACATTCATAATGTTTTCATGATTTTTGCCATTGTAGGGCGGTTTGTGAAATGTGTCATTATTATAAAGACGAATTCTATGTTTGATTTTATTTAAGACAATCCAAATAAGCATTGATAGTACTTTCCATTCCCATGTAAATGGCATCGCATATCAGAGCATGTCCTATGCTGACTTCGTCAAGCCAACTTATGTTTTGGTGGAAATAATATAGGTTTTCCAGACTTAGGTCATGACCGGCATTCAGTCCAAGATGTTCTTCTTTGGCGGTAACGGCTGCGTCGATAAAAGGCTTTATAGCCTCAACTCTGTCTCTCTTATAACCTGAGGCATAAGGCTCTGTATATAGTTCTACTCTGTCTGCACCGCATTTTTTTGCTCCGATAACCATTTCAGGCACAGGATCAACAAATATGGATGTTCTTATTCCGGATTCTTTAAATCTGCCAATAACATCGGTAAGAAATGTTCTGTTGGTAATGGTATCCCATCCGTGATTGCTTGTTATCTGGTCGTCGGCATCGGGAACAAGTGTCACTTGTGTGGGTTTTACCTCAAGAACGAGGTCTATATATTTGTCAATGGGGTTGCCTTCTATGTTCAGTTCTGTTGTAACAAGAGGTTTAATACCTCTTACATCATCATATCTTATATGTCGTTCGTCCGGTCTCGGATGTACGGTTATGCCTTGTGCGCCAAACAGCTCGCAATCTTTGGCTACTTGCAATACGTCGGGTCTATTGCCTCCGCGAGCGTTCCTTATCGTAGCAATCTTGTTGATGTTAACGCTTAATTTTGTCATTTTTTGAAATTTATTAAGTTAAGGATTTCCATTATGCATCAAAATATGTATTTTTGCATGTGATTATATACATGGCAAAGTTACAAAATGTTTGTCATTTATCTTCAATCATATCTCTAAAAAGTAAAGATAAAAATACAAAACATGGCATCGCGCAGATTGAAATTCGCATTGTTTGGTAATGTCTATCAGTCAAAAAAGTCAGAAAACATACAAAAGATATTGTCGTTTCTTGAAGCTCACGACGCAGAAGTGTCTATGGAGAGACAGTTTTACGATTTCCTTATAAGTGCGGGCAAAATAGCTCCCGGTTGTGTTGAAGTTTTCGATGGAGACGGTTTTGTTACAGACTTTGTCATTTCAATGGGGGGCGACGGTACGTTGTTGCGTTCTGCGGCAATGGTAAGAGATCGTGGAATCCCTATCGTTGGTATTAACATGGGGCGTTTGGGCTTCCTTGCCGATATATCACCGTCGGATGTAGACAAGGCTCTCGGAGAACTTTTTGATGGCAATTACACGTTGGACAATCAT
>JBJFGK010000039.1:0-4541 GCA_051892655.1 Prevotella sp. | reverse complement strand
AGCATGTGTTTCATCATAGCCTGACGTTCTTTCGATATCTTTCCAAGTGTAAAGACATCAGCTCCAAGTCTGAGCGGTACACGCATATACATAACTCTTGCCACCTGACGCACACCGTCATCAGCAATACGGAAGTTTTTTATCAGCAGTCGTGCTCCATTTGAACCTATGTCTATCGCAGCCAATCTCATCGTTTTTATTTTTTTCAGTAACCAATACAGTGCAAACGAACGTAAAAGAGAAATTATTCTCTATTTACCGAGTGCAGCCTGTATTATATAAATCAGTGCTTACTGTTATACAAAGATACATTATTTCTCTATTTTTACATCCTCACCGGCATATATTTTATACAATGCCTCTTGCGAACGGAACGGTTTTTCGCCTACCGCCACCGACTGTATCACGTTTCTGCCAGTGCCATCCACAATGCGGCCGTTGGCAGTATCCGCCATTCCATAGTCTATTGTACGCATCAGGTCTGTTTTCATATCATCGTCATATACCGGAGTCATTACCTCTATTCTGCTCAACAAGTTGCGTGGCATCCAATCTGCGCTACCTATAAAATATTTCGGTGCTCCACCGTTGCAGAATATCAATATGCGTGAGTGTTCAAGATACCTGTCTATGATACCAACTATGCGTATGTTGCGACCGGCATCGTCATCACCGGGCATGATAGAACAGTTGCCTCTTACCAACATCTGTATTTTGACACCGGCTCGGGCTGCGGCATAGATATGAGACACAACGTCAGGCTCGGTTATATGATTTATTTTTATCTTCATCCATGCTTCACGACCCGCGCGGGCATTCTTCGCCTCGTTGTCTATCAGTTTTATTATGCGTGATTTCATGCTGTTTGGCGATACCATCAGTTCCCTAAAGCGCAACGGAGAGAACGGACGGGAGATAAAGTCAAACACTTTTGCTACCTCTGACACTATACCTTTGCGCGCTGTCATCATGAGATAGTCGGTATAGACTTTAGCATTGCCTTCATGAAAGTTGCCTGTTCCCACACATGCTATATTACCATGCTTGGCTTCTATCAGCAATAATTTGGAGTGAACTTTAAGTCCTTCAACACCAAATATCACGTTTATGCCTTCTTCCTGCATACGTTTGCTCCACTTGATATTACTCTCTTCATCAAAGCGAGCCATCAGTTCGACAACGGCTGTCACCTTTTTGCCGTTACGGGCGGCACATATCAGAGCCTTGACAACCTTAGAATCTTTGGCAAGACGGTATAACGTTGTCTTTATTGACTTCACTTCAGGTTTCAATGCCGCCTCACGCAACAAACGTATATAGCCGTTGAAAGAATGATAAGGCACATGTATGAACAAATCCTTCTTACGAACCTCGTCCATTATGCTCTCTGCATGAATAAACTCCGGTTTTATGACATGCCGCCATTCAGGAAAACGCAGGCTGTCACGCCCACTGACAGGAAAAGACATCAAATCTTTGTGGTTCTGGTAGCGACTGCTGGGCAGGAAAGCATCCAGCTTGTCTATATCAAACTTTGACATCAGCTTCTTGCGCATGTCCTTTGGCATGTTACGGTCATATATAAGCCGCACGGGTTCACCACGCCTACGGCTGTTGACACCCTTTGCCACCTTTTGCAACACACCGTAATCAAAGTCGTTTTCCATTTCCATTTCAGCGTCTTTTGTAAACTTAAACGAATAAGCCTCAAAGTCTGCAGGTTTGAAACCGGTAAATATCAGTGGCAGACAGTAACGTATCACATCATCCAGATACATTATACACTCTGTTCCGTCGTCTGCGGGTATTCTGACAAAGCGTCCGTTTTCCCTGTCCGGCAGTTTAATGATTGCGAGATTGCCTTTCGGTTTCTTGCGATCACTGTTTTTCTCCGTGCGTTTTACAAGAAGATATATTCTGTTGTCCTCCAATTTACCTATATCGTCTATACATGAGAACCATATAGGGTTTGCATAACCGTTCAGACGGCATTGAAAATATTGCTCAAGATACGATTCTTGCATGTCGTTGAGCTGTGTGTCATCAATGAGACGTATGCCGTGCGTCTCCAATGCCGAAAACACCATGTCAATAGTATCTGCATATTCTTGACTGTATATGGCATTGAGCCTGTTGATGCGTTCTATGCTTTCTCTTATAGCGGCACGTTGGCGACGTATATCTTTGTTGTCTGATTCGAGCAATCTGTTAAGTGACGCCATGCGCACTCTGAAAAACTCATCAAGATTATTGGAATATATACCGAGAAACGACAGTCTCTCAAGCAGCGGCAAATCCTCTTTCTGTGCCTCTTGTAATATACGGTGATTGAAAAACATCCAGCTCACATCTCTATCAAGCAGCCTGTCACCGCTATGTTGCTTAACGCTGATCTTATCTTTGCCTTTGTTCATAGTATTGTTTTTTGCAAAAATACCTCCTTTGCCCCGCTGCAACGATTGCAAAGATGTGAAATGTCTGTTACAAAGACGTTACTTAGCTATTGGAAACATATTGTTTGCATACCATAACTATAGCTCTTACACTTATTATCGTAAATAATATACCGCTATACTCCTTATTCTCAAAAAATTGTTGTAAGTTTGCCAAACAAAAATCATCGTATAGTGGACATCAAGAAAACATTCGCAAACATTCTCAAGATAATATTTCCGTTGCTGCTCGGCGGAGTTATACTCTATTGGATGTATCGCGACTTCGACTTCCATAGTATTGAAGATGTCCTTTTTAACAAGATGAATTGGACATGGATGCTGTTGTCGTTCCCTTTCGGCATATTGGCACAGATGTTCAGGGGGTGGAGATGGAAACAGACACTTGCGCCACTTGGCGAGAAACCGCGAACTTCAACGTCCATTCATGCCGTTTTCCTGTCTTATGCAGGCAGTTTGGTAATACCCCGAATTGGCGAGTTTACCAGATGCGGTGTACTTAAGAAATATGACAAGATATCCTTTTCAAAGGCTCTTGGCACAGTAGTGACCGAACGAGCCATAGACACATTGCTCATGTTGACGGTAACGGGATTGACACTGATATTCCAAATGGGCATATTCGATACTTTCTTTGTGCGGACAGGCACAAGCATGGACAGCATATTGGGCAGATTCTCGGCTACAGGCTATCTTGTCACAGCCGTATGTGCCGTGTCGGTACTGCTACTTATGCACGTATTATTGAAGAAACTGTCTATTTATAATAAGGTAAAAGCTACTTTGGGGGGTATCAAAGAGGGAATAATTTCATTGAAAGACGTTGACAATATACCATTGTTTATATTTTACACTTTAGGAATCTGGGTAAGCTATTTCCTCCACTACTATCTTACGTTCTTCTGTTTTGACTTTACGGCAGAGCTTGGCATAGGATGTGCACTCGTAACTTTCGTGGTAGGAAGCATAGCAGTTATCGTTCCCACTCCAAACGGTGCCGGTCCTTGGCACTTTGCCGTTAAAACGATGCTTATTCTTTACGGTGTCAGCGACATCAATGCACTGTATTTTGTGCTGATAGTACATACCATACAGACCATGTTGGTTGTTGCGCTCGGAATATATGCGTGGTGCGCATTGTCTTTTACCAAGACAAGAAACATCAACGGCAATGCCGAGCAATAGACATCAGACTTATCATAAATCATATAAATCATAATGACCATGAGTGAAATAAAGAATTTACAACCCGAATGTGTGTGGAAAAACTTCTATGCGCTGACACAAGTGCCTCGTCCGTCAGGACATCTTGACAAAGTAAGACAGTTTTTGCTCGATTTCGCAAAGAATATAGGAGTGGAAGCTTTTGAAGATGAGGCAGGAAACATCGTTATGAAGAAACCGGCAACAGCCGGCATGGAGCAAAGCAAGACCGTGATACTGCAAGCGCACATGGACATGGTGCCACAGAAAGAGAAAGATTGCAACCACGATTTCGTTAACGACCCTATACAAACTTACATCGATGGCGATTGGGTAAAGGCAAAAGGCACAACGCTTGGAGCCGACAACGGACTCGGCGTAGCGGCAATAATGGCTGTCATGGAAGCTAAAGACCTCAAGCATGGACCGATAGAAGCACTCATTACCGCCGACGAAGAGACCGGCATGTATGGTGCTAACGGACTGCCGGAAGGCGAACTCTCAGGAACAATACTGCTTAATCTTGACACCGAAGAAGATGATGAGATGATAATAGGCAGCGCCGGAGGTGTTGACATAACAGCTACTCTTGACTATAAAGAGGCGGAAAGCGATGCCGATGATATTGCCGTTAAAATCACGGTAAAGGGTCTTAAGGGAGGACATTCAGGCTTGGAGATAGGTCTCGGACGCGGTAATGCAAACAAAATGTTGGCACGCATAATTCGCGAAACTATTGCCGACGATGACGCACGATTGGCAAGTTGGCACGGAGGCAACATGCGCAACGCCATACCGTTTGAAGCTGAAGCAGTTATAACACTGCCTAAGGACAACAAAGAAGATTTGCTCGCAATAGCTGCTGACTACAAAGAGACATTCAAC
>JBJFGK010000038.1:5697-19602 GCA_051892655.1 Prevotella sp. | reverse complement strand
GACATGCTTTAATTGACGCAACAGGTGTTTTCAACTCATGATTTATATTGTTAGTGAGTTGTTTTTTAATTCGTATTTTTTCCTGCTCTTCATGTAAAGTCCGTTCATGTTCTCTATGCAAATCATCGGTAGTTTTCTGCAATTTAGAATACAGACGTATGATGTGGTGTGATATTTCTCCCAATTCATCATGTGGAAAAGATTCATCGGGCAAAATGCGTTCGCCTTTTTCAGCACTCTTTGCAAAACGATTGAGTCTTTGTATTGACAGTCCAAGTTTGCGTGTTGCAAAATATCCCATGACACTTAACATTGATGTGACTGCAAGCATAAACCATAGGAATCCATTGTCAGCCTCAAGTATCTCTTGTAACGATACTGAATAAGGTACGGCGGTACGCACAATTATGTCTCCGTCTTTCATTGCCGAATAAAAATAATTGTTATCGGTACTTGACGAATGACGCCTTACGGTGTATCCCATACCATAGTTTATAGCATCTTTGATTTCCGGTCTTGTAAGATGATTTGTCTCCGGCAAGGTATCAAGACTATTGTCATATATAAGATGCCCGTCTTTACCAATTATGGAAATTCTTAAATTTTTATATGGTATATTGTCCTTTTGTAATATTGTTTGCGGGCTTATCCCGTCGGTCATGGCATCAACAATACGTTTGTTGAAAAGCTGCAAAGTGCCATTTAATTTTTCAGCCTTATATTGTTTTTCTCTTATATATTGGAATGTGACAAAACAGGCCATCAACACCCAAGAGAACACAAGCAATAGCAAAAACAGCCTGTGATGATATGACAACTTACTCTTCAAACCCATATCCATAGCCCAAACGTGTTACGATATGACTACCATATCGCCCGATCTTTTTTCTCAGACGTGTAATGTTTACGTCAACCGTTCTGTCTAAAACAACGACTTCATTTTTCCACACTAAAGAGAGAATTTCATCGCGAGAATATATCCTGCCGATATTGCTGACCAACAGAGTGAGGATTTCCAATTCTTTTTTGGTGGTACTCACAATCTCACCGTCAACCGTAAGTCGTTTTGACTGTCTGTCTATAACCAGCGTCTTATAGACAATTGTATCACCGTTTGATTGTGTGTCGGAATTATCAGCTCTTCTCAATACAGACTTGACCCGAGCAAGGACATTACGGACACTATAAGGTTTGGTTATATAGTCATCGCCGCCAAGATTAAGCCCGGCTACCATTTCGTCTTCGGTACTTTTGGCTGTACAGAATATTATCGGTATAGTTGCCGTTGCCGAATTGTTTCGTAACATACGCGCCATACTAAAACCACTTATTTCTCCCATCATTACATCCAATAATATGAGAGAGTAGCTAGTAAGATCCATTTGTAGCGCTTGTTCTGCACTATACGCTACATCCACATCATAGCCTTCTACTTCCAAATTGAATTTGAGAACTTCACAAAGGGTTTCTTCATCATCAACAACCAATATACGCTTTTTCTCCATATTTGAAATATAGTTTTTGCAAAAATAAGAAATATCCATCAACAACGTAACATGTCAAAGTGTAATTTAACAGAAATGTAACATGTCAGACAAATAGTCTGAATAGACATCAGTTTCTTTAATATCTTTTAATTGTAGTATCTAATAAAAAGACGATAAAAAAAGGTATTTTTGCACCTATGAACAAATTTGCGAGTCTTTTTATAATATTGGCGACATACTTATTGCCATTAAAAGCAGGGACAAATGTCGTCATAAAAAACGACACGGCCAGATTTGTTTTGCAACGTGTCTTCACATATAAAGAGCGTTTGCATGTTGCCACTGACACATTGCAAACCGATGCATATTTCAGATATTCGTTCAACACAGTAAAACGAAATGTTTCTCTGATGACTATACCTACCATGTATTTCCTGTCAAGAGGACGACGGGGCTATTATGGAGAAATATACAACGACATCACACTAACAAATGGAAATGTGACGAAAGTAAGACAAAAGCTGATTGTCGGCACCATACCACAAAAAAAAGAGACAATGTCTGTAATATGGAAATATCTCAGTCCGACAATATACAATGAGACGATATTCGGAACACAATCATTATCACCATTCAACGCTGACAACAGTAATTTATATAAATATGTTATAACAAATCTAACCGGCAATAGAGTTGAAATTGTATTCGTGCCAAAGCGCTATAACACACAATTGGTACGAGGATCCGCCATTGCAGACAAAGTAACAGGACGTATCATTTCCGTAAGAATCAACGGAGAATATGACATGGTTAGTTTTACCATTTTTGCGACAATGGGAGATAATGGTGTCTTATCATTGATACCTAAGACATGTGACATCAACACCTTGTTTCATTTTATGGGAAATAAAATTGCTGCAAATTGCATGTCCGTATATGACATAAAGGCAGATAGCATTATCACTAACGGCAATAATGACATGTCGCAGATGCAAAAGATAAGGACTGACTCTCTACCGGATAATTTCAAAACGGCATATAAAGAAAAGGAAATACATGCAACAAAAACAGACTCCATACGACAGGAGAAAGAAAGCAAACGTTTTGACAGACAGATGTGGAACTTTTTCGGTGATTATATAATTAGTCGAACAAAAGGCAATTTCGGCCCGGAAGACAAAGGCTCGTTCAGATTATCACCGATATTCAATCCCCTCTATTTAAGCTATAGCGCCCATAAAGGTATTACATATAAACTTAAATTAAGGGCATTTTATAATTTTACTCCCAACAGTGATATAAGATTACGCACAGATGTCGGTTATTCTTTCAAGCAAAACCAAATATATGTAAAATCACCCATACGATATACATTCGACAAAAAACGAGACGGATTTATCGAAGTTGAAATCGGTAATGGCAACAGAATAACCACATCAGGAATTGTAGATAAAATAAAACATGAGGATCCAAACATAATTGATTGGAATAGTCTTAATCTTGATTATTTCAAAGATTTTTATGTAAGAAACAGATATAATTACGATCTGACATCACAATGGGGTATTCAGACCGGATTTATTTATCATATAAGGACTGCCGTTGACAAAAGCGGTTTTGAAATAACTCAACAACCATCAAAATACAGATCTTTCGCTCCAACTATACAAATACAATTTTTACCTATAGGAAAAGAAGGCCCGCTTATAACCGCTGATTATGAAAGAGGCTTGAAAGTAGGCAATGCTTCTATGGATTATGAACGTATGGAGTTTGATTTTTCGTGGAAAAAGCCATATAGTTCATTGAAGAGCATTTCATTAAGAGCCGGAAGCGGATTTTATACATCAAAGAGTAGAAACGCATATTTTCTGGACTATACCAACTTTCGCGAACAAAACATTCCGGGAGGTTGGAATGACGATTGGTCGGGAGAATTTCAATTGTTAAACAGCAACTGGTACAATGCATCCAAATATTACGTCAGGACAAATACCACTTACGAATCTCCGTTAATGATACTTTCAAAACTGCCTTTAGTTGGTAGATATATGGAGATGGAACGTGTATATATAAATGTGTTATTTGTCAATCATATCAATCCGTATATTGAATATGGATATGGATTTACCAACAGATTTTTCTCAATGGGTATTTTTGCCGCGACAAGGAATGATAAAATTGATGGTATAGGATGCCGATTCAGCCTTGAAATTTTCAGAGATTGGTAATATTTATAGAACATTATGACATAACATGAAAAACATACCACTTACCGTTTATAAAGCAAGTGCAGGCAGCGGAAAAACATTTACACTTGCTACAGAATATATAAAGTTGCTTATTGCAAATCCTATTTGCTTCAAGAACATTCTTGCTGTGACCTTTACCAACAAAGCCACAGAGGAAATGAAAAACCGCATATTAAGCCAATTATATGGAATATGGCGGAATCTGCCGGATTCAGAACCTTATATAAATGTCATTACACATGATCTTGGAATAAGTCGTAAACAAGCAGCATATAAGGCAGAAGAGGCATTAAAGCTGCTTATACATAACTACAATTATTTTCGGGTAGAAACAATTGACTCGTTTTTTCAGTCAGTATTGAGAAATCTTGCGCGAGAATTAGACCTTACACCCAACCTAAAAACAAGTCTCAACGATTATGAAGTTGAAGAAGACGCCGTTGACAGACTGATTGAATCGCTTACGACATCAAGCAAGATGTTAAATTGGCTTTTGAATTATATCAATTCAAATATTGATGATAACAAAACTTGGAATGTTGTAAACCAACTTAAAGATTTCGGACATACAATATTTTCTGATTTCTATAAGAAAGCTGCCGAGAAACTTAATGAAGCAGTAAATAGAACAGGTTTTTTTGAAAAATACAATAGTGTTTTACACCATTTGGCGGATGGGGCGAAACAAACCATGTCGAACTATGCGGACGAGTTTGAAACAGCTCTTAATAAAGCCGACATAACACCTGATTATCTTTCTGGTAAACAAAAAGGCATATATAGCTATTTTGAAAAACTTAGAAGTAACGATTTCAGCGATGCAAGATGTATGAACAAAACACTGGAAAAACATCTAAGTGATGCTGACAACTGGATATCAAAGACAAACAAAGACAGAGAAAGATTGGTAGATATTGTAAATGACACACTATTGCCGATTTTAAAAAGAGCCGAAACAGACAGGCAACAGATGTGGCGTAACTATTGCTCGGCAATGCAGACATTGAGACATCTGTATAAAGTAAGGTTATTGAGCAACATAGAGTCAAAGGTAAGAGAACTGAACAATGATGCCAACAGATTTTTGTTAAGTGACACGCAATATTTGCTAAATGAACTGATTGATGATAACGACACTCCATTTGTTTTTGAAAAAATTGGATGTCAACTAAAACATATCATGATAGATGAATTTCAGGATACGAGTACGGTACAATGGCAAAACTTCAAAGTGTTACTTAAAGAATGTATGAGTCATCATGACGATACTGCTACCGAAGACAGGTATCAGGGAATAATATCTAACCTTATTGTCGGTGATGTCAAACAGAGTATCTACAGGTGGAGAGCCGGCGACTGGCGGTTGCTCAACAATATAGAGAAACAATTGTATCCATATCATGATACCATAGAAATTAAGTCTCTTACAACGAATTTCAGATCAAAAGGCAACATCATAGAGTTTAACAATCGTTTTTTTGAGCTTGCCGCAAAATATGAATACGAAAAGGAAAAGGATATTTGTGACGAACAAAGTGCCCGACAGATAATGACAGCATATTGTGATGTTGTACAACAAAAAAGAAATGATAATCATGAGGGGTTGGTTAGAGTTTGTCTTTTTGACAGTGAAGATTATGATCTTGACATGATGAAGCATATAGAGAACTGCATTGATGACATTCTAACTGCCGGTTCGAAAATGGGAGATATCGCAATTTTGGTAAGATTTAACCGCCATATACCAGCTATTGCCGAATATTTTATGAATAACAGACCCGAACTTCTTTTGATAAGTGACGAAGCTTTCAGACTTGAAAACTCTATGGCTGTCAGAATTATAATAAAAGCATTGGCCGTAATAGCTGACCGTAATGACGTTTTAGCACGTACCGCACTCGCTACCGCTTATCAAAAAGACATATTAGGGTATGATTCAAGGTCTGAAAGCATTATTGTAGATATGAGCAACGACCCTGCCCTTACCGATAAAATGCTGCCGGAAGATTTTATAAAAAATATAGATAAAATCGCGGCAAGACCTTTACAAGACATGGTTGAAGACATTTTTAATGCTTTCAAACTATATGAACTTGTCAATGAAAGTGCGTATATATGTGCCTTCTCTGATTGTATTGCAGAATTTACGGCCAACAACATGGATAGTGTATCGGCATTCCTCAAAGAGTGGGATGAGCGACTTAATATAAAAACCATACAAAGTGACGGCGTTGATGCCATAAGATTGATAAGCATACATAAAAGTAAAGGTTTGGAATTTGATAATGTTATCATACCATATTGCGATTGGAAATTGGAAAACAACAGAAATACCTTGTGGTGTAAACCTAATCAACCTCCTTACAACGAGTTGCCGATAGTGCCTATCGACTATAGCAAGAAACTGCTTGAGACCATTTATGATGAAGACTATCGTGAAGAACACATGCAAAACATTGTGGATAATCTTAATCTGCTTTATGTTGCAATGACAAGAGCGGGTAATAATCTTTTTGTATTAGGTAGTTTACATTCCAATCAAGGTAACAGATCGGAAATAATAGAGAGATGTCTTTCTGAACTCAGCGTATTATTGCCCAATTCCGTATATAAAGAAATAGGCGAAAATGAAACCTTGTTTGAGTTCGGACGGATATACGCCGGCAACACAGACCATAAAAAAGATAAAAATACAGACAATGTCTTTCTTAAACCCGAATTGCCCATCGGCTTTAATTATTGTAAAAGAGCCAAAGCACCTGTATTCAGGCAAAGCAACAAAAGTATCGATTTCATCGCAGGTAAAGATGATGACAATGAAAAGAATGAGTATATAAAAATAGGATGTATATTGCATAGGCTTTTCTCAATGATTAAAACGACAGACGATATTGATGAGGTGCTGACACAATTTGAATTAGATGGTATTTTATATAATAAAGGACTGTCGGCGGAAAAGCTGAAAACAATGCTCAATGAAAGACTGAGAGACAAGCGTATTGCAACATGGTTCAGTAACAAATGGCATGTCTTCAATGAATGTAGCATATTGTCAGCTGGAATTAAAAGTGACAATCAAGCCGTAATTGAACACAGACCCGACAGGGTTATAACGGATGGTAACACGACAATTGTCATTGATTTCAAATTCGGAAAAAGAAACGAGAGATACATAAGGCAAGTGTCTGAATATATGTCATTATTGAATAATATGGGGCATAAAAACGTTAAAGGATATATATGGTATGTATATTCAAATATAATAGAGGAAGTAACAGGGATCATTAAATAGCAATAGCATCCGTATTAAACAAAAACCGTAATATAATAACATCATCGGATATGAAAAAGTTTCTCGAATATGTAGCAGAAGACATCCTGAACAAATATGGCACAGATCTGTCAAAAATAGCTGTGGTATTTCCAAATAAAAGAGCGTCAATATTTCTTAACGAACTATTAGCCATAAAAGCCGGAAAACCAATCTGGTCTCCAACATATACAACCATAAGCGATTTATTCAGACAACAAACACAGCTTATTGCCGGAGATCAGATAAAATTAATATGCGACATCTATAAAAGCGTTATCGAATGTACGGGTATCAACGAGACGTTAGACCATTTTTATGGATGGGGCCAACTGTTGCTTGCCGACTTTGACGACATAGACAAGAATATGGCAGAGGTACATGATGTATTCCGTAACATAAAAGATTTACATGAACTCGATGATTTATCGTATTTGAATGACAATCAAAAATCAATACTCAAAAGATTTTTCGCTAATTTTTCCGACAATAACGAAACCGAGTTGAAAAAACGTTTCTTGAAACTTTGGAATCATATAGAAGATATTTATCAAAACTTCAACACAAGGTTAAGAAATCAAGGTATAGCCTATGAAGGTATGATGTACAGAGAAGTGGCAGAGAAAGACAGTCTGACTCTTGACTACGATATATATATATTCATCGGTTTTAATCTTTTGCAGAAGGCTGAACAAAGAATCTTCTCAACAATAATGAGAGAGGGCAAAGCAAAATTTTATTGGGACTTTGACAAATATTATATGCGTAAGGACACTCATATTCCCAACGAGGCCGGTGAATATATAAAGCAGTTTATTTCATTGTTTCCTAATGAACTGGATAATTATAACGATGAAATATACAATAATTTTGAACAAAAGAAAAACATAACGCTGATAAGCTCTTCTACAGAAAACATTCAAGCAAGATTTATAAGTGATTGGCTTAATGACAAATGCAGGTATAACGACGGCAAAGATGTCGCTATAATAATGTGCAACGAAAATCTTCTACCTATGGTAATAAGATATGTTCCGGATAATGTTTCGGAAGTTAATATTACGACAGGCTTCCCGCTGGCACAAACGGCAATTGCATCATTAATTGCATATTTGTTGGAACTAAAGACTTCCGGTTATTCACCCAACAATTCAACATATCGTTTAAGATTTGTCTTACAGGTTCTAACCCACCCTTACGCATGTTATATTTCCGATAAATGTCAGCTTCTTGCGACAGAGCTAAAAGATACATCTGCATTTAATCCTACTATTGAACGTTTATCTGTTGACGAGCATTTAAGTATAGTGTTTTCCGAATACGGAGACAACAATGAACTAATGGAGCAAATACTTGACACAATTCGTGTCATTGCCGATAAAATGGCTGAAAATAGAGAAAACGATCCTTTGTTCCAAGAATCTCTATTCAGGATGTACACACTATGCAACAGAATAGACAATCTTATTGAATGTGGAGATTTGAATGTTGATACTATAACCTTACAAAAGGTAATAATACAACATATCAGATCAACATCTATACCTTTTCATGGTGAACCTGCCACCGGTATTCAAATAATGGGCTTGCTTGAAACAAGAAATCTTGATTTCAAACATGTGCTGATACTATCGTGCAACGAGGGCAACATGCCCAAAGGTGTAAATGATTCGTCTTTCATTCCTTATGCCATAAGAAAGGCCTACGGACTTACTACCATAGACAATAAAGTCGCCGTATATGCATATTATTTCTATCATCTGTTACAACGTGCAGAAGACATAACCATTACTTACAACAAGGCCACAGAGAATGGTACTACCGGTGAAATGAGCCGTTTCGTATTGCAGATGCTCGTTGAAAGCGGACATATTATTTCTAAGAAATCACTTGTTCCCAAACAGACAACTGCCTCACGCCGGCCTATAGCCATAAAGAAAGACAAAAGGATAATGGAAGTTCTCAACGGTATAGACAGTCTCTCTCCTACTGCCATAAATAAATATATGAGATGTCATTTGGAATTTTATTATCGGTATATCGCCGGTATCAAAGAAACAGAAGACATAAGCGAAGATGGAATTGACAACCGTTTGTTCGGAAATATATTCCATAACGCGGCTGAATATATCTATAAAGAGGTGTTCAAAGCCGGACAGACAATAACGGAAAGCAATATCAAGAATTTATTAAAACAAAAAGAATTTATAACAAGACTTGTGGATGATGTCTTTGTAAATGAAATATTCAAGACTACTGACCACAGGCGTAAAAAGATTGAACTCAATGGTTTGCAGATTATAACGAGGGAAGTAATTATCAGGTATATCCACAGATTGTTGGAAACAGATCTTAAATTGGTACCATTTAAGATTATAGATGCAGAAAAAGATGTTTATGAAGACTGTGTCATTACAACATCTGCCGGTAACAGAACAATAAGAATCGGAGGAAGAATAGACCGTTTGGATTGTATATCAGACCTCGAGACAGGTTTACAACGCATAAGAGTTATTGACTATAAGACAGGAAATGCCCCGTATAGTGGAATAAACAGCCTCGACTCAATATTCAACATACCGACAGACAAGAAAAAACATACCGACTATTATCTCCAATCCATGCTCTACTCAATAATCGTGAGCAAAGACAAGATTCTTAACAAATATAATATGCAAGTAAGCCCGGCCTTACTGTTTATCCAAAAAGCCAATAGCGAACAATATGACCCGACATTGTCTATAAACCGTGAAAAGATTGCCGATATCAGAGTCTATGAAAAAGAGTTTATGGATAATCTTAAACGCATTTTATCCGAAATTTTTGAACAAAATCAAGACTTCACACCAACATCAGACATATCTGCATGTGAATATTGCCCGTATCGGATGTTGTGTGATATATAAACGTCCGGCAAAAAAGAACAGAATTGCGTGATGATATCAGTGCATACTGCTGTCAACAAATGAAAGAGGGAGCAAATCTTTTGCACTATCAACAACATATACACCTTTTTGACCATAAAGATATATTTTTATGTTGTTGTTATAACGATCTTCCATCTCAAGCATTACCTGTCTGCAAGAGCCGCAAGGTGACACAGGAATGTCGGTAAAACCGTCTTTATTTCGTGCGGCAACAGCCAAATGGGTTATTGCAGACTGCGGGTAATTGGACTGTGCGTTAAAAATTGCTGAACGCTCGGCACATATTGTAACCGGAAATGCAGCATTTTCCTGATTTGCACCTATAATCTCCATACCGTTAGCCAGACGCAGGGCAGCCCCTACATTAAAGCCCGAGTATTTGGAATTGGAGTTTTCTGTTGCATTCCTTGCCTTGTCTATCAGTCGGCGAGCATCATCATCAAGCTCTTCATAGCTGCAGAAGCATACTTCTGATTGAATGGTTATGTTTTTCATAGCGGTTTTTATATAATTGACAATTACTCTTCAATATTATCTTTTAAAAATTCATAGCAACCGATATCTGGTTTGTCATCTCGTCTGTTGCCATCTCTGTCAAAAGGCAACGAGAAATCAATACTGCTGCTATCTATTGCGGATGACTTATCACTTAGATGAAAGTCATATCGTTGTCTGTTTATATTTACCAATTTAAAATGGCGTTCTCCATCAATAGCCGCAGTATCTTCAACATTTTCAAACCACGTGTTTATAATATGTTCTTCATCTTCTGTTTCGGGAGTCCTCAAGATGGAATTGACGAAACGGAAATTAAAGGCGGTTGCTTCATCACCTATATTCCTACCGTCTATCTGGTCGTCAGCATATCCGGTAACTATTGAGTTCAGGCAATCCATCCTCACAAGAGGGGCAGCCTTGTCATTCAAGATATTCGTATATGCCAGTGCCGGTCCGCGTTTCGAGTCGAAAGGATAGAACTGTGCTATGGTACAATGCCGAAGTGTCACATCTCCACCAAATATTCCAACGCAGTTGTTAAGCGTATTCGTTATCTGGGAGTTTGAGATATTCACCTTGCTGTTTTCAATCTTCACGCCATATCCTTGACAATTATGTACCGTGCATGAGGACATCTCAAGGGTATTGAGGCTCACATCAGAAGAGTCACACACAATACCGTCGAATGAACCGTGAAGGTCAACATATTGCATTACATTATCATATGAAGAAGCAGCAAATCTGACACCCTGCCACTGGCCGCTTACCATGTCGTATGGAAGATAGTCAAACATGCGGTCCGTCCTGTCTCCCCTTAAAATTATATTATCTTCGGGTGTTCCTATAGCAAGCATGCGCCCGTGCACTTCAATACCGGCATCTGAATGAAAATACAAGGTGGTGCCAGGCATTATGTTAAGCGTGGCATTTTCCTCCACCTTCATCATTCCATAGATGACTATCGGCCTGTCTCTTCCGTCAAGCGTCATGTCTTCGGCAACCGTGACATTCTTCATCAAGGTGGCATCCCAAGTATATGCGCATAAATTGACACGTTGCTCCACGCCACTCTCCAATATAAAGACTAAATTGTCTTCTGTTTTCTGAGGCCCGTTCATTCCATTTTCGGGAGATGTAAGTTCAACAAAGACTCTTATACTGTCTTTATTTCTTATCTCTACATCTTGAACCTGATAACCTGCCGAAGGACTAAGATACTCCCCGTCTACATTTACTCTGAATCCAGTCTGATTACCATTCTCCAGCCTTACGCGAGAACATCTTATGCCGTCTCCGGACCTATTATATACCCAGAACGAATATGTCTGTGTCGGCACCTTTGAAAAGACAGTATCAAGCATTACCGTATCGGTAGAAAAAGTAAGTATGTTTGAGCGTGATGTGCTAAAACTGTCTTCATCAGTACATGCCACATGCAGAAGCATCAAGACCGTCACACTAAGTATCGTGAAAATATATCTCTTTAAATCCGTCATCATGGGTTTATATTGATTGATGATAATATTTATTTAATTTATCCGTATATTTAATAACGTCTGCTTGCCACTAATATTGTACGAAAACAATTCATTAAAAACATCAGATATTTAGTTTGATGTCAATACGCTTCACGATATTTGCTTTCATCCTTGTCTTTAAGCATACTCAGATATGAGTTGTATCTGCTTTCTGAAATATAATGTTCATTAACTGCGGCAATCACGGCACAGCCCGGTTCATGAGTATGAGTACAGTCACTGAACCGGCAATTTTCTGAAAAGCGGAATATTTCCTTAAAATATCCGCACAGTTCATGGGGCTCAATATCGAAAGTACCGAATCCTTTTATACCCGGCGTGTCTGCTATCCACCCGCCCTCCGGCAGTCTTATCATCTCGCTGAATGTTGTGGTGTGCATACCGGTATTGTGTGCATCACTTATTTCTGCGGTCTTCAGATTGGCTCCTTCCACGAGTTGGTTAATGAGAGTGCTCTTGCCTACTCCACTATTACCGCTCAATAATGTTATCTTGTTGTATAAAAGAGGTTTAAGAACTTCCGTTGAATCTTTTGATAATGCCGATATAGCTACACATCTATAACCTATATTCTCATAAAGAGTTATCATCATTGACTGATATTCCAGCTCTTCCGGTGTCAGTATATCGGTCTTGTTGAACACCAAAACCACAGGAACCCTGTATGCTTCCGCCGAAGCCAGAAAGCGGTCGATGAATGTTGTTGATGTCTGGGGCCTGTTTATCGTTACAACCAAAAAGGCCTGATCGACATTAGCCGCTATAATATGACTCTGTTTTGACAGGTTTGACGACTTTCTGATAATATAATTTCTACGGTCTTCTATGTCTGTGATATACGCGTTTCCCTCAACATTATCCGAAATAGAGACACGATCACCTACGGCAACGGGGCTTGTGCTTCTTATCCCTTTTAATCTGAAGTTGCCCTTTATCTTGCAGTCTATGTATTTATCGTCATCTGTCAATACAGTATACCAGCTTCCTGTATTTCTGATTACAAGTCCTTTCATCTGTCAAACTTTAGGTCGGTTGCCAACAATTAGTCATCAGCATATAAAACACATAATTCACGACCCGGCATCATTAAAGACTAACCCGATCATGAATCATGTCAATATCATAAAACCTTGATTATACGGTCATTATTTCCTTGTTTTTGGCTGCAAGAAGTTCATCGAGTTTCTTTATATATTTGTCGTGAATCTTCTGCAATTCGAGCTCGGCATCCTTCTCGTTGTCCTCAGAAAGACCGTCCTTGATGGCTTTTTTCAACTTGTCCTTTACATCAGAACGGACGTTACGGACCTCGACTTTTGCCTTCTCACCTATTTTATTGCATTGTTTTGCAAGTTCCCGGCGGCGTTCTTCCGTAGGCTGAGGAATACCAAGACGTATTATTTCGCCATTGTTCTCGGGTGTTATACCAACATCAGAATCCATAATGGCCTTTTCTATGTCTCTAATTGTCTTCTTGTCCCAAGGTCTGATGGCTATTGTACGTGCATCAGGAGTTGATACGTTTGCTACCTGATTGAGCGGTACCATAGAACCGTAAGAATTAACCCTAACACCGTCAAGAATAGCAATATTGGCTCTTCCGGCACGAATACGTGACAACTGTTCTTCAAGGAACATTGCTGCCATTTCCATTCTTTCTTCGCTTTCAGCGAGAGTAGCTTTGATGTCAATCATAATATCTGATTATTTTATATATTTATTTATTATATGTTCTTCAATCTGCCAACATGAAAACTGTTACAAATATAATGCAAACGAGAGCAGAATCATCAAGCTTGCTTGGATGTTATGCCGAGTGCAGTATATCTTATGCAAAGATAATGCAAACGAGAGCAGAATCATCAAGCTTGCTTGGATGTTATGCCGAGTGCA
>JBJFGK010000038.1:0-5597 GCA_051892655.1 Prevotella sp. | reverse complement strand
GTATATCTTATGCAAAGATAATATAATTAAAGAGAATGAAAAAGAAAAATACGGTTTTTTGCTTTATGAACAGCTCATCCTTTTATCATTCTGACCGCGACAGACAATCCTCAACAAGATTTGTCAAGGCTACAAATTGTGACACAGACAGTTGTTCCGGTCTCTTTGTCATAATATCGCTACTATATAGTGACTCGCTCTTAGGCGATACGGGTACAATCTGCCTTAACGAGACCCTCAGCATCTTCCTTCTCTGGCCGAATACGGTTTTGACCACCCTTCTCATCAAATTCCAATCGCAACCCAGCTCCGTGACATCATTACGTGTCATTCTTATAACCGCACTTTTGACCTTCGGCGGCGGATTAAAGACATTCTCGTCAACGGTAAACAGATATTCCACATTATACCATGCCTGTATCAGCACACTCAAAATGCCGTAGCTCTTCGTTCCCGGCGCGGAAGCTATCCGCTGGGCCACTTCCCTCTGTATCATACCTGTGCAACACGGTATAATATCCTTGTTGTCAAGCATCTTGAAAAATATCTGTGAAGATATATCATAAGGATAATTTCCTGTAAGCACAAACGGCCTTCCGGCAAAGACCTCGTCTAAAGACATCCTTAAAAAATCGCCTGATATGATGTTATCTCTTAACGAAGGATATTCGGCATTGAGATAACGCACGGACTCGGCATCAATTTCCACTACTTTTATCTCTCTGTTCTTGGCCGTAAGGTATTGGGTAAGCACCCCCATGCCCGGACCGACTTCAAGTACGGGAATATCCGGACAGGCATCTACCGTGTCGGCAATACTTTTGGCTATACCTAAATCAACAAGAAAATGCTGTCCTAATTTCTTTTTCGGTCGTACCGGTCGTGGTTTTCTCTGCTCCATAACAAATTATATTATGATTGCAAAATTAAGAAAAAATATCAAAATAATATACTCCAAGCCTCCAAAATACGGCAAAACACATGTAAACCGCACGACCGACCGACAGCGGCTCTGGCGTGACAACCATAAACAAAGCCTGCCTTACACCTAAATAAATTTATCATATTTGTTGTATTTACATATTTTTTTTTACCTTTGCATTACCAAACGAATTTTATTGAAAACACTAAAAACCGTAAATACAAGTCTTGAACGGTTAAAGGTTTTCTTGAATATATCGTATTGAAAAAGACAAACGATGAAACTCATCTTAATGACCCAACCCAACTTCTTCGTTGAAGAAGACAAAATATTGACAACCCTTTTTGATGAGGGGCTTGACAACCTGCACTTAAACAAGCCCGAAGCGTCTCCCGTATATTCCGAGCGTCTGTTGTCTCTGCTATCAGATGACGTCTATTCAAGGATAACGGTACACGACCATTATTACTTGAAAAGCGAATACAAGCTTGCCGGCATACATATTGATGACGAGGACTCAACCGTGCCTGCCGGATACAAAGGCAACTTCAGCCGTTCATGCTATCATATCGACAGGCTCAAAGAACTAAAGAAAAAAGCCGAATACGTGTTTTTGGCAAACACCTTCAATGACGGCACCAACGTTCCGTACAGCATGGAGGAACTAAGGAATGCAGCCGACAACGGCATTATAGACAGGCATGTGTATGCTTGCGGGGGTGTCAATCTCGACAACATAAGAACGGCAAAAGAACTCGGTTTCGGAGGAGTCGTTATATGTGAAGACTTGTGGAACAAGTTCAACATCCAGCATGAGCAGAACTATAAGGAACTGATAAACCATTTCGAGAAACTAAAGAAAATAATTTCATAAAAACCAACCATAAATTATAATTACACAATGAGTGAAAGCAACTCTTTTATGGTATTCTCAGGCACAAGCACCAGATACCTTGCAGAGAAAATTTGCCAAAGTCTTGGATGCAAGCTGGGCAACCTGCTGATTACAAAATTCTCCGACGGAGAATTTGCCGTTTCTTATGAGGAGTCAATACGCGGTCGTGACGTATTTCTCGTCCAAAGCACATTCCCTAACTCAGACAATCTTATGGAACTGCTCCTTATGATAGACGCGGCGAAGCGTGCATCTGCGAAGTCCATTAATGCCGTTGTGCCGTATTTCGGATGGGCGCGTCAAGACAGAAAGGACAAGCCCCGTGTAAGCATAGGAGCCAAACTTATTGCCGACATTCTTGGTGTTGCCGGTATCGACAGACTTATCACTATGGATCTTCATGCCGACCAGATACAAGGCTTCTTTGACGTTCCTGTCGATCATCTTTACGCTTCAGGTGTGATATTGCCGTATCTGCAAAGTCTGAAGCTTGAAGACCTTGCCATAGCATCTCCTGATGTCGGCGGCAGCAAGAGAGCCAACACTTACGCCAAATATCTTGGCTGTCCGCTTGTCCTTTGTAACAAGACACGCGCTAAGGCCAATGTAGTAGAGAGCATGCAGATCATAGGTGACGTGGAGGGGAAGAATGTCGTTATCATAGACGATATGGTTGACACGGCAGGCACAATCACTAAGGCCGCCGACATCATGAAGGCTGCCGGAGCGAAGAGTGTCAGGGCCTGCGCGTCCCATTGCGTGATGAGCGGTCCGGCAAGCGAACGTGTGCAGAACTCTTCACTTGAAGAGCTTGTGTTTACCGATTCCATCCCCTACTCCAACAGATGTGCAAAAGTAAAGCAGCTGTCCGTAGCCGACATGTTTGCGGAAACCATTAAGAGGGTTGTTAATAATGAAAGCATCAGTTCTCAGTATCTTGTCTAAGAAAACTGCCGCCAATACGGTAGCATCGGTCTGCTTCGTCTGTGCCATGTCGTTTGTGTCATGCGGCAAGGCCATGACAAACAATACCGCCGCCAAGAATGACATTACGGAACAGAGCCGGGACGACAATTCCGTGACTTTCTCCCTGCCCGACATCAACGGCAATATCGTTTCCGTAAAAGAGGTGTTCGCCAAGAACAAGATTACCGTTATAGACTTCTGGGCAAGCTGGTGCGGTCCGTGCAGAAGGGAAATGCCCAATCTCGTCAACCTCTATGACATGTATCATGACAAGGGGCTTGGCATTATAGGCGTTTCGCTTGATGAGGACAAGCAACAATGGCAGAACGCCATAAACACGTTAGGTATCAAATGGCTGCAACTGTCTGACTTGAAAGGTTGGGATAATGAAGCCGCAAGACAGTTTGACGTGAACTCCATTCCATTCACCATTATCGTAGATGACAAGGGGTGTGTTCTGGCTACCGGCCTGCGTGACGAGGCCTTACAGGAGTTTATAGCCGGAAGGCTTAAATGACATATCGGGCAATCCCGGCTGGCTTTAAAAACGATATTCACGTAACAATAAAAAGGACTCCAACAGGAGTCCTTTTCTATTATATGTGTAAGTGTAAGCACTTGCGTTAAAGCCCGAAACGGTCATCAAGACCGCTTGGGGCTAAGATCAATTCAGTCCGAGAGACTTCTTGATGGCTGCAATCTTGTTGTTTGATTTCTCAAGACATGCCGCATAGTCGGCGGCTGAAGCCATAGCGTCCTTAACTTCGATATAGAACTTGATCTTCGGCTCCGTACCTGAAGGACGGACGCTTATCTTGGTCTCGTCCTCAGAGAACCACTGCAGGACGTTACTTGTATCCGGCATGTCAAGTTTTGTTGTATTGCCGTCGGCATCACGCTGCTCCAAAGTCTTGTAGTCTTTCCATATAACGATCTTGCTTCCGCCAAGCTCAGTAGGAGGATTGTTTCTGAAATCAGTCATCATTTGCTTTATTTCATCCGCTCCGCTCTTGCCGGGCTTAACGACATTGACCGTAAACTCGCGTGAGAAGCCGTACTCGAGATAGATGTCCATAACCACATCATACAGAGTCTTGCCCTGATCTTTCGCCCAAGCGCATATTTCAGCCAGCAGGGCGCATGCCGAAACGGCGTCCTTGTCGCGGACAAAATCTTCGGCGAGGAAGCCGTAGCTCTCTTCTCCGCCTCCAATATACTGCTGTCTGCCTTCCGAGAGGGCTATCTCTCTTGCAATCCACTTGAAGCCTGTGTAGCAGTCGCGCATCTCGATCTGCTGCTTGTCGGCAATCTTCCTGATTACTTCCGTAGTGACGATAGTCTTCACGATGAAGTCTGTCGGCTGCATCTTGCCTGTCGCCTGACGGTTCTTTATGATATAGTACAAGAACAGTAGGCATGTCTGGTTGCCGTTGATAAGTATCCACTCTCCCTTGTCGTTCTTGCAGGCCATGCCGACACGGTCTGCGTCGGGGTCGCTTGCCATCACGATATCGGCATCAAGATCTTTGGCGTCTCTGAGGGCCAAAGTCAAGGCTTCGCCGTTTTCGGGATTAGGGCTGACAACTGTCGGGAAATCTCCGCTCTTGACCATCTGTTCCTTTACGCAATGGACGTTCTCGAATCCCCACTGCTTCAAGCAACGCGGTATCATGGTCATACCCGTTCCGTGAAGAGGCGTATAAACTATCTTCAGGTCTTTTTGTCTCTTGATGACTTCCGGGTCGATGGATATTCCCTGTATGAGGTCAAGATATACCTTGTCTATGTCTTCTCCGATAATCTGTATAAGCTCCTTGTTTCCTGCGAACCTGACGTCTTCAACAGTCACCTTGTTAACCTCGTCAATAATGCCCGTGTCATGCGGCGCAAGCACCTGCGCTCCGTCAGCCCAATATGCCTTGTAGCCGTTGTATTCCTTCGGATTGTGGCTGGCTGTGATGTTCACTCCGCTCTGGCAGCCGAGATGTCTGATGGCGAACGAACATTCGGGTGTAGGACGCATGTCGTCAAAAAGATATACCTTTATGCCGTTTGCCGAGAATATGTCAGCAACGGTTTCGGCATACAGACGGCTGTTGTTGCGGCAATCGTGACAGACCACAACGGAAATCTGTGGCATGCCCGCAAAGTTCTTCTTAAGATAGTTGGCAAGACCCTGTGTCGCCATACCTACGGTGTATATGTTCATGCGGTTGCTTCCGGCTCCCATGATGCCACGAAGTCCGCCGGTACCGAATTCAAGGTTCTTATAGAAACATTCTATAAGTTCGGTCTTGTCTTCACTGTCCAACATGGCTTTGACCGTTTTCTGTGTTTCCGCGTCAAAGACAGGTGTGAGCCATTGCTTAGCCTTTGCCTCACACATTGTGATTAAATCTGTGTTATTTTCCATATTATTATAATTATAAGTGTTAACAATTAACTGTTGTGAGAATCTTATGCGAACGAGAGTAGCTTATCTTATGCAAAGATTCGTTTAAGCGAGCGCAAAGAAAGTTTACTTTCAGTTTGCCGAGCGACAGAATCTTATGCAAAGATAAGAAATTTAACTTATAACAAACATGTTATTTTGTTTTTTTTGCATTTTTATTTTACGCCTTTATGTCCGTAGGGATTTGACCGCCGGTCGTAGTCCCTGCGGGCAAAGGCTACGGCTCTCCCAAGTAGGAGACTATCAGCGAGACTTGTCTGGGTGTCAGCAGCTTGTCGGTTTTGAGTTCACGGGGATTTGCAATCCGTGCGGACACTAATTGTCGTGGGTTTGAGTTCCCTTTGAGTTCGTGGGGATTTACA
>JBJFGK010000037.1:0-4657 GCA_051892655.1 Prevotella sp. | reverse complement strand
ACCGAACCGCAAACTAACTGTCCGAGACTTTATTGTTAAAACGAATAAGTTTTGAACATGTATCAACAAGAAGCAAATTAGTTATTTGTCATTATTATCCTAAACAAGTAACCGGTCCGGAGTGATGTAAATGACTTTCTCCAACTATTTATACAAGATGAAAGACACGTATGAAAGATATGGTAGCTATACGGAAAGCACATTGCTTCCTGTAAATATAAATATTCGTATATGGCAGCTGTTAATCGGGATTAATGATTAATATCCATACCGACATTAAGTAGGAAAGAAACGGGCTTAAATATCAGATATTCGAATATGGCTGTAACAAGAATGTAGATTATCAGCATCATTAATCTGTTGCGCCAACCGTGAATCTTGAACGCTCTAAATATGGAGATTACAGCTACAACGGCGATATATGCCAACGCAAAGAAGTAGGATAGGTTAGGGGTAATAAGATTTAGCGGGAATGTCACAAACTGCAACAAGATGCATGTACTTGCAAAGTAAAGACATGCCGTGAAATATTCGGCTATGTTGTATTTTAAGCCTCCTTTACGACAGAATGCAACGGGTACTGCCAATGCAGGCGGCAAAGCCACAGAGATATATTGCATTACAGGCGAAGCGAGGTAAGCATTAATGAATTTTACCGCCGCTATTTCCCAGAATCCGGCATCGGGAGAAGGCGCTCTCATGTAATTCAGCGTCGTGTCGGTTACTCCGGACCAACTGTTTATCATTACCGCAATGAAACATAGCACAAAGAGCAGTTGTATCGGGTTTGTATATATTATCCTTTTGCCTTTTACGTAGTCGGCAATAACGACCCATGGCTTTGTAATGAGTTTTGCACATGTGAAGATAAAGCCTTTGTTCATGCGCACGATGTTGCTGACCAATGTTATTATAAGGTCTTTTACGGTAAGTCGTCGGGTCGTTATTGACTGTCCGCATTTGTGGCAGTAGTTGCCTTGATACTCTGTTCCGCAGTTAAGACATGTCTTGGTTGCCATGTTGTCAGGATTATCTCGTGTCGGTCAATATTGTCTGAGTGCTGATAGCAATGCGTTGTTTTCGCTTTTCGAGCCTACTGTTATTCTCAGACAGTTGTTGCAAAGAGTTATTCTTGTCCTGTTTCTTACTATAATGCCTTTATTAACGAGGTAGTCGTATATGCCTTGTGCATCGGTCATTTTAGCGAGAAAGAAGTTGGCGTCGGTAGGATAGACCTTTTCGCATATCGGCAACAGCTTGAACGCACTGATAAGGCTGCTGCGTTCGGCTATCAGCGTTTTTACCCATTTGTCAATCTGGAATGGTTCCTTGAGTATTTCCAGCGCTTTTTTCTGCGTAAGAATGTTTATGTTGTACGGATATTTCACTTTGTTAAACAACTCGATGATGTCTTTGTGCGCAAAAGCCATACCCAATCTGATGCCGGCGGCTCCCCACGCTTTGCTGAAAGTGTTGAGTACAATGATGTTTTCAAACATATCCAGTTCTGTGCGCAGTGGCTTTTTTGTGGAAAAATCAGAGTATGCCTCGTCAATTACCACTATACCGTTGAATTTGTCTATGACTTCGACTATCTCGTTTCTGTCAATGCAGTTGCCCGTAGGATTGTTGGGTGAGCATATCCATATCACTTTTGTGTTTGCATCGCAGGCATCAAGCAGTTTGTCGGCGGAAATCAGAAAGTCTTTGTCGAGAGTTACCGGTCTGTATTCAACATCATTGATGTCGGCACATACTTCATACATGCCGTATGTCGGCGATATGGCAACGACATTGTCTATGCCCGGACGAGTGAAACATCTATACACCAAATCTATCGCTTCGTCTGACCCGTTGCCGAGAAATATCTGTTCGGTTTTAACTCCCTTTAAGGCCGCCAGTTTTTCCTTTATTTCCGACTGCAAGGGGTCAGGGTAGCGATTATAGGGATTGTTGAACGGATTCTCGTTTGCATCGAGAAATACTTTCGCTTCGTGTCCGCTGTATTCGTTGCGGGCACTGCTATATGGTTTAAGCCTCCAAATATTGGGACGTGTCAGTTCTTTTAAGGATTTCATTTCTCAAGTTCTTTTATTCTTACAGTCATGGCGTTTTTGTGCGCATCGAGACATTCGTTGGCTGCCATTGTCTCGACGGTATGTCCGATACTCTTTATACCTTGCGGAGTAAGATGTTGGAACGTTACTTTTCTTAAGAAACTGTCAAGGTTTACACCGTTGTATGCTACTGCGTGTCCGTGTGTTGGCAGTGTGTGGTTTGTTCCGCTGGCATAGTCTCCGGCACTTTCACATGCATATTTGCCAAGAAAGACACTGCCAGCATTGACTACCATGTCAGCCAGACTCTCGTAATCGTCGGTGGATATGATGAGATGTTCCGGTGCGTAGGCATTACTAAGCTGCATGGCTTCGGTCTTGTCTCTTACAATCACACACTTGCTGTTTGTAAGAGTCTGTTCCGCCATTTGTCTTCTTGGCAGTTGTTCGAGCTGTATCTCTATTTCACGTTCTACCGAGTCAGCGGTTTTTTCTGATGTCGTTATCAATATGACCTGTGAGTCTATTCCGTGTTCAGCCTGAGAGAGCAAATCGGCGGCAACGAATGTGGCGTTGCTTGTCTCGTCGGCTATCACACATACTTCCGAAGGGCCTGCCGGCATGTCAATGGCTACATCAGATACGGAGACAATCTGCTTGGCAGCCATTACATATTGGTTGCCCGGTCCGAAGATTTTGTATGTCTTGGGTACGCTTTCTGTGCCGTATGCCATAGCGCCAATGGCTTGCACTCCGCCAATTTTGAAAATCATGTTTACTCCTGCCACGTGTGCCGCTGCCAATATCGCGGGGTTTATCTTTCCGTTCTTGTCAGGAGGCGTACACAATACTATATCTTTACATCCTGCAATCTTGGCCGGAGTGGCGAGCATAAGCACGGTGCTGAACAGTGGAGCCGTGCCTCCGGGTATATACAGTCCTACTTTTTCTATGGCAATATCCTTTTGCCAGCATGTAACTCCCGGACATGTCTCTATCTTGTTGTGTGTCTCTTTTTGTGATGAATGAAACTTATAAATGTTCTCATGTGCAGACACGATAGCGTCGTACAGCGGTTTGGACACAAGCTTCAAGGCTTCTTCCATTTCATCTCTGCTTACAGCCAATGAACTGAGTCTGACTTTGTCAAACCGCTCTTCGTATTTCATCACAGAGGCATCGCCTCCGGATCTTATGTCTTCCAAGATTTCGGATACGATGCCGTTAAGTTTTGCAGCGTTTATGTGAGGTCGCTCTGTTATGTCTTTCCATTCAGAACGGTCGGGGTATAAGTATCTTTTCACCGATAGATAGTTTTGTAGATATCAGACATCTTGTTTGCGTGTCTGGATATTATTTTATAAAATCATTTTTTCTATAGGAGTGACAAGTATGCCCTGCGCTCCCATGTCTTTCAGCTTGCCTATTATTTCCCAAAATCTTTTTTCTTCGAGAACGGTATGTACAGAGCACCACTCATCATCAGCCAATGGGATTACCGTAGGGCTCTTCAGACCCGGCAATACACTTATTATCTCTTTTAGACGCGCTTTAGGTGCGTTCATTCTGACATATTTCTTGTCTTCGGCATTTCTTACCGCCTGAAACCTGAACAGCATTTCGTTCAGAATATCACGCTTTTCCTTGTCAAGGTTTTTGTTTGCAATGAGCAGAGCTTCGCTCTTCATAACCACTTCCACTTCGCGAAGATTGTTGCTTATAAGTGTCGAGCCACTGCTAACGATATCAAAAATGCCGTCAGCCAATCCTATTCCCGGACTTATTTCTACGCTTCCGGTTATTACATGTATCTCTGCGTTGATGCCGTTATTAGTCAAGAACTTGTTCAATATTCCCGGATATGAAGTGGCAATCTTTTTCCCGTTGAACCATTCTAAGCCTTTATAGTCTATAGTCTTCGGTATTGCGAGTGACAGACGACACTTGCTGAATCCCAGACGGTTCACTATTTCGGCATCTTCGTTTTTCTCTACGAACTCGTTTTCTCCTACAATGCCGATGTCGGCAACGCCCGTTGCGACACTTTGAGGTATATCGTCATCGCGCAGATATAGCACTTCTACCGGAAAGTTTGACGACTGCACAAGCAAAGTGCGTTTGTTTGTGCCTATCTTTATATCTGCTTCGTTAAGAAGATTCATAGTATCTTCAAAAAGACGTCCTTTTGATTGTACTGCTATTCGTAACATAATAGTTTCTTTTTACCCTTATTGTTAATGTTGAATATGCGTCCGGCATGATATATTCTATATTGCGCCATGACACAATTATAAGTCTGCCTAAATTGTTGCTAAATTAAAAAACAACCGCAAATGTACGTTTTTTAGTTTATATTTGCAAGATTTGTTGTACTTTTGTGCCGATATATAACAGAAATGTCTTACAAGCGCAAAAATATTTACATTTTATTACTTTTGCTTCTTGCTGTTGTGTCTTGCGACAATAAGAAAGAGCAGTCCCTTGTCACACCTTGGGGAGAAGTACAGTCTGATACTGTATCTTCCGAGCTTGGTTTTACCATAAGCGATATTGTGAACAATGGCGAATTGATAATACTAACCATTTCAGGTCCCGATACA
>JBJFGK010000036.1:0-4788 GCA_051892655.1 Prevotella sp. | reverse complement strand
CTACCGCAAGAATAGCTGCATTCATGGCGCTGTTGATGCCTACGGTAGCGACTGGAATTCCGGGAGGCATCTGTATGATGCTCAACATGGCATCAAGACCGTCAAGCATACCTTTGATAGGAACACCTATTACCGGCAGAGTGGTAGAAGCAGCTATAACACCCGGCAGCGCAGCAGCCATGCCGGCACCTGCAATAATAACTTTCACGCCACGTGTCTTTGCTCCTTTTGCAAACTCTTCCACAGCATCAGGAGTGCGGTGTGCGGACAATGCATTCACTTCAAAGGGAATTTGCATTTCATTGAGTAACTTAAATGCTTTTTCCATGACGGGCAGGTCACTTGTACTGCCCATAATAATACTTACTATTGGTGTCATATTAATTATTTGTTGTTAGTTACTGTCTTAATATATTATGACTGACAAGAATGAGAAACATGTTCCCAAGATAAATCCACTTGTCACTTCGTGTAACGAATGTTGTCTGAGTATCATGCGACTTGTGCCTACCATACCGGATAAAATAATGACGAGGCATAACCACCACACGGGATTAAAGGCGAAAATTAGCGAGAAAGCGACAAGAGCGCCTGCAACACCGCCAATGGCTGCCATGTGTGTTGATATTTTTATGAATATATTCGTTACGGCACATGCTATCTGTACTGTAAGCGCAGCCATGAGGATACTTCCCATGAAACGCGGTACATGCCATAATGTCATAAGATAGCAACAAAGCAGATAGCAAATAATTGAGATAGCGTAGGGTACGGCACGGCGTTCCTTTGTGCCAAGCTGTATAGGAGCCCAACCATGATAGTTGCGATATATGCGAATAAGAGCACTCGGCATATATACGGTGAAGAGCCAAAACACAACTATTAGTTTTATTTTATATATCCATGGTAGCAAACTAAGATAACTGAAAAGGAAAAGAATAATCAACCCCACTATCGGTAAATATAGCGGGTTGAATATTTTGCTCAGCATGCGAGCCGTGAAAACAATCTTTTTCTCTCTCATCTCTTTCTAAGTCTTGCAACAGGTATGCCCAGTTGTTCTCTGTATTTTGCTATAGTGCGTCGGGCTACGGGAAAACCCAAGTCTCTCATCTTGTCTTTTATTAAGTCATCGCTATACGGTTGTTGCTTGTCTTCTTTAGCTATAATTTCTTTTAATGCCGTTTTTACCTTACGCGTAGACATTTCAGAGCCGTCGTTGGTCTTGAGACTGTCGCTGAAAAAATGGCGTAATCTGAATGTTCCCCAACGTGTTTGAGCATATTTCATATTACTGACACGTGAAATGGTACTTCTATCAAGACCGGTTTTTTCGGCTATATCCTTGAGAATCATCGGACGTAAATCCGACTCGTCGCCATCTTCAAAATACCGATGTTGTATTTCTATGATAGCTTTCATTGTGATATAAAGAGTGTGATGACGTTGTTTTATGGCTTCAATAAAGCCTTTGGCACGATCTATTTTATCTTTTGCAAAGATCAATGCCTCTTTTTCAGATTTTGTTATATTGCCTTTTTGGTCTTGATATTTTTTAAGCAGGGCTGTAAAATCAGGAGAGATGTGCAGGTCAGGGATATTACCTCCATTGATACTGAATGTTACCGTCCCATCATCGGCAGTATCAACAATAAAGTCGGGAGTTATCTGTTGAAGATTGCGTCCTACGGTTTCTCCTAAGGCAGAACCCGGTTTGGGATTTAGCTTAAGCAATTCCGTACGTACTTTATCAAAGAGTTGCTCGCTGATTTTCAGTTGTTGTATGATTTTGTCCCAACGTTTGTTCATGAAATCGTCAAAACATTGGATGACAACATGTTTCATGCAATCAGTAATGTCTGATGGTGTCTTGCGTATGATTTGAAGGAGCAGACATTCTTTGAGGTCGTGTGCACCGACACCAGCAGGATCAAAAGTCTGTAATAATTTTATGATATTGTTGATATTATTTTCGCTAACATCAATGTTGTGGTATATTGCAAGTTCGTCGGCAATGGTAGAAGTATCCTTACGTAACAGACCGTCATTATCAAGTGAGCCAATGATGTATTCCATAATCTCGTGTTCGGTTTCTGAAAGATTGACTTCTACCATTTGTTCTTTCAGTTTGTCATAGAACGATTGTGAGTCGCCGTAAGTTATTTCTTCGTAATCAGCGTTGCCGGATTCCTCTCTTTGTGATGTGGCAGATTCCGGCATCTCGTCATCACGACCTATATTGGCAAGCGCGTTGTCAAGTGCATCTGCCCTTGCTTCACGTTCGGAAATAATTTCAAAATCTTCATTATCATCAAAAATATTAGTATCATTATCAGCGCTATTGTCGTCTGTGATATCTTCAAAATGTTGAGTCTCAAGAGCCGGATTATCATCTATTTCAGCATTTACGCTTTGTTCAAGTTCGGTAAGAGGCATTTCAAGCAATCGCACAACAAGCATTTGCTGTTGTGTGAGTCGCTGCACTTGAATCTGCTTTTGTTCTTGAATCTGTTGTAAACGCTGTTTCATGATGTTGCAAAATTAATACTTTTTTCAAATGTATAAAAAGAAGAGTGTAAAAAGATGCAAAGCAGCCCTATATTCATTATCGAATATAGGGCAGCTTTATTGATTAAGACAAATATAATATCAGTCTTTCAGTTTGAACAATTGCAATCCTTCTCTACCATAAGCTACAAATATAAACTTGTTAACAACGGTGACGTAGTTGGCTGATTTGCCACCGCTATGAGTGTAGCTTGCCACTACGTTAAGAGTGTTCTTGTCAAGGATATACAGTCCGTCGGAACCGTATGCTATATAGATATATTTGTCATCATAATCCATACCATTAACTGCAGATTTTGTTCCTTCAAGTTTGAAAGTACCGTTTTCTACACCATTTGTATAACGTTTGAATCCGTTTTGTCCGAGACATACGTATATGTTGTTGCCGTCAATTTTGCAAACATTCTTGCCGTCAACAGGAGTAATAATATCAGAATTAAGTGTTAACAAAGGATTGGCAAGAGAATAGTCAGTGGCAGAGTATTTGTTAATTATTGCCGGTGAAGCAGTGGTGCTCTTGTCTCCTAAATTTAGAGTAACGACGTTGCCCGTGTTGTCAGTTGCTACATGTTTTGCTGTTCCGGTAGTTGCTTTAAAGTCGGCTATTGTAAGTTCTGTAGCGTTGACGGTGCTTATTCCGGATGTTGTCGTAACAGTATAGTAGTTGCCATTGCGTATTACACAGTTAGCATCATGAGCGCGTGTCTTCCCGTCGGCTCCATATAGTTTTACTACTTCTATTGCATCAGCATCACCGCTTGTGAACACTCCATTCTCAAGAGGAACACATGCCATAAATGCACCTGCGTTGCAACCTCCGGTAGCATAGATACGATTGTTGTCTATTATCAGGTGGTTGAAATCACGTGCAGTTTCAGAACGTAACCAGTTAAGCAAATTGATAGAAGTATCATTGAAATCCATTACTTCCAAACATCCGCTGTAGCCTGCACCTTGCTGATGATAGGAGACATAGGCTTTGTTGCCGGCAATCTGAACACATGTAGAAGATATATCATGATCATGGTCAGGACATATTACGTCGGCAATATGGTCTATAACAGGGCCATCGTCTCCGGTCGGTGTTCCGAATGAAGGATGACATGCCGTTTCTTCAATGTAAGTATTATCATCTTCATTGACCTTTACATTAGATTGGAATTCAATAGCGTTCAGACTTCCGTCACCGTTAATCTGATTTACGTGAAGACCCATATATCCGGTAAATGTATTACGCAAGTCATTATAGTTTACAGTTATATTAGATGCTTCTACTATTGCATATTTGTCTCCTGCAACACTAATCTTTGCTGATGGTGCGTTGGGTATGTTTAATTCTCCGAGAGAAGCAAGGCTACCGCTTGTTATTTCAAGTGTAGAACCTGAATCAAGTTTTGTTTTAGGAGATTTCACATATCCTTCAGAACGGAACTTCACGTTGTTAGTAAGATAGAAGTCGGAGAATTCGCTGCGACAAGCGGCTATTACGTCAACACCGGAATTTAGCTCAAAGTAATCAGCTTTCAAGCTGCCCCCGAAATATGCTGTTACATTGTTTGATAATATTGCACTTGTAAACTCGGCATTGCCTATAACATTCAATATGGCATTGTTGTTTATGTCAAATGTATTGGCTTTGAGATTGCCTTCTACATAAAGTGTTCCGCTGATATTCAGTTTGCCGGTGCTTATAAAGTCTTCGGTTGTCATAAATACGGAGCCGTAGCTCATTGTAAAGTCTGTACTACCAGGTACGAATGTGCCGCCATAGTTATATACTTTTACATCGTAACCGAGAGCAATGTTTGGGTAAGTAAGTTTACCGCCGGGTAGGATAATGATAGTTCCACTTCCCCATACATTAGTAAATGTAGCTTCGCCGGCTATATAATAAGTATAACCGCTGTAACCGAGCTGGTTGTTAAAAGTCTTGCCTGCCGGAACAACAAAGTTTGAACCGCCTGTCGGTGCCCAAGGTTGAAAACTTCCGGATGTCATGTCTATAGCATCTGCCGGAATGGCAGGTTGTGTCGGCATAGTAAGCTCTTGTGCAGCAGACATTGCCGGCGCCAATGAGCCCCCTGTTCCTTTGTAGTTTGTTACGCGTCCTTGATTACCGGCTTGAACAATAACTTTTTCCGTTTGTGGAAATTCGGTGGAAGGACCTCCGTCTTCGCTGCTTGAACATGAAACGAATGAACAAACAGCAATGAATGACAA
>JBJFGK010000035.1:0-4828 GCA_051892655.1 Prevotella sp. | reverse complement strand
CTTCGGCAGAACCTGCTGAAGGCGGTGTAGTATCTCATATACCTTCTGCCTTAAAAGCACAAGCCGGCAAGCGCATAACATTCAAGGCTTCGCCGTATACAGGCTATAAGTTTGTGAAATGGAGAGACTATGACAAGAATGAAGATGTAAGTACAGAGCCTGTAACCTATATAAATTCTCTTAACAGCAATGTCAGTTACGAGGCTGTGTTTGAAAAACTGCCGTTGGTAACTTTTGAGAACAATGTTACAGACCTTAACGGAGTAGTGCCTTCAGCTATATATGTCAATGCCGACGGTACATTCAAGATACCTGAAAACACTACATTATATAAGGAAGGTTATGCCTTGACTGCATGGACCGACGGAACAAAAGAATATGTTGTAGGTCAAACTTACACTTTCACTACAGATATAACGTTGAAGCCGGTAATGACAAAATGCAGCAATGCACTTACAGATACCGACGCTCCTGTTACCGCCAAATGGTATTTCGACCAAAAGGACGGAGCGCCGATTATCTCCGGAACATTTACCGACGCTAAAGACGGCTCGTTTACTTATACCAAATGCGTTACAGTCAACGATACTACAAAGATAGACTTGCCTATGGTCTTCTTTGGGGCAAAGGCGGATAATAATGATGCACGTGTAAACTTCTTGAAAGACACTGAGGGAAATGAAGCACGAGGCGGACAGTTAAACCAAAACCTTACTCTCAAGATACCTGCCGTTTATGGTATGGTTGTTAGAGTTAAAGCCTCCGGCAAAGCTGACTATGAGAGCGATCCAACAACACCCAGTGTGACTAAATTCCAAAATGCGACATATAATACCGAACTATCTTTCTTGTATGACAATGCAGAAGGAACACAATCTGACGCTATTGGAGAAAAAGTAATTGAAGATGACCATTTGCTGCAATACACTTATAAAGATAATGCAAGTGCAATCTATGTAAAGGTAGATTATGCCGGTTCAGCAGCAAAACGTTCATACGGATTCTTTGAATATCTTGAAGTTGTTTATCCGCAACTGCCGGAAGTAAAGGTTACAAACTCTATTACATCTGATAAGATTACAACATGGGAAAGTGAGGATAATGCCGGAGCGACTGAAATGACACCGCCGGACAAGAACGGTAATACCGGTAAGAGATATAAGGAAGGCGATAATGTTACTATTACCGTTACTGCCGGATATGGTTACTATATTCAAAGTTTGAAAGAAGGTGATACGCCACTTACTATGACTAAGGTCGAGCCTGATGCAGAGAGTGAAAAGCCTACAAAAGTAACGGTAGATTATACAGTGAAGGCGACAACAGGAAACATAACTGTAGAATATGCTCATTTGCCAATGGCAAAAGTACGTCTTGAAACGACAAACATGAAACTCGGACTTGTTGATTTCGCTACAAAGGATATTCATGAAAACTTCTATAAAAAAGGTGAAGACTATGTTGAGAGTTATTTCGTTGCAGGAGATATAGTTGAAGGTACATCAGACGCAGCCGATGATTACGTGCTTCAAAAATGGGTTAAAGTTGAAGACGCAACGGAAAATACCTCACCGAGTCTTTCTGTTACAGTACCGGAAGAAGGTTACAGTGTAACTTATCAGGCTTATTTTACGCCGGGTAAAATGGGAACCGTAAAATTCGATGTAACCAATAACGCATGGTTGACAGCTGATAATGGCGCAACATATACAGAATTTACAGTAGACGAAAATAGTACATGGCCGCAAAATCAGATTGATTGCCGCTCATTTTATATCCCAAGATATCACGGACTGTTTAAGTCTTATGATGCCGAAAAGAATGAAAAGGGCTGGACATTGGTATGGTGGATAGACGAATCAAATAATAAATATGAGATAGGCAAGAACTATTCTTTTGCAACAGAAGGACAGGAAATAATACTCCGCCCTGTATTCGTAGAGAACAAGACCGGCATAGACAACCGTATCAATGACCCTGTCATTACTTTTGAGTTTGGTACAGGCATCGGTATTCGTGCCCAGAAAGTTGACATTCCTAAAAATACGGACACTTACTTGTGTGCTCCCGTTGATATTGAAGTGTTGGACAACGGTAGCAAGTATAGTTATTCCCGTGATGCGGCACTGTTTATCAGTACCGGAAAGAAGGGTTTTGTTCGTAACACCGATTTCAACGAGTGGATGGCAATGGGACCCGGTACGACACTCAATATAGCTTCTTGCGCAGGTGCAACGATAGAAATACTCTCTTACGCACCTATCTCTACAACAACGATTGACGGTGTAGTGCCTACCGAATATGAAAAAGTGGGAGAGCATGAGTATATCTATCGATATACAACACAAAATCCGGCTTCACGTATTCCTATTGTAATAGGTGATGATTTCTCTTATTATAAATGGATAAGGTCCAAAATGCTTGCTTCAAACCGCGTGGATTTAAATGTTACCTCTGCCAATGACGAACAGGGTACCATAACAAAGACAGAGGCGGTTGTCGCTGAAGATGCTGAAGACAAGGAATATATCACTAAACTTGAAGAAGGAGGCTATTCACTCATTCAAGGAACACGTGTGAAGATATCCTTTGAACGCAAATTCGCATATTTGTTTGATAAGATTGTCGATCCTGACAAGATTGTTGACGGTCAGCCGTACACCGTTCTTGAGATGCTTGACGATGATAAGGTTAGTATGGTTAAACCAGATGACGCTAAAGAGTCGGAGATTGTATCAAAGAACGAAGACGGTTCATGGGGAACTGATGCTACGGTCTTTGTCTTGCGCGAGATAGAACCCACGCTTGAAGAAAAGCGAAATGGCAAACGCACACGCTACGAAGTGGAATTTGAAATTACCAAGCACCGTAACCTCGTGTTCTATTTCAAGGAGAAACCTACATATTATATCACTTTCAATGCCGGTAAATATGCTTCCGGTATAGCTCCAACTGCAAAATGGGTGGAAGAAGGCGATGAGTATGTTATACCAAAGAATAACACTCTCTACTATTCCGGTTATACCCTGAAACGTTGGGAGAGTGAAGACGGAACCCAAACCTATGAGATTGGAAATACTTATAATGCGCCGGGTGATAACTTGCGTCTTTTCCCGCTATTTGAAAAGAATACGTTCTCTCTCCTTGATGAAAACTTGACAAAGGAATCTACGGCAACGTGGAACTTCACTCACAAGGCAGGAGCACCCGATATTGCTTATGAGCGTTCGTCCGGTATTCTTGTTACTCAGTTGAAGAAAGATCCGGATGATGTAAATTCCGATTTTATTGACTTGCAAATAGACCTTAATGCAAGCGACAGAAAAGATGAGGAGGGGAACACCATTAAAGGTAAGTTTAATAATATGAGTGACGAAGACCGTTGTCAGATAAATATGTATTCTATTTTGTCCTTCCCTGTAACTAAGGGATGCGAAATAGCGCTTGAAGCGGTCAGCACAATAAGTACGACAAGCATTGCCGGAAAGACAGCCGATAACGGCGGATATACTGCCGGCAACCTCGTAACGACAACATGGGACGGCTCTGAAGGAACCCAAGATGTTAACTTCCAGAGTGACGGTCGCTATTATACTTATTTTGCCGTTACCTACAAGCCGCAGACAATAGCCAAGCCGGCATTGCAAAGCGTATCATTTGGAGGTGTTGCCATAAGTGATGACGACCTCGCTATGCTTAAGGACAATGAATCAATAACACTTGAAACATGCCCTATTACACTTGACGAGAACGGCAAGTTTGTGTCAGAAGAGATAGGTAAGATAGAAGCTACAGCCAGCGGTAGCGGTCATGTGGAAATTACACAGCCTACAATCAACACTCCGACAGCTGTCATACGTCTGCTTTCCGCAGGTAATATCTTGCTTAATACTTATATCGTTCACTTCACATTAAAAGCTCCGGAGTCAAAAATTGAAGGAGCACAACTTACTCCGCAGTTCTTATATACAGAGATTAACGGTGAGAAGTATTACGATACTAACGTGACAGTTGAGGATATGCCTTCAAGCGGATATATTAAAGTTGTTTTTGACCGTACTATGCAAGAAACAACATTGCCTTTTACTGATGAAGCAAATAACTTGAACGAGACCTTTACGGCAGAGCAAGGCAAAGCACTTACGTTCTATTATTGGAATATTCCTAATGCCGAACTTAATTACACGCTTCCGGGCTCAAAGTTTAAGGATATCTATGGCAATGATTTCCAAGGAACATTTGTCAAACATTTCAAGACAAGAGGTACAACAAGTGTTATCGTACATGATACATTCGACTTTATTGTCGGTGTTGACGGTACTCTTGATGAGGCTATAGAAGCGGCAAACGTGACAAATGCGATAGCCGAGACAGAAGACCCTGACAAAAAGCCGGAGAGATTTTATATCTTCGTTCCGGATGGAGAATATCAGTTGACGGGAAATGAACCGCTTCAGAGCTATACTATGACATCTGACGGTGCTTGGCCATGTGACGAAGACGGCAACCAACGTACTGATGAAGAAATGTTGGGTAAGAATAACGGAAGGACATTGGTGTCAGGAGCTAATGTTTCTATTATAGGTCAAAGCAGGGAAGGAGTAAAGATTTACAATCATCCTATTGTAGAAGGTATCAGCTATACATCAACAATCCATGTAGGAAAGAAAGCCACAGACTTCTATGCCGAAGATATCAGTTTGGAAAATCAGTTTAAATATTGGTCAACAATGAACGCAGGCAGCGGTGCCGGTCGTGCCGTTGTATTATGGGATCAAGGTCAGCGCACGGTTATGAAGAATGTTTCTATGATGAGCTGGCAAGATAC
>JBJFGK010000034.1:0-4879 GCA_051892655.1 Prevotella sp. | reverse complement strand
TCAGAGAGGGTGTTAACGGTTTCTGTATCTTTTAATTTCGCATCTGCAACACCATAACCGCCTCCGAAAACAGGACAATAGAAATTACCACCATTGATTTTCATCTCTACATTGCCAAAAATCTGTCCGAGTTTGTCATAATCAGAAGCTGTTCCACCGTACGACTTCGTCTCGTAATAAACGTTTGTACCACGACCACCGGCAAAAACACCATTCTCACAATAGAAATCTCCACCATTGATAGTCATCGAAACGACTTTAGTTCCTTTCTTTCCATAAATATTTCCTCCTTCAGGAGAAGGTATAGAATTGCCACTGGACCAAAGTCCGGGAGCCATATATCCGCTACCACCGGCATAAACGCCATCAATAGGTTTGTCAGACGTACCGAAAACACCTCCGTTAATCTCAACTTCCGTCTTAGTGTCAAGCGGATTTATGACTGTATAAGTGTGTGTATCGGCATTGTAACAATTATAAGTAAGAAGATTGGACTTGGCTGTATTATAATCTCCAAAAATCATAATATTACCACTCCAATAGCCTATTCTGCGATCAGAGGTGTGGTTCTCACCGTCTCCGATACCATTAGTACCGCCGGCACCGGCTCCAAATACTCCTCTCAATATATTTGACAAATCTGAAGCAGTACCCAAATATTTAAAAGTACCACCGTTGATAACCACTTTTCCATAACCATAGAATGGATTGTCAACCGGTTTACCATCATCAAAGCCTCGACCGCAGCTACCGCCATAAAGTTCAGTAACGACAATATCAGAATCTATATATTTGCCATTACTGTCTTTTCTCGGATCAAGCTTAATGCTCGCACGACCCATGTATGTATTGTAAGGTGCATTGATAGTAGTATTGACATCTCTATAAGCTCCAAGAGTACCGTTAACCAAACGACCTACATGTCCCCTCTTGACAATAATATCAACATCGCCGAACATTGCGCCTTCATGGTTACCTGCCATAATAATACCGGCATCATAGTGAACGCCTTGTGTATTTTGAGCATCATTCCAATCTCTGTCAATATCCATTGTAATGGTACATTTGACCGGCATATTGGCTGTACCCATCAATCCGTTTAAATCGTTTCTGGTCTGACGACCGCCAACACAGATAGCGGAATAGTGACCGGACAAGAATGTCATGGTAAATCCTTCTCTACCGTGAGGCATGGACTCTTCCATTTGTCCGATTAATTCCTCTGTATTGAGGGGATAGAAACGATTATCATTATTGAATCCACCAAAAATCTGTAGTGACGTTGTTTTAGCGCCGTCCAACGTTCCATATCCCGGACTGTCGGGGAAACCGGACATAATAAGTCCTTTACCCATTTCCAAATTGTTATATTGGCAGAAAATAATATCATAGCTTCCCCCACGATGCTTAAATGTGATATACTCAAAACGCGTATCTCCAAACAAGCCGAGACCACCGCCGTTTCCTTTCTCTTTCATCTCAATGACACCTTTATAGTCAACAGCTCCATGTTTGCCCGATATTGTAGTATTGCGGTTGAGTTTTGAGTTATCAACTTTAGTCTTCCAAGTACTATAATCACCCATTAAATTATCATCACTGAGGTTTGCAGTTATAGCAAATCCTTTATAAGGAGCTGTTGTAGAGAATGTCGCATTATAATCGCTCGTACCCATTAGCACGATCTTGTTTTCATCCCAAGAACCTTCTTCGCTGAGTGCAGCGTAAGCTCCCTGCCATGTCAGTTTTGGAAAGTCAGGAGTAAGACCGTCATTATCATCATTACCGGCAGCATAAGTCTTATCACCTATCGTCACACCGTCAGGGCAGAGATAAATGATTCTGCTGTTACCAACCCAACTATCGGCTATTGTCTTACCATTATAGGTAACAACGATATGACATGAGATTCGGTCTTTTATGGCATCTGAACCTTCATAGGTATAAGAATATCCTGTAGAAACGGGAGTATTTGTTTCATTAGAAGAGTCGTAATTAATATACCAAGAATAAGAGACATCAAGATTGCTATTGTCATTTCCCCATAGACTGTTGACAACGCTTACACTATAGTCCTTAGAGTCCTCTTCATGATTTAATTTAACAGCCTCAATACGCAGAGCCGGTATTGTAAGAACTTTTGATATACCGGTAGGACTCTTTGCATAGACATATTGGTTATATTCCTGATAAGGTATCTCAACAACATTTGTACCTTCAGATATTCCGCTTTCAACCTTTGTCCAGTTAACTTTGTCTGATGACAAATACCATTCATAACTGCCGGCAGGAGCTGAAACTGTATATTTGGCATCAGTTGTTGCTGTCAAGTCTATACTTCCAAAGTAGTATTTGTTCTCGCTGTCGTATGACCACAACAACTTATCATCAAGGCTATTATCCGTAATATATTTATTAACCAAACTTTGGAAGATCTTTGCGTTATCATCTGTAAAATCCAAATAAGTGCCGAGAACGTTATTTAATGCAGTTGTCTCAAAAGAATAATACCACGTCTCCTGTTGCGCTGTGGTCGGAGTAAGGTTCTGGTTTCTGCCGAACATGGTGCCACAGTACAAATTAGTTGTGCTTGAAGACATTGTTTTGACAGCCGTTCCATGTAAATAAATATTCTTTGGAAAGATTTTTACAGCGTCTGTATAAGTTTTGAAATTGCTTCTACCTATGCCCGATGAAATGTTAAACTGTTTACTGTTGGTCGTGGCATTCACAAAAACATCAACCTCTGTATCGGCGGAAATATTGAATATTCTAAAACTATTAATTTCGTCCTGAGCCTCTACATTTCCCACAATGCCTCCGATGCGGTGATTACTAACAGTAGTGGAATACTCATTTTCATTGTCTGTAATCCTACATCCTTTGAGAATTATATTACTTATCTCTGCATAAGGATAAAGCTCACCGCTGACAATACCGACATTAAGTCCTTGTCCGGACATTGTTCCATTTGGATTCATCTCTGCTACCGCATTCTCCATAATGAGGTTGGTAACGGATGCATAGTTTTCTATATTATCTGCCGTACCCATAATGGAGCCGAAGAGTCCCCAGTTGACCCATTTGCTTGGAGAGGCTTCCCATTGCAGGTGCATATTACTTATGGTATGCCCGTCGCCATCAAACTTACCTCCAAACTTACTGTCTGAGTCATCCCACTGGCTGATAGGCAACCACAGAGCTTTGTCAAGAGTAATATCTGCCCCCAATTTGAAATATGTACCATTAAATTTGTTACCATTATTTACATCACGTGCAAGTTTTGCCAACTGCAAATCGTCAATAATTCGGTATGGATTGTCAGCCGTACCGTCGCCACCGGCATACTCATCTGCATAAAGGTCGATAGAGTAATAAAGAGGATCAACGGTAAAGCCTAAGGTATAATCATAACCACTATCGTTAGTAATCTTCACTTTACCATTAATAACTTTGTTTGTAGATGTTACAGTCAAAGTCTTAGTAGTGGCAGACTCTTGTTTTACATCATCCAAATACCATTCATAACTGTAATTGCCGGTTTCTTCATCTTCCAATGTGACCGTACATACATTTTCTCTATTGTTTCTTATAGACTCGTCACGCGTTTTTGTGAACTCGGGGAATATAACCTTTCTCAGAATCGGGTCATCTACAGAACCTGACCATGAAGACAAGTCGTTTTCTTTCGCATACGTATTAAAAGAAGAGTTATCAAACGACGCTACAGATACACCGCCGGCATTCGTCAGAGTAAGGTCTGTCTTTGTCGTACCGGCATCAGTAGTATATTGATAAGTATTAGAGTTGTCAAGCTGCCATGTGGATTTATAAGTGGAGCTGCTTGGCAGGTTGGTACCAAAGACAGGTCCAACCTTTGTTAAGGCGGCACTTGCCAAAATGCTGCCTTTAAGATATATATTCTTAGGTGCGCTCTTAATATTTGAATAATACTCCGGAATAAATAAGGAAGAATAAACTGCCTCTTCTTTGTTTATCGTCATCCCGGTTATGTCAATATCGGTATCTACATATATGTTTGATAGGTTATAATTGTCAGACTTATTTAGTGCTTTGGCAATAAAACCACCGAATAGCATCCATCTACTGTTCTGATTGTATGCTTCAGCAACCTCAACCTTCGTGTTCTTTACGATAACATTCTGAATTTTGGTGTTTTGTTGTATGGCACCTGCGAAAGGCGCAACAAGGCGGTCGGCTGTCGGACTTGTTACAGTTGCCTTATTATATATATAGGCATTGTCAAGAATGAGGTTCTGCACTATCGCTCCATTATACAGCGTAGAGAAAAGACCTATAGCTTGTGTGGAGTTAGTGACCTCCCATTTAAGCATCATGTTCTTGATTACATGACCGTTACCTTCGAAGTTGCCGTTAAAACTGTTTCCACTTCCTGTAGAAAGATTGCCGATAGGCACCCAGATATAGTCTTTCAGGTCTAAGTCTGCCGTCAGACTATAATATGCGCTCTTGCAAGAAACGCTGTTAATGGACTTGTTGTTCGTCACCTGATAGGCTAAGAAAGCCAGTTCTTCGGGTGTTGAAATTAGCCAAGGATCTGCTTGAGTACCCGAACCACTTGAAAAAGCAGTAGCTTTATGATTTGTCCACGTGTCTTCAGGAAGAGGGGTTACAGGATTATATGCTCCCCATGCTGTCTGCACAGCGAGTGACATAATGATGAGCACGAATGTTCTGTATATGTTTTTTATAGTGCCTGTTGTTATCATCTTTCTCAGAGTTTTTATCTGTTTATATAAAGATTTTCTTATTTATCAATAACTATAAATTGTAATAATATCTAATATCACCTCTAATCTACGAGCAGCAGCCCTTCTGCCTTATCTTCGTCGGCAAG
>JBJFGK010000033.1:0-4903 GCA_051892655.1 Prevotella sp. | reverse complement strand
CTGCAATACGCCACAAAAAGAGATAATCTTGCGCCCACCCTCATATATGCCGTCACAAATAACTTGGTCATAAGGGTCATACGTCGAAGCTATATAGTTCAAGGAACCGTCTTTGTCAGCCTCTTTGACTTTAAGCTTCAGTATATTGAAACCATCATCAACCTTGAAGTCACTATCGACATTGTTCATGTCAAGGGCATAAAACTGGGTCTGTGTCTCCTTAAGCGCAATCTCCATCTCGCTCGTTTGGAGTACCTGATTAGGATGATAAGGACTTACACGCAAAGTCTGTCCTCCGTCAACTATATATTTACCCAATCCTAACGCTAAGGAAGCGATACCTTCTTCAGCAGTTTCATCTCCAATGGGATAATAATTGATTGAACGGAGAACACCGCTTATGTTTGGATAATAATGACCTCCGTAATCTTTTCCTACCACTTCTTGCAGAATAACAGCCATTTTTTCTTGATCGATAACATTGCTCGTTGCCGTCATATAGGCCTTTGAGTCTTTATAGTACACCGATGCGTAAACACTCTTTATAGCTGCTGCCAACATCTGCAACATTTGATACTTGTCAGCAAGGTTGGGTATCATATATGTAGAATATATACCGGCAAAAGGTTGGTAATGCGAATCTTCCAGAAGGCTTGACGAGCGTATGGCTATAGGCCGGTCTGTAGCATCAAAAAAGGTGAAAAAGTCTGCTATATATTTATCCGGCAACTGTGCTCTGAGAAAATGGCGCAATATGTCTTCATCACTTGCATCACTTAATGCAATCTGATAAAGATTGTTACTCTCCATAAATTGATCGAAGATATCAGTACAAAGAACCACAGTCTTTGGTATTGACACCTTTACACCCTCACGTTCATTAAACTCCGGATGCATCTTTATGATATTGTCCAAGAAAGCTAAGCCACGCCCTTTACCACCGAGAGAACCGTCTCCTATACGGGCAAAATGGGCGTAACGGTCAAATTTGCCACGATCAAACACAGCGACCACTCCTATATTTTTCATGTGGCGATACTGTACTATTGCATCAAAAATAATTTTACGATGCAGATCCACATCCTGAAGTTTATGCCATGTAATGTTCTTAAGAAATTCAGACACGGGGAAAATTGCTCTTGCGCACAGCCAACGGCTCATGTGATTACGTGAGATATGATACAACATCGAATCATAAGGTATCTTGAATATATTGTCTTGCAATTGTTTCAAGTTACTTACCTTCATTATCTCCTCACCCGTCTTCGGATCACGGAACGTAAAGTCGCCAAAACCCATGTGCTTTTCCATAAGACTGCGTAAATCAAGATTCATGGTCTTTGAATTTTTGTCTATGAATCTGAAATGCTCGGTTTCTGCCTTATGACGGTTTTCTGTTTCACTGCTCTGCAATATCAATGGTATATACTCATTGCGATGACGTATGTCGCGTAGGAGTTTCAAGCCGGCCTCCGGATCCATTTCCCCGTTTTTCGGATAACGGCAATCGGAAATCACACCAAGAACATTGCCGGGAAACTTGTCATAAAGCTCTATTGCCTCTTCATAAGTACGGGCAAGAACAACCTTTGGTCTTCCACGCATACGCAGCATAGCACTATGCGGATTGAGCGCTTCGGTAGAGAAACGTTGGCTCTGAGCCAGAATATAACTGTAAAGTGTAGGCAATAGCGAGGAATAAAAACGTATACTGTCCTCAACAAGAATTATCATCTGAACTCCGGCTTCTTCTATATCGTGTTCAAGATTCATCTTGTCTTCAATGAGTTTTATAATAGACAGGATGAGGTTTGTATTTCCCAACCAACAAAAAACATATTCGAAAATGGACAGGTCTTCGTTTTCCATGCGCCGTGTTATGCCGTGAGAGAACGGAGTAAGCACCACACACGGTATGTCAGGAAAGTCTTTCTTCACGCCATATGCTACGGTAAAAGCGTCGTTGTCGGCATTACCGGGCATACAGATAACAAGGTCAAAACTTGTATTAGCAAGAACTTCCGTCGCCTCTTCCGTTGTGCTTACCTGCGTAAACGATGGTGGATAACGAAGACCAAGCTCCGTGTATTCATTGAAAATCTTTTCATCTACACGTCCATCGTCCTCCAGCATGAAAGCATCATAGGGGTTTGCAATGATAAGTACGTTGAATATACGTCGTGTCATCAAGTTCAGGAACGACACATCCTTAAGATAAAAGTTATCCCATTTGGGTTGCGTGTTGTCTGTTTTACCGGTTGTCTCCATTTTTATATTGAATAAGAGAAGCAGCTTAATTCTTACTAATTTGCAAATATAATGATTTTTTTTCTTACCTTTGCATCATTAATAACATTAATGATATTGATAATACAGGCCGGATATTTCAACAATACAAGAATTCTCCTGCCTGAAAAATACTGACAAATGACAAAAGAACTTAAAAAAGCCACTCTTTGCGTTCGCGGAGGATGGAATCCCGGTAATGGCGAGCCTGTACAGCCGTCTATCGTACAAAGTACCACTTTCAAATATGACAACAGTGATGAGATGGCCATGCTCTTTGACCTTAAAAAAGATGGTTATTTCTATACTCGTCTGCAAAATCCGACCAACGATTTAGTAGCAAAAAAGATCGCAGCACTTGAAGGAGGCGTTGGAGCCATGCTCACTTCATCAGGGCAAGCAGCCAATTTCTATGCAGTATTCAACATCTGCGGCAGCGGAGATCATATAGTAACATCCAATGAAATTTATGGTGGAACATACAATCTCTTTGGAGTTACGTTGAAAAAACTGGGTATCGAATGTACATTCATCAATCCGGAAAGCAGCGAAGAGGAAATACAGAAAGCTTTCAAGCCTAATACAAAACTTCTCTTCGGTGAAACCATATCCAATCCGGGTTGCAAAGTGCTCGACATTGAGAAGTTTGCAAGAATAGCACACAAGAACGGTGTACCTCTTATCATTGACAACACCTTCGCAACACCTATCAACTGCCGCCCGTTTGAATGGGGATGCGACATCGTTACACATTCCACGACCAAATACATGGACGGACACGCTACACAAGTTGGCGGTTGCATCATAGACAGTGGCAATTTTGATTGGGAGGCGCATGCAGACAAGTTCAAGGGACTGACAACTCCTGATGAGTCATATCACGGATTGACATATACCAAAGCATTCGGTAAAATGGCGTATATGACAAAACTCGTGGCACAACTTATGCGTGACTTAGGTTCTATACCTTCACCGCAAAATTCTTTTCTTCTTAATCTCGGACTCGAAACATTGCATTTGAGAGTGAGACAACATTGCAACAACGCACAAAAAGTAGCGGAATTCCTGCATAACGACCCGCGTGTAGCATGGATTAACTTTTGCGGTCTGAAAGACAATGCCAATTATACGTTGGCACAAAAATACTTGCCTGACGGCTCGTGCGGTGTCATGTGCTTCGGCTTGAAAGGCGACAGGGAAACGGCAATACGGTTCATGGACTCGCTTAATCTCATCAATATCGCAACTCATGTGGCAGACGCACGCTCTTGCGTTTTGCATCCGGCAAGCCACACACATCGTCAATTAAGCGAAGAACAGTTGAAAGAGGCAGGCATTGCACCTGACTTAATAAGACTTTCTATCGGAATTGAAGATGTGGAAGACATTATTGACGACCTCAAACAGGCTCTTGACAAATGCAAGACATTGTAACATATAGGCAGGAGTGACATCCTGACGATATGTCACAAGCCGTTTTACATATTGAAATACGATCATCAAGGCTGCTTTTTCGGATAAATACCGAGATTGCAGCCTTGATTGTCATCTGTATAAACCTGTTTCCCAACTGTGTACTTTGATATTTCTCACATCCGGGTTATAAGCCCGACATTTTGTAACACCTAACGTTAAGAAAGCAAAAACTCAGTCTGTTTTTAACAAAAAGCAACTTGACTTACTTAAAAACACCCGTTTTTATTTGGAAGCTATCTGATAAAAACATATATTTGCGCATAACAAATAACACATTGTCAATAACGTTAACTACAAAATACAAATACTATGGATGTCAAAAAAATCATGCAAGACCTGGAAGCCAAACATCCGGGTGAGTCTGAATATCTTCAGGCTGTTAAAGAAGTGTTGGTCTGTATACAGGACGTCTACAACAAGCATCCTGAATTTGAAAAAGCAAAGCTTATAGAACGGCTGGTAGAACCTGAAAGAGTTATCACTTTCAGAGTGCCATGGGTTGACGACAAGGGCGAAGTACATGTAAACATCGGCTATCGCGTACAGTTCAACAGTGCAATAGGCCCGTATAAGGGCGGTTTGAGGTTCCACCCTTCCGTAAATCTTTCTATTTTGAAGTTTCTCGGATTTGAACAAACATTCAAGAATGCGCTTACTACGTTACCGATGGGTGGCGGCAAAGGAGGCTCTGATTTCTCAATAAGAGGCCGTAGTGACGCCGAGATTATGCGTTTCTGCCAAGCTTTCATGACAGAACTTTACCGCAACATAGGTCCGAGTGAGGATGTTCCTGCCGGAGATATCGGTGTCGGCGCACGTGAAATAGGCTATTTGTTCGGCATGTATAAGAAGCTGACACATCAGTGGGACGGTGTCCTTACCGGCAAAGGCCTTGAATGGGGCGGTTCAAGAATACGTCCTGAAGCAACAGGTTTCGGTGCCCTCTATTTCGTCAATGAGATGTTGCAGACTCATGGCATGGACATTAAGGGCAAGACCATTGCCGTAAGCGGTTTCGGCAACGTTGCATGGGGTGCCATTACAAAGGCTGACCAACTTGGAGCGAAGGTAGTTACGATATCAGGTCCCGACGGATACATCTATGATCCAACCGGAATAAGCGGCGAAAAGATTGATTATC
>JBJFGK010000032.1:0-4916 GCA_051892655.1 Prevotella sp. | reverse complement strand
CTCGGCAAACTTATTGGCCATATCTGTCGTTATTATGTTTTAGCGTTATTATTATTGATAATGGTGGTTGCAACATGGATGATAGCGATTATCTACGTTGTCGTATATGGAAGCTACTCTGTATGTTCACAACTTTTGGTTTGCAAAGTTATACAAAAGGGATGAAATATACAAAAAAAATGATGAAAAGCGAAAGCGGCTTTTAACCCCCAATCGGTCATGTGATTTCATAGCCGTTTTTGCCGTTAAGTTTGCAGTATCGTGGCCGTTCCGATAAAGTTAAAAAATACAACTACGCTATTTAGCACCTCTAAATAGCGTAGTTAGCAAGTGTAAATATTATGTTTTCAAGTCGTAAATATGCTGTTTCCAATCACGATGTGGCATACTTGTGTCTTTAACGTGTCACATCACAGCTTATAAAGTGACATTCCGGCGATTACCGGATGCCATATCTGAAGACATCATTGCGCTATTCCACAGGTATCTGTATTATCGACAGCCATTTTTCAGGGTCTTCTTGGTTCCAAGCACCGTCAACATAAACAGTTCTCGGATGGTCGGTTATGTGGTATCCGTGCTCGTCCAGATAGCGGAAAGCCTCTGTATATGCTTCGTAGAAACGGTCATAAGGACCATAATGTTTCATGCAGAGCGCTTTCGGAACCTCTTCCAACCGTTTGAATTTAATGATGTCCGAGTCGTTGCCCATCTCTTCCACCTGCTCGCAGTATTCAATGTCAATGTCGGTAGGAGTGTATTCCTTGTTGTGCTCTATGGTAAAACAATATCCTGCCGACGGACATTTGCACCCCAAACGATGCATCTCCGGTCCGATAACATTTACACACAGTCCGCCCAAATCGCTGTACTGTTTGATTATTCTGCGATGTGAAGCCACGATAATTGCCGGTAATGATTGAATAGAAAACTTTTCCATTGTCTTGATACTTTTTTTCGAGTTCGCCATGTCGATGAGTTGTTGCCGGCGTTTAAGCAGAATACGTATCTGAAGGTTGCAGTCTGCAATCTTTGTCTTTATCTGACTGATAGACGGTTCATGATACTCTTCATCATAAAGAAGCCTGATTTCTTCAAGCGAAAAGCCCAGAGCTTTCAACTCACGTATGTTGTTAAGCCTCTGCATCTGCTTTATTGTGTAGTATCTGTAGCCTGTCCATTGGTCAACATCATCCGGTTTCAACAGTCCTAACTGCTCATAATGCCGCAGCGTCTTTACTGTTACCTGCATCAGTTTGGAGAACTCTCCGATTTTTAATTTTGTTTTTTCACTCATGTTATCGCGCGATTACGTGTTGTTAATTTGAATTCGTCTGCAAAGTTAATGTATGACCTAAGGTACGAGTCAAGATACAGAGGGATTATTAACATATATTTAACATAAACCGATAATAAGATTCAAGCATATAAAATGTGCGGCCAATAATGTCTGTGTATAAAATCAACGATGTGCCACTCTCATTGAAAGTGACACATCGCTGATGGTTTGATTATATAAAGTGTTTAGAACTTATAGCCTAAAGTGACCAATACCTGATGACGTTTGTTGTCAACCTTTGTTGCATTGCATATATTGTTCCGTTCGGCAGGCTCGTTTGCAGATGCAAAATAGCTTGTGAAAGGATAGAAATCACCGTTCTGAGCCGAGTATTGGTATGCCAAATCGAGACTGAACTTGCCTAAATAATACCCCAAACCGAATGTTATACGGTTAGTAGCCTTCCAGTTTACGAAGTCTGTCTGCGATGCATAGTAAGAGCCCCAAGAGTCAATAGTGCTGTCTTTGAAGCCGTCTTTCTTATACATCGGCGATACATAGTTGTACCCTGCACGTATTGCCAGCTCTTCAATAGGCTTCGCCTCAATGCCAACCTTGAATGTACTTACGGCTTTCAACGTTTGTTTGGTGTGGCGGTTCATGTCGTGGTCGCTGGAACTTGACTCCCAATATTCGTCATAATACCAGTCATAACTGCCGCCGGTATTCTCTCTCGAGTCAAGATGCGCATAATCGGCATATTCATAACCTGCTCCGATGGCAAGATAATTGCCTACTGTGGTGCCGAAGCTAAGTCCGAATTTCCAAGGAGTATAAAGTTTGAAGTCGTAACTTTCAGAAATGTAACCCGATTCCGCCTGACCTACATTTGTCCAGTTGCCAATTTCGGTGTAGTTACTTGTGGTAAGGTCATACCAAGTCGGTGTCGCCACAGACAGTCCGAAGCGCATTGGTGAGTCCTCGATAGGGCGGAAGATAATGCCGGCCTTGACATTGAACCCCGTTCCGGTAATCCTCCGGTTGTCGGCAATGCCAACATCGCCGATGTAGGCGTTGTCTTCATTGACCAGAGCTTCATAGTATTCACTGTATCCGTTGTAGTGAACGTCGCTTATACCTACTGTAAGTCCCCAATAGAAGCGGTCGTTGTGGTTACCACTGATATTGAATTCGTATTCTCCGATATATCCTGTGCTTGAACGGTCAAACTTATATTCGTCGGCATTGTTATAGTAGAAAGTTCCGGCATTATATAATTCGAGAGCGTTATAATACAGATAGTCAATCTGACTGAAAGCCCGGCTGGTTCCCGTTATCTCGTTATGATTTTCCCTGATGTCGAAAGCGCCGATAAGACCTTTAAGCGCCGACAGCTTGTTTTGGGAAGCGTTGCTAAGAGAGCCTGCTGCTGACAGAATATTGTTGAAGTTCCTGCTCTTGTGATAGTTAAAAGCGAAGTTCAAAAAAGAACTTTCACCGGTTCTCATTGCATAGACAAATCCGACCTGATCGAAACTTAGCTTTGATTTGTCTGCATCATTAAAGCTGTTAGCGCCTTGCTGGCTTACCAAACTTGCCGTGATGTTGGCAGTAGAACGCCTGAACAATCCTATTCCGGCAGGGTTTGTCCCTATGGTGGATATATCTGCGCCGAGTGCATCCATCGCTCCGCCCATGCCTACATAGCGTGCCGTACCGTTGAGATCTTGTGTCGCCAGATTGGCATTCTCATATGTTTCTTGAGCGCAAACTGATATTGACAGTAAAGATGCTGCGAATATAATTGATAAATGTTTCATGTCGATAATGTTTTTGTTGGTTATTTCAAATGTCTTATATATGAAATGACTGTTGCTGATTATAATGTTCTATAATATGAAAAACGTTTTTGCCGATTATCTTCTGCCGCCGAAATGGCCTCCTCCGCCACCGCGACTACCTCCAAACGAGCCACCTCCGCCACCACCGAAGGAACCTCTGCTACCTCCGAATGAGCTGTTGCCACTGTTGAAAGACTGTCTTGTAGATGGTCCGAACGTGGGGCGATTGCCGTTGTCGTTATTATAAGTGGGGCGATTGGTATTATAATTGTTATTATATTTGTTGAAATTGCTGTTTCGCGTAAGTGTTGCGCGGTAAGAATCGTCATTCTTGCGATTTATAAAACCGGAAGACTGCCTGCGTCCGGGTACTCCATGATTGAGCGAACCGGTAACTCCGTGAGAGGGTCTGCCCCCCGCTACTATGACATGGTGCGGATATCCCCATACCCAAGGCCTGTAATATCCGTAGTAACCATAGTATCCGTAGTATCCGAACCATGAATTGAAGTATGGGTCAAACCATGGATCGTACCAGCCATATCTATATGGATAATAGCCATAATAGTAAGGGTTGTACCAATAGAAGTCATCAAAACGATTCATTCTCCGGCTATAATGGTAGTAATCATCGTCATAATCCGCCCCGTCAATATATATTGTATCATTATAAGGCTGGGAATAAGCGAATATACTGTCAGAGAACAAAGTGTCGTTATTAAGAGTCTGATAACTGCTGTATATGCGTCCGTGACGATTATACTCGTCCACGTCCCTGTCACAATAGCCGTAAGAAATGCTTTGGACCTTCTCCTTTACCTCTTTACTCTTTTTCGGTATGAAATACATGTCGTCTTGAGCCTTTGTAATGCTACAAACGATACCGCTCAAAAACATAATCAGAATAAGTCTTTTCATATGAAACCTCCTATAATGCTTAAAAAAGGCTTTAACGCAAAATGACTTCATGGTGTCATTTATGATGTTTACAGCCATTACTTCTGATGCAAAATTATTGCAATTACTTTTGCAAAAATACGGAAAAACCCTAAACTAAAGTAGGTTTTTCCCTAATTTTATATATTTTTGCAAGAGGTTTGTGTATTTGTATATACATATTAAAATGCGAAGCCGTATTGTTAGTATATGTAAATGCTGAGAAACTGCGACTCTTGGATTGTTGACATAAGTTTTTTCCCGATTTTTAGCAGGATTTAAGATATGAACTATACAAAGTATTCATTTATGATAACGAGTGCCGACGGTAATGCCGACTTGGTACAAGCGGCATGTGATATATTCTGCAATCTTGTTGCGGAGGTCGGTTTTGAGTCTTTTGAAGAGACAGACAACGGTATTGACGGATATATCCCTGCTGATCTTGATAACCGTGATGCCATTGATGCTGTCATTGCCGGATTCCCGATAGATGGAATCATCATAGAATACACCGGTACGGAAGTTAAAGATGAGAATTGGAACCGCGTGTGGGAGAGTGAAGGATTTGAACCAATATGTGTAGCAGGCAGATGTGTCATTCATGATATGCTGCATGCGCTGCCGAAAGACATAGATAAAGATGTTGTTGAGATAATTATTGATACTGAACAGGCTTTTGGAACCGGAACCCATGAGACTACTTATATGATAGTGGAGCATATTCTTTCGATGAATATGAGCGGAAAGTCAGTCCTTGATTGCGGTTGCGGAACAGGAATATTGTCTATTGTGGCATCTGAGTTTGGCGCAAAAAGCGTTACGGGATATGATATTGATGAATGGAGTGTAAGAAATTC
>JBJFGK010000031.1:0-20942 GCA_051892655.1 Prevotella sp. | reverse complement strand
TCGACACCAAAGGTACACGCATCGTATCTTACGAAACCAATAAAGACAGTATGACACTCAAAGTGGTGGCCGTTGGTAAAGAGATATCATCCGCCGATATAAAGAATGCGGAAAAGATGATGGATAAATACAATATCATGCAATATCGACTGCAAATCATACAAGGTATCTCTCCTGACTCTTTATTAATGCAAAGTAAAAAAATAACTGCAAATCATACACAAGAGAATTATATACAGTTAACTCAACAGCAGCAAAAGCAATTGGATGATATGCAACGAACGATAGAAAAATATCGGGAATATGAGATACTGACAAAAAATATTGCCGCTGAAACAAAAATACTCTTTCCTGATATAAAATATATATCTCTTGCATGGGCGACTCGTACAGGAACAGACAGCATGGACACACACCAATATTTACAAGCAACCGTATGGATGCCTAAAAAGCTTAACATAAAAGAAACACAAACAAACAAAATAAAAGATTGGCTTTCAAGTCGCATCGGGACAGACAGTATTGTACTTGTTATAGACCACGCTGCCAAATGATATAAAAAGGCTAAGGCTTTAAACAATATTACATAATTTTAGTTAGACAATATTCTTGTACCTTTGCATTAAAGAAAATGCAATTTCTATTATTTTGCGAGTTTTAAATCCGTGATTTATGCTATTATTAATTCAATAAAGTGACATGCATGAAACGCAATGGATAAAAAGAATAAACACACATAGTTTTCACCCCCCCCAAAAGCGATACTTGACGGCTATTAGAAGACAATTTGTCTATGCCTGTGGTACAGTTACATTAAGATCATGACACCGCTTTTGTATGATTTAAGCGTAATTTTTTCCATCATAAAATCAAAAAACTTGCAGAACACATCTGCCATATAAAATAATTCTGTAACTTTGTCATCGTGGATCATAGCGATTATAGTTTGTAATCCTTTATAATTCAGCACTATAAAATTACCATAACTTTCGATAATCACCAATTTTTCAGACACTTATAATTCATTGAACTCGCTTAAATATTAATTCTATGCTCAAACAAGGAATATATGAACATATTATAAATAAAGAAACCAATCTAAGTATTCAAGAGGCGGAGCAGGCAGGTCTTGTATGTCTACAACAACCAATCGATACAGCTGAATCTCCACAAATGTTAGCTAATTACCTTGCAAACGCTATTCGCCAGAAGTTGGAAGAAACAGAAGATCAGCAAGATAGAGTGAATCTGATTAATCGTATTATGGTTGAAGCTGGTTTGATTGACAATAAACAAATTGTAAGACCTGCCGATCTGCTTACAGAGGTGATGAGCAAACAACAATCATTGTTACAAAATGAAAGTAATTCGCAAACAATTCGGCCAGTATCGGGATTCAGAGTTAGCAACCTTTTTACAGGTGGTAGTTCTGCACTATCTATTGGAGAAGAAATACGTAGAGAAATAGCAAGTGCAGATGAGATATGTTTTATCGTATCATTCCTTAAAGTTTCTGGTGTTCGAATCTTTATAGATGACTTAAAAAAGTTTTGTAGTCGTGAAAGTACAAGATTTCGCATAATCACTACGACTTATTGTGGCGCGACACAAGCAAAAGCCATTGAGCTACTAAATATCTTACCAAATACAGAGATAAGAATTTCTTATAATACAGAGATAGAACGTCTGCACGCTAAATCATACATCTTTATCCGTAATTCAGGTATGAATACGGCATATATCGGTTCATCAAATCTATCAAAGTCAGCACAGACTGAGGGTTTAGAGTGGAATATGCGTGTTACAAGCGTCGAGAATCCACATATCATAAAAACCGCATTGGCAACTTTTGAAATGTATTGGAATAGTTCAAACTTTGAGGATTTTCGTATTGGGGGAATTGAGAAATTTAATAAGGAGGTTAATCGTAACACTTTCCTTCCTGAATCATCCGATATGGTTTATCAGCAATATTCTTTGCTTCCGCATCAGAAACAGATTCTCGACAAGCTGCGTGTAGAGCGTGAAGACAGACGTAATTATAAAAACTTGATTGTTGCAGCAACTGGTACTGGTAAGACTGTTATATCTGCTTTTGACTACCAAGATTTTGCTCGTACGCATTCAAGAGCTCGTATACTTTTTACTGCACATCGAGAGGAAATTTTGCGACAATCGCTAAACACTTATCGCAACGTACTACAAGATGCTAATTTCGGTACTCTATGGGTGGGAAATAATCGTCCAGTAGATACAAGCGAATACGAACACTTATTTGTTTCAATCTCGATGCTTAATTCTCGATTTGAGGAGTTTTTTGTATTACTTGATTCTGATTTTTACGACTATATAGTTATCGACGAGGCGCATCATAGCCAAGCAGACAGCTACCGTAAACTTTTCGACCATTTTTCACCACAGCTTTTAATTGGCCTTACAGCTACCCCTGAACGAATGGACGGTAAAGACCTGCGTCCTGACTTTGGCAACCGTATTAGTGCTGAGATACGTCTGCCACAGGCTTTACAGGCTGGATTGCTTACTCCGTTTCAGTATTTATGTGTATCTGACGATACCGATTTAAGTGATGATAGTTTGTGGAGTGGCCAGAAATACAATACAGAACGTTTATCTGATAAACTATGTGTTAAAACACGTGCAAAGCTAATTGTTGATGCTTTGCATAAATATTTGGCAGATGAATATACTTGCCGGGCATTATGTTTCTGTGCAAATAAGCGCCATGCTGATTTTATGGCTGAACAATTAGGATTATATGGTTTCAATGCAAAAAGTCTTACATCTGATACTCCAGCTGACGAACGTAAACAATTAGCAAAGAATCTTCGTAACGGAATATTGCATTATCTTTGCGTAGTCGATATTTTCAATGAGGGTGTAGATATTCCTGAGGTAGATACTGTTTTGTTCCTTCGTCCTACAGAAAGTTTGACAATCTTTTTACAACAGTTAGGTCGTGGGCTACGACTATCGGCAGGAAAAACAGAACTTACCGTACTTGATTTTGTAGCACAAGCTAACCGTAAATATGATTTTGCCAGTCGTTTCCGAGCTCTTACACTTCACCCTGAAAAGAATATACAGAAACAGATAAAAGAAGGCTTTACTCTCTTGCCATTTGGCTGTAGTATTGTGATGGAGCATAAGGCACGTCAATATATTCTTGACAATATCACGAGTGCTATTTACAACAAAAACCGCATCGTAAAAGAGATTAACAGCTACGCCTCATTGCCAACTCTTACGCAGTTTCTTGAAAATAATGGTCAGGATATTAGAATTCTTTATCAAGGGAACAATTGTTGGTCTTCGCTCAAACGTGCAGCCGGACGTATATCATATGCAGATGATGCAATAACGAAGCGTTTAGAAAAGGGTATGGCAAATTTAATTCATCATAACACAACTTCATTCTTACACTTTATAGAACATTTTATTGCGGGCGAAAAAGTAAATCAGATAGAGTCAAATTTGACATATTCAATTATGCTTTATTATGCACTGTTTCAAGATAAGATAAATAAAGTTGGGGTTAATTCGATAGATGAAGCATTAGAGTTAATTCATTTGCCGAAATATAAGTGCTTCAAACAAGAAATTTCTGAGATTATTTCTTATTTATTGGCAAATCTTGAAATTAAGACAATACCCATAGAAGAAGGAGTTATACCAAGATTGGAGCTATATGGATGTTATACTCGTGAAGAAATTTTCACACTTGCTGGTCGACAAACTGCTGATATTCGAATGCAAGGTGCTGCATCGGGAGCTTTTAATCTGCCTGAATATAATACAATACTTCTATTTGTAACTCTAAATAAATCAGAAAAAGACTTTTCGCCTTCTACACAATATAACGATTATTTGATCAATGAGAACTATTTCCATTGGCAGTCAAAAAATACTGATTCACACAATAATAGTGGCGGTCGTAAATATGTAGAGCAATCAAAAACAGGTATTAATGTTATTTTGTTTGTACGTGAAGAAAAGAAAGATAGTTTTGGCAATACATCTCCTTTCCATTGCTTTGGTTTAGTGGACTACGTATCATCGCATGATGATTTCCCGATGAACGTTAAATGGAAATTGCATAAACCAGCAATGGCACAATACTTAAAAGTAATTTAATGATGAAACAAATAAAAGTTGTTGCTGCTATTATAAAACGTGATGATACCTACTTCGCCACACAACGAGGCTACGGCGAATTTGAGGGCTTGTGGGAGTTTCCTGGTGGTAAAATCGAAAATGGAGAAACTCCAGAATCTGCTCTTAAAAGAGAAATTCAAGAGGAATTAGGCATAGATATTAACATTGAGAAATTTTTATGCACAACTGATTATGATTATCAAACATTTCATCTGACAATGCATTGCTACTTATGTAGTATCGCTTCGGGAGAGATAGAGCTAAAGGAACACAAATCTGCTCATTGGTTAACATCTGAAACATTGGGTAGTGTTGAGTGGTTACCTGCTGATTTTGAAGTTGTTGAAAAGTTCAAAGATTCATAGAATATAACAAAGTTATAATAAACATTATCTTAATGTGAGTCTATTATTCATCAAACTCATGTTATTTTCAATGTTACAACATTGCCAAAGCTTTGTTTTCTTCTGCTTCCATAATTTCCCGTTCGCCGGGACCTTTGTCGTTAATTCCACAAAGATGTAATATGCCATGTATAATAACACGATGGAGTTCGTCTTCATATTCCTTACCATATTTTAAGGCATTGGTACGCACGGTATCAACAGAAATTACTATATCTCCATTTATTGTATCGCTCTCGTCATAGTCAAATGTTATAATGTCTGTGAAATAATTGTGTCCGAGATACTCATTGTTAATCTCAAGAATCTTTTCATCGCTGACAAACATATAGCCTATTTCTCCCACTTTTTTCCCGTACGATGCAGCAACGGCTTTTATCCATGACGAAGTATCACGTTTCCTTATTTTAGGCATTTTTATACCATCTGCATTATATGTAATCATTGCATTTGATTTTTAATATAAAAATATTTGTGTATTTGTATTCTAATATAAAATGACTAAAGAATTACTGATTATTTCGGGAGAAATTCGCTAACATCTCTTCCAAAATGTATTAATTCTCTTACCACGCTGCTGCTTACTCCGGAGTATTGCGGATCTGCACAGAGCAAGAGAGTTTCTATTCCGCTTATACGGCGGTTTATATCAGCTTGTTCACGCTCATATTCAAAATCTTTCACGCTCCTTACTCCCTTGACAATGAACTTTGCATCTTCACGCTTGGCAAAATCAACGGTAAGGTCTTTATATGTCTTTACCTCTACTTTAGGATTGGTATTGAAAATCCGAGTGATATCAGCCACTCTTTTCTCAACATCATACATATAGACTTTGCGTTCATTGACTCCCACTCCGATAATAAGTTTGTCAAACAACGGCAATGCCCTTTGTACAATATCATAATGGCCAACGGTAAAAGGGTCAAAACTTCCAACAAATACAGCTTTTATCATAGTAATTTCTATAATTATCTTTCCCCATTAAAAACAAGGACTTATACATCAATCTTTCTGAACGGTATCAAAGTGGGGCATAATGTTTTCAATCAAAAAGTCCCGGTTGCATATCATTGCCTTTATAAATACTCCGTCCCAAATGACTATATGCGAGTTCGGTAACCATACGTCCTCTTGGTGTTCGCTTGATGAAACCTTCCATAATAAGATATGGTTCATAGACTTCTTCCACCGTTCCTGCATCCTCGCCGATAGCCGTTGCTATTGTTGTGATACCTACAGGGCCGCCTTTGAACTTGTCTATAATGGTAAGCAGTATCTTATTATCTATTTCATCAAGCCCATATCTGTCGATATTAAGCGCTGTTAGTGCTATCTTTGCAATAGAGGTATCAATGCGTCCTGTGCCTTTAACCTGTGCGAAATCTCTTACCCTGCGCAACAATGCATTGGCTATACGTGGCGTTCCCCTGCTTCTTCGTGCAATCTCAACAGCAGCATCTTTATCAATAGGCACCTGCAATATGCCGGCAGACCTTTCGATAATGGCCGTAAGAGTTTCAGGGTCATAATATTCAAGATGCAGGTTTATACCAAATCGCGCCCTTAAAGGAGCGGTAAGCAAGCCACTTCTTGTCGTTGCTCCCACTAAGGTAAACGGATTAAGATCAATCTGTATGGAACGTGCCGAAGGTCCTTTATCTATCATGATATCTATACGATAATCTTCCATCGCGGAATAAAGATATTCTTCCACTACAGGAGACAACCGGTGTATCTCGTCAATAAAGAGCACATCATTGGATTCAAGGCTTGTAAGTATTCCCGCTAAGTCGCCCGGCTTGTCAAGAACAGGACCGCTGGTAAGTTTAAATCCAACTCCCAACTCATTTGCAATGATATTGCTAAGCGTTGTTTTGCCAAGACCCGGAGGTCCGTGTAACAATGTATGGTCAAGAGGCTCGCCACGATATTTGGCAGCCTCAACAAATACTTCAAGGTTTTCGACAACTTTCATCTGACCGCTGAAATCTTTGAAGCGCAAAGGTCTCAATGCATTTTCATAGTCTTTCTCACTTGCAGATGTGTTTCCTTGTCTTATATCGAAGTCGTCTGTCATTATCTGAGTCGTTGTGTAATATATTAATTATGACTTTGTCTAAGATGCAAAATTAAAAAAATATCGTGAAACCGCCAAGCAAAGACACAACACATCTATTCTATAATGACAGGCTATCAAAATTATTAAACCCAAATTGGTCTAATTACCAATTTGGGTTTAATAACAATAATTGTGACATTCGGTAGTCAGCCTCTTTCCCTATTAGGGTTCAACGTCCCACTGTATAGGCACGTTCTTCAAAACAAGCAGACCGGTCTTGTTGTATTCGGCGCTGATACCAATCTGAAGTTGCTGTATGGTAGTAGCTGTTTTCTTCACGTCAGCAAACCATGTCTTATCTACCGGCAATTTCATATAAATGCCCTCTGTAACTGAATAATTATACCATCCTGCAGACTCTTGTGTCTTATAGGTATTACCGTCCTGGTCAATCATCAAACCCGGGTAATTTACATTGACACCAAACCTTATAGAGTTTCTGTTTTCAATCATTTTTACCTTAAAAACGAGATGCACCGTTCCGTAGTTTGTAGATGTGCTCTTACCATAAACCCCTACAAGTTGTACGTCGATGATTTGTGAAAGAGGATTGGTAAGCGTACCGCCACCCGGCAACGCCACTGCCGTACCGCTACTCTTTGTTGTTGAGTTGTCTTGATTGCCGTTCTCAGTATTATTAAGTGTATTATTCACTGTCTCCAAAGCTTTCTTGCCTTTTTTAAGAAGTCCTCCGAGACCTTGCGCCTGTACCTGTGATGTACCAAAAGCCAACATGGCGATGCATGCCATCAAAAAAAATCGTGTTTTCATGTTTGTAGTTTTTAAATAATAGTTATTGTTATTATGTTTCTCACTCTATACAAATCTCATAAATACAAAGATAATCCATGTATTTATAAATACGAAATCCAATATGACAATTATATAGATTTGCTATTATTATTTACCAATTGGAACTGTTTTTACTGTTTGACGCATATTTATTGATACCTCGTTCTATCCTTTGGTGATTTTTTTCGGTATTTTTGCACAACAATAAAACATAGTGAAAACGTATGGCTTACAATCTCATTAAATCGATATGCGACTTTTCTTTCGGCATGTTGTTTATGTCACAACTTGTCTGTACTGCAGCCATGTATTACAAAGGCAGAATCAACGACCTTCAGCGTATGATGTTTTGGTTTATGTTGTATCTTCTGTTAATTAGTGTCGTCGAATTCTGCGTTTTCTATATAATAATTGGTGATGCACCCATGTCGCTGACTTCTCCCATAACCGACATATTGGAAATGACTGTAGTACCTTGCGCACTGTTTGTTCTCATCCGCATTACTAATCCGCTGATGAAACAAAGCCGCTGTATTGTCGCCAACGCTGTGACTTATTATGGTCTGCTTGTTACGTATGCAATAACAGGAAATAAGATAATCTATGACATTACTCTATATTGCACTATTGCCTATTCACTCATAATTATTATATACGGATTCTTTGCGGTAAGGAAATTTAATGAGCAGTTGGTTGCTAACTTTTCCGATGAAGAGCTTTCCCCTTATTGGCTGAAATACATATTATATCTCTATATTGGTCTGATGTTCATTTGGACTGTCGCTACCCTTTATGCCTCTGAGTTTATGACAATAGTTTACAATATTTCTGTCATGATGTTGTTTTGTCTGTTCTGCTATTTTGTTTATCGTCAAGAGGACATGCTAAGCGCATTAAACTGCATAAAAGCTGAGGAAAACATGAAAGAAAAATCAAACTCTCACAGCTACGACTTTGAGGATCGCTTCAAGAAAGCATTTGAAAAAGATGAAATATACCTGAATCCTAAGCTAAACATAGAGGAGCTATCTATGGCTGTTGGTACCAATCGTACATATATCTCCAACTATCTTAACCAACAGCTACACACCACATTCTATGAATACGTTAACAAATGGCGCGTTAACCGTGCGAAGAATTTGATGACCAGCACAACATTGCCCCTTGAAGAAATAGCCACGCTGTCGGGTTTCAACTCGCGAACCAGTTTCCGCCGCTATTTTACTACAGCTACAGGAGAAACTCCAGGTGCATTCCGCAAATTAACAAAACAAGAGATGTAACTTTTCAGAAGACGGTTTATATGATATATTGATTGACTTATCAAACATGACAAATCATAAAATTATTAATATGGCTCTTTTAACATTATAAGAATAACATACATTATTGATTTAATCATATAGGTAAAATATGCGCTCTGTCATTTGCCACTTTTCGTCAGACGTTGCATTGGCGGCGCAGTCTTGAAACATCGCTACATATTCTTCCCACTCTTGCTGGCGTGGCAATGTTGACAATTTTGCCATTGCCTCATCCCATTCAAAATCAAGAGGCGTGTCAACTATCATGAACAATCTGTTACCTAACAGATATATTTCCATTTCAAGAATTCCCACTTCCCTTATACCTTGTTTTATCTCATCCCAAAAATGTTGTTGATCATGCGCTTCTTTATAGCGTCTTATCAATTCGCTATCATCTTTGAGCATCATTGTCTGGCAGTAGCGTTTTGTAGGTATACCGAATTGGCGTGTTTTATATCCTTCCATAATATTTATATTTGAATGATTTACTTTGTTATTATTGTCCTGCAATGTTCAAGTATTTGCATCAACGCATCCATAGTATCTGCTCTTAACATTGCTACACGGGTTTGACGAAAATCAGGTATCCCTTTGAATATCGGAGTTGCAGCAAGATGTCGCCGGGTATGCAATATGCCACGATACTCATCTATGCGTTCTACATTTATACGGAGTTGCTCCTCAAGGATATCAAGCTTTTTCCCATTATCAAAGGTTTCATCAATACACTTTCCGTCCAGATAGTCTCTAATCTCTTTAAAAATCCAAGCTCGTCCGAATGTTGCTCTTCCTATCATCACGGCATCGACACCATAATCTTCAAACGCCTTTTTTGCTTGTTCCGGTGTAGTTATATCTCCATTGCCAATAATAGGAATCGTAATACGTGGGTTTTGCTTTACCTCCTTTATAGGGGCCCAATCTGCATTGCCTGTGTACATTTGTGATCTTGTGCGACCATGTATTGTGAGAGCCTGTATTCCACAATCTTGTAACTGTTCTGCCAAATCAGCTATAACAATGTTCTCTGTATCCCACCCAAGTCTTGTCTTTACAGTAACAGGCAATTTGACCGCTTTCACCACCTCTCTTGTTATATCAAGCATTAAAGGTATATTCTTCAACATCCCGGCTCCGGCACCTTTTCCTGCAACCTTCTTTACCGGACATCCGAAATTAATATCTATAAGGTCTGGTCTCGCCTCTTCTACAATCTTTGCAGCTTCAACCATTTGTGCCACATCGCGACCATATATCTGTATACCCACAGGACGTTCATCATCACCTACATGAAGTTTGTTCATGGTTGACTTGACGTTTCTCACAAGAGCCTCTGCGCTGACAAACTCCGTATATACCATAGCCGCACCAAACCTTTTGCACAGATGCCTGAAACCAATATCCGTAACATCCTCCATCGGTGCCAACATTACAGGTTTGTCGCCAAATTGTATATTTCCTATTTTCATATGTTTGTCATTTTATTATCTAATGAGATGGTATTTGTTTCCGGCAAGACATCTTACTGCACCTTTCATCTCAAGCGAGAAAAGCAATGACGACATCTGTCCTACTGTTTGTCCCAACACATTTGCAATATCATTGATGTGCATATCCCCTTTTTCAGACAACACATCAACTAACTTTTGTTCTTCATCAGTAAAATCAGGGAATAATGAACGTTCTATTCCCACTCGTTTGCGTGCCAATTGGTCTTCATGTCTCCAACCCAATACCTTCATTACATCATCGGCATTTGTTACAAGCTTGGCTTTCCCGTCTCTTATCAGTTCATTACATCCCTCCGATGTATCATCACCTATTCTGCCGGGGAACGCAAAAACACGTCTTCCATATTCTTTAGCTATACGTGCCGTTACAAGTGCACCTCCGTGATGTGCACTTTCCACAACTATAGTGGCATCACTCATTCCTGCAACAATACGGTTGCGTCTGAGAAAATTTACTTTCTCGGCATCGGTATGTGTAAGATATTCGGTAAGCAATCCCCCGTTTTCTTTCATCATATCGGCTTCTTTTCGATGCCTGTCAGGATAAATTGTATCCAAACCATGAGCAAGTATTCCGACTGTAGGTAATGCATTGTTTATAGCAGCTCTATGTGCAACGATATCTATACCATAGGCAAGACCGCTGACAATCATTATTCCGGGACACTTTACAGCCAAGTCTCTTACCAACGCCTCGACACAGTCATGACCATAAACCGTACTATGTCTTGTTCCGACTATACTCAATATATGTTTGACATTCAAATCCGCATTACCACGATAAAACAAAACCATAGGAGCTTCCGGACACATGGCAAGCCTCTGAGGATAATCTTTGGAGCCTATAGGTATTATCTTTATGTTATTTCTAAAACAGAACTCCATCTCCGCTGCAGCTCTATCTCTCATGTTGAATGCCTTCTCCGCTATCCGCTCCATAGCATTCCCGGCTTCGGGTATAAGATCTTTAAGATTATTGTGCGCCGCAATTATACGTGATGCGCTACCAACTCTCTTTATCATCGCCATAGCTTGTGCGGAAGAATAACAACTTGCCGCCGAAAGAGCCATAAGGTCTATAACTTCTGTTACTTCCATCAATATTTAAAGATAATTCTTAAAGGCCTCATCATATTCCTTACTCTCTGCTATCTTACCATTTATAAGACATACGATATCTATTTGTGCACGATGACACAACTTGTTATCCGATGCTCTGTAAATATCTTGCATGAATACATATCTCAATCCTTCTTTTCTCATATTGAGACATGATATCATTTCGTCATCGCATCTCAAGGGTGTCTTAAACTGCAAGTTCATTCTTGCAACAACAGCATCTATACCCTTACGGTGCATTTCTGCGAAACTTAATCCACATTCCTTTAAGAAGAGGTGTCTTGTGTGTTCGGTATAATGTAGATAATTGGCATTGTTTACAATGCCTTCTATATCACATTCATAATCGCGCACCATGATATGGGTGGTAAAAATATATTCCATAAGTAGTATATTTATATGATTATTATTCCCCTCTTTTGGCAATTTTACTATACAATCAGCCATATTATATGAAAGTGACGACTACCTTTGACATTGCAATTATAAGAATGTCAATGTTGTCATTGCATCAGGCACGAATATCTGTCGTGCCACTTCAAGCATATCATTCGCCTCTATCTTATCTATACTGTCTATCAGTGATGTCACATCTTTTGCCTTACCATAATGCAAGAACACTTTACCCATATCAAGGGCAAAACTTTCACGATTGTCAAATGCTATTCCTATCTGGCCTCTTATCTGTCTCTTTGCCATATTCAATCGTGTTTCACTCAACGCTTTATGCATCCATTTATCAAGTTCACGTCTTATTATACGCCGACATAACCGTACATCATCGGCATCACAACCGAAGTATATACACCACAGGCCAGTATCTGTATAACTGACCATCGAACTGTCCACACTATATACAAGCCCGCGTTTTTCCCTCAATTCCACACTGAGTCTTGAATTCATTGCCGGACCGCCTATTATATTATTAAGCAGATATAACGGCATACGCCTTTTATCACCTACACCATAAGCTCTGTTCCCAATCATGACATGCGCTTGATGTGTGTGTTTGTCTATAACGATATCTGTACCTTCAGACATTGACGGCATTGATTTTACGGCAGCCAACGGACGTGGACCGAGATGCTTAAAATCAACTGTAGCCCTTTCAAGCATTTTTATAAGACGTGTGAAATCCACATTGCCATAAGCAAAAAACACCGCATTATCCGGTTTGTAATATCTGTCTGCAAAGTTTCTGACATCGTCTGCGATGTATTGCCGCAACCTGTTTGCAGTACCGAGTATATTATGCCCGAGAGGATGATTCTTGAATATAATGTTTTCAAAATCATCATATATCAGCTCTGCCGGAGAATCGTTATAGCTTTCTATCTCATCACAAATAACCTCTATCTCTTTGTCAAGCTCATCCTCTGGATATTCGCTGTGGAACACCATATCCGTAAGTACATCTACAGCACGTGGCAAATGCTCTTTAAGTATTGTTACATAGTAAGTGGTGTCTTCCTTGTTGGTAAAGGCATTGATATCTCCTCCTACTTTCTCTATAGCTCCTGTCACTTGCATTGACTTTCGCCGGGCTGTCCCTTTAAACGTTGCATGTTCGCAAAAATGCGCCATTCCCTCCTCTTTCCGATTCTCATGACGTGTCCCGGCATTTATTGCATATCCGCAATATACCACATCATCATCAGAGTAAAGATGTATTACCCGCAATCCATTAGCAAGTGTATGGGTGTTATAATGCATGTTTCTTTTTGTTAGGCAATGCAAAAATACAACTTTTCGTTTGCGTTTTATCAAAAGAATTAATATATTTGCATTTAACAGTGTCGAATAATCAGTTTATTCGATGACAATAAATATAAATTACACACATTAGGTATGAGAAAAGTAATAGGTATTGGCGAAACAGTTCTTGACATCATTTTCAGGGATGACAAGCCGATAAGCGCTGTCCCGGGTGGATCAGTGTTCAACAGTATGATATCTCTCGGACGTTGTGGCGTGAAAGCTACCATTATAAGTGAAGCCGGTGACGATAAGATAGGGCGTCTTACTACCGAATATCTTGAAGCCAATAATGTCGATTCTTCCAACGTATGCGTTCACAAAGGCAGCAAATCTCCACTGTCATTGGCTTTTCTTAATGACAAAAACGATGCCGAATATATTTTTTATAAAGATCATCCTAATGATAGACTTGACTTTGTAAGTCCGGACATACAAAAGGACGACATTGTTTTGTTCGGTTCTTACTATGCTGTCAATCCCGTAATTAGACAACATGTTAAAAACATTCTCGAAAAAGCAAAAGAACGTAAGGCTATAATATATTATGACGTTAATTTCCGCCCTTCTCATGCAGGAGAAATAGTGAAACTTACACCTAATATCCTTGAGAATTTTGAATTTGCCGACATTGTGCGCGGAAGCAATGAAGACTTTAACGTGATGTATAATATCGACTCTGCCGACAAGGTATATAAATCGGAAATATCTTTCTATTGCAAGAAGTTCATCTATACCGACAGTAACAATCCTGTTGTTCTTCATGCCGACAACGATTTCAGAAAAGAATATCCCATTGCTCCAACCGAAACGGTAAGTACCATCGGTGCCGGCGACAACTTCAATGCGGGTATTGTGTATGGACTTATACGCTACGGTATCACTAAAGATAATATTGAAAACGGATTGGATGAAAGCACGTGGGACAAACTGATAGCATGTGCGGGGATGTTTGCTGCCGATTGTTGTAAAAGCATTAATAACTCTGTAAGTTGGGATTTTGGAAAAACATTATAACAAACGATATAGCAATGATTGAAATTACAAATAACATTTATTATGTCGGTGTTAACGACCGTAACAAGGATTTGTTTGAGGGCTTATGGCCTCTTCCTAACGGAGTGTCTTACAATTCTTATCTTATTACCGATGATAAAGTGTGCCTCATTGATACTGTAGAAGTTGATTTCTTTATACCGTTTATCAAGAATATACGCGAAATTCTCGGCGACAGACCTATTGACTATCTGGTCATCAATCACATGGAACCAGATCACAGTGGTGCAATAGAACTTATCAAAAAATATTATCCGGGAATTCAAATCGTTGGTAACAAAAAGACTTTCGGCATGATTGAAGGCTTTTACGGCATCAAAGATGGTATCGTTGAAGTGAAAAACGGTGATGGATTATCACTTGGCGTCCATCAGCTGTCATTTGTTTTGACTCCAATGGTACACTGGCCGGAAACAATGGTAACGCTTGACACCACATGCAATGTGCTGTTTTCAGGTGACGCTTTCGGATGTTTCGGAGCATTAAACGGTGGTATCATTGACTCTCAAATAAATTGTGATACATTCTGGCTTGAAATGGAACGTTACTATTCTAACATAGTAGGCAAATACGGAGTCCCCGTACAAAATGCACTGAAAAGACTTGCAGGCATAAAACTCGATTATATATGCTCCACACATGGTCCTGTATGGCATGAATACATAGATAAAGTAATCGGTATCTATGACCGTCTGAGCCGTTACGAAACCGAAGAAGGTATCGTAATATGTTATGGAACGATGTATGGCAATACTGAACGGATGGCTGAAGTAATAGCAAGAGCGGCAAGTCAGGCAGGTATTAAAAACATCGTAATGTATAATGTATCCAAAACACACCACTCATACATCATACGAGATGTGTTCAGATACCGTGCACTCATCGTTGGCGCTCCGACCTACAATGCCGGACTATATCACGAAATGGAAGTGCTGTTAAGCGAATTGGCAGGCAAAGACATCAAAAACCGCCATTACATCGGTTGGTTCGGCAGTTATGCATGGGCAGGGAAAGCCGTAGACCGCATACGCGAATGGAATGATTCAAAGCTTAAGTTTGAAGCTGTTGGCTCTCCTGTCGAGATGAAACAGAGTCTTAAAGACGACTCTTTCGCACAATGTGAGGCTCTCGGCAAAGCTATGGCAGAGAGACTTATCGCTGACAGATGCTGATATTATGACCGGTTGTGAATTGCCAAATAGAAAGCGAACTTAATTATCAATGGCATGTTTTATATATTTTTATCGATAATAATATCTTGATGAATTTACAGAACATGCCTTATATTATCTGCTAAATTTTTCCATGCTTAAAAACTTTATCAAGACTCATCGCAATGATGATATAAGGAGACTGGCACTTAAACGCACTATGTTGTCAGAAACCGACATGCACTATGCCTTAGACCAGATATCGGGGTGGCAAAAAGCGCTAACGAAGTTGCCGGAATGGTCTGCCTACGATGATATAATATACCCTCCGCATATATCTATGGAGCAATGCTCGTCTGAAGAAACTGCCCTATATAAGGCCGATTTATGTAAACGACTATGTAACAATGTCAAGGATAACCGGCACATTACACTCACAGACCTGACAGGAGGATTTGCCGTAGACTTCTCATACATGTCACACACATTTGACAAAGCTGTATATGTAGAACAACAAGAGGCATTATGCCGTATTGCAGAGCAAAACATGAACGTGCTCAAACGTAAAAACACGAACATTGTAAATGATACGGCGGAACACTATTTGGAAAACATGGATTCCTCAACGGTAATATTCATTGATCCGGCACGAAGAGACAACAAAGGCGAAAGAACCTATGCCGTTACCGATTGTACACCGAACGTATTGTCTATGGTTGATTCTCTACTTGACAAGTCTTTATTCACAATAATAAAACTATCACCAATGCTTGACTGGAAAAAGGCGGTTGCCGATTTCGGACCTTGCTGCGGTGAAGTGCATATAGTATCGTCACAAGGAGAGTGTAAGGAACTGTTACTCGTCATTTCGAAGATATTCAACACTCTACAACGTATCTACTGTGTATCATCAGGTACAACAATATCATATACTATCGAAGAAGCGGAAAAAGCCGAACATAAGCAAGACAGGTTTATTGATGAAGAAAAACTGCTGAACATAACGGACAACGGCGACAAGCGTACGAATACGGCAACACTATACTTGCATGAACCGGATGTAACCATTATGAAAGCCGGATGCTTCGCCATGATAGCTGAACGATATACATGCCGCGAATTAGCACCTAACAGTCATCTGTTTATTTCTGAAAACAACATTGCAGACTTTCCGGGGCGTTCGTTTGTCATTAAAGCCGCGACAACAATGAACAAACAGATGCTGAAACAGACTATGAACGGTATAAAGAAAGCAAACATAACGACAAGAAACTTCCCTCTGAAAGCCGAAGAACTAAGACAACGTCTTCGCGTCAAAGACGGCGGCGACACATATATATTTGCAACAACAACCATACAAGGGAAACATCTGCTGCTTATTTGCGGTAAAAAGTAGATTAGTGCTTCAATAGCAGCATCTTTACAAGATGCAACAATAGTCTTTTCATCATCAAAACATATTATCCCGTGTTTATAAAATAGTTGTTTCCCATCAGACTATCTGCTTTCATTTTCTTAGTTCACCCGTCATAGAAGTTTGGCTCTGTTCTCACTGTTTCGTCAGTTCTACACGCATGAAAATGCGAGCTTGGCTTCTCCTATCGTTAAAATAAAAAGTTTAAATACATCTGTCACTGTCATCTGTATTTATTATCTTATTGTTTATCAGGCTTTTGCAAATTTGTAATGGTGACAGTTGTTTAAAAAACTGCGATTTGTCCCCATAAAAATCACGTTTATTTATAAAAATAGGCGCTACTTTCGTGCTTATATTTGTAAAATCGGTAAAAATTTGTTGTTAGTGGTGCATTTGAGGTTAAGAAGGGATGAATTGATATTAAGATGAATAATTGCGTTTGTGTGATTAATGTAATCCTATGTAAGGATAACAAACATTTAATTGACACAGTTGTATCTTTGCGTTAATACAGTCGCATCAAAACTTTCGTATGTCTCTAAACGTAGATTTGACAGTGGCAAAGATTATTAATTTGCCAAAAATGGTTACAATAGTAGAAATTATTTTGAGTTTATAGACAACAGGAAATAAAAAATAAAATACTACGGATCTACAATAGTAGAAATTATTTTGAGTTTATAGACAGTGTGTGCAAGAAATCTATAAAACTACATCTACAATAGTAGAAATTATTTTGAGTTTATAGACCTTGTTGAAAGTAAGACGATGTAGTAGGAATCTACAATAGTAGAAATTATTTTGAGTTTATAGACTTTCTTTAAACATTACTTCTCCGTGTATATCTACAATAGTAGAAATTATTTTGAGTTTATAGACACTTAAAGCTACTAAGGATGATTTAATATCTACAATAGTAGAAATTATTTTGAGTTTATAGACTATAAGGCTGACGAGATAGTTTCCCTTTATCTACAATAGTAGAAATTATTTTGAGTTTATAGACTCTTTTGTTGCGAAGATATATCTTTTTACTTAAATATCAAAGCATTACAATAATATTATTTCACCTTATAAAAGGGGGATACATAAAAACAATTTTCTATTGACACACGTATCACATTGATTTTAAACAATTTAAGTTCAATACACTAAAGACGTTAAGAGTGATGTTTGCATTGCTCAGAAGTACACAATATCTTTGTCTCTATGAATAGCATTACCATATTTTTTTAACTTGACAGACGATACATCAAATATAACTACACTATCTCCTCCACCAAAGTTTTTTGAATATTCATTCTCAATTAATGCAATAAGATTATTCATTACTCTGTCGGTATTGTTGATTTCATAGACTGAATATTGAAGACGTATTGCTCCATTTTTCGTCAACATTTTTGAGAATCTTGTTCTCAACTTGTTATTTTTTATATCATAACTTATGACTTTCATATTTTTATAAATCAAATGATGGATAATGAATTACAGATTTACTTCCCATAAAACAACGATAATAGGATTGGACATATTTAAATACCGATGTTTTGTATTGAATCATAGCATCAAAGAATACATGGCAATATTCACCACTTTTTTCGTGTTTCAGAATAAATTCACCTTTTCGTACATCAAAATCATTTTCTTTAAATTGCTTTCTATTCCATGCTGTACGTACAGCTTTGTCAATTATAGGTCTAAAAGGCTCCATTATATCACATACCAAAGATTTACGTTTGAACCACATTCGATGATAGACACCAACATAAAGGTCAAAACCAAACATCCGTAAGAAACACTCAATATAATTAAACAACATGGTATAACCAATATCTAATGTAGCGTTTAAAGCATCACACTTAGTACGGGGACGACGTTGATTCCACCTGAAATCTTGATAAAAAGCTTGAAAAAATATTTTTGCCATATTACCTTCAATGCCCATAAGAACTTCATAAACAGAGATAGAAGGAAATGTTTCAAGGCTATTTTCCATGTCATGTATTGCATTAAGAGTGATTTCATTATTACGTCTGGTACTTCTCAATGCTCTTATTTGGTTTTTTATCTTATTACAGACAATTACCTTTGCCACAGAAATATCTTCTTTTGAAAATTCGTATTGTCGCTTATGAAGAACGAAATTGGCTTCAGCCGAATTTGCCCAATAAAATACAGGACGAAAAGAAGGCTTTACAACAATAAGTGCTACACCAAATTTGTGGCATTTCTCAATAAGTGGGGTTGTAATCTTTATATGTCCCACAACAAAGAGAGCAAGAATTTTTTGGAAAGGCAGCTTTGTTAGGGTCTTCGTATTATAACTATCCTCTATCGTTTCTTCAAGAAGTAATTCCCCATTGCTTACACGCAGATTGCGTTCTTTAAGACAATTTATAACGAAGATCGTTCTATACTCTATATCTTTATGTGTATACATTGTCAATATTGGTCTTTTCACATAGATTGCTATACACGCAATGTCTACATTTGTTTAGATTAATTGTAAAAGAAGTAGAGGAAGGATTGAATGAACGAAATTGGTGTAAAAACTTCAAAAACCGCTGTTTTTCATTTTCTGTTGGAACTGCCACCGGTATCATTTTGTTTGTTGACATTTCATAAAATGCGAGCTTTTCAATAACATATCCCATCTCTTGCATACAAAACATTTGCGCCCAAAGTTGGTAAATCTGACCTTGAAAAACCTGCTTTAACTGATATTTTCTTTCAATTAGGAGTTTCTCCTTTTGTTTATATAGGTCTATTTTTCCAACTAATCTAAATTTTTCAGAATAAACAGGGAGTGATAATATATCATTTGTACAATTGCTATATTTCTTATTGTCTATTGTTTTATGTGATATACGTCCTCTTATTTGTGGTTCAGCATGAAACACCATTTCATCCGTATCCATATACACATTATGAAGGTATATGGAATACGGACAAAAAATGAAATCATTAAGAGTGGAAATATTTATACAATCCATTTATGGTCTATCAATTTTTAAGGCTTTGTTTGCATGAACTCAAACCATTTGGCATGTTCTATCTTTTCGCCAGGATACATGAGAGAAAAGAGTCCTTTTAGTGCTATGTGATAGGCTCCATTAGCATCAGCATCAATCGGAAGTATAGCATCTTTCCCTTTTTCAGCTTCTTCCTGACTACAATAATATTTACCGTTTACTTTTATTGGGGATATTATGTAATCTTCACCTGTTAGAGCATTACTATTGCGCATTTGTAGGGTATTCTTAAAAGCATAAAATATATCGTTAAAAAAAGATGCAGTTTGTTTGTCAACTTTAATTCCATTAATTACAGTTTTTATATCCATATTTGGAACAAGCGAAATACCCAATTTACCAAAAGCATCCAAAAGTGCAGTGGTTGGATAATAATCTTTTGGAATTTTGTAACCATCTTCATCTTGCATCAATATACGTTTCCCTACTGTAGATATAGTCCACAATTTCCTATAGTCAGACTGGTATGTTTTAAATTTGTCATAATTGAACGAAAACTCAAATCCTTCTTCTTCTGAAACAAACCGTATGGCATCAAATTTATCAAAAAAACTCTTGCGAACCTCTGCACTGGTAATATCGTTGAAATCAAATATGTTGACAAATCCAGATACAGGATCAATTTTTGAAGTATATGCAGCTGGAATATAAAAAAGGAAACCACTCTGCCTTCCCATTTTCTGGAAACTGACAAATTTTTCTGCCAATTGGAAACCTCGTAATATGCCTCCAGGTTCATCGGCTTTTCTGCTCTTAAATGGCAGGTAATTCAATTTATCGATAAGCATCTTTTCAAACTTCTGATATACTTGACGTTCAACCTTGTAGCGTCCACGCTTGAAACCAAAGTTCAAATCCTCCATGACGACAATCGCATTGTATTCAACCATCATAGTGGTTATCTCATGAATGACTGCTGATAGATATCCTTCTTTTAACTCCTTTATTTTACCTATACTCATCCAATTCTTACGTGCAATATCGCGCTCTTTCTCTCGTTGGGTAAGTTTGGCTTGAAAATTCATATCATTGATAATGTTAAAGGTCCTTTGCTTTAAGATTTCTCCTTTTTGGTTAATAAGAGTCAGATAGATAAGATGTCG
>JBJFGK010000030.1:0-4921 GCA_051892655.1 Prevotella sp. | reverse complement strand
ACTTATGACGAAAACGGCTTTGCAGCCGATGGAAGTTATCAGCCTGCAACAGACAGTGATAATGACGGTGTTTACGAAATCAGCAACGCCGGACAGCTCTACTGGTTTGCGGCTCTTGTAAACGGAGACACTTCTGTTGCAGGTGTGACAGCATCAAACACAGGTGCCGGTGCAATACTGATGAACGATATTGTTGTGAATCAGAAAGTTCTTACCTCAGAGGGGGATCTTGTAAGTGACACAGGCAGCCTTATTAGCTGGACGCCTATCGGCAACGACTCAAAAAAGTACGCAGGTACCTTTGACGGACAGAATCACACCGTAAGCGGCTTGTATTTTTCCAGCTCAAATACTGATTATATCGGCTTGTTTGGCTGTGTAAACGGAGACGGCAAGGTTTCTGATGTGGGCGTTGCGGATTCATATTTTTATGGACGACGCTATATCGGCAATGTATGCGGATGGAATTATGGCACCATCACAAATTGTCATAGCACAGGCACATTAAAGGGATATGAATGGTTCGGAGGCATATGTGGAAGCAATAGCGGCACAATCCAAAAGTGTTACTACGCAGGCAGTAAGGTAAACGCTGATTATACTGTCGGCGGTATATGCGGATACAATGAAGCTGCCGGTGAAATCACAAACTGCTACAATGAGGGCACAATTACAGCGAATTATAGTGGCGCCGGTGGTATATGTTCAACTAATTACGGGACAATTACAAATTGCTATAGTATAGGCACAATTACAGCCCCTAAAAATGTTGGCGGTATATGCGGACGTAATTTGAGTGGGGGCGTAGCTACAAACTGCTATTATCTTGAAGGAACAGCAACAGGCGGAATAGAAGGTGCGGATACAGAAGGTTCTGCAGAAAAGAAAACTGAAAGCCAATTCCATGGCGGTGGGGTTTGTTACTTATTAAATGGTTCAAACAGCGGTGCAGACCTTCCATGGGGACAGGATTTGTCGGATGACACTTCCTATCCTGTTTTAGGAGGCAGAACGGTTGGCTGTGATGCTGAGGGGAATTATTTCAACCCGTCTTGTGAACAACACAGCTGGGTAACCTTAAGTACCGTTGCTCACACCTGCACCGAGGATGGATATGATATTCAGAGATGTTCGGTATGTGGTCTCATACAGAACAATAATATTGTTACCGCACCGGGGCATAACTGGGTAAATCGTGTATGTTCAGCCTGTGGTACAATTAATCCGGAACCGATTCTGGTCGATGGTGTATATCAAATCGGTACAAAAGAAGAACTTTATTGGTTTGCAGACTATGTAAACAAGGGAAATAGGACAGCCAATGCAGCTCTGACGGCGGATATTGAGGTGAATAGAGGCGTTTTGGACGAGAGCGGAAATCTTGTAAGTAACACAAGCACTTTTGTAGTATGGACGCCTATTGGCAATTCAATGTCTAACAGTTATCAGGGCACTTTTGATGGTAAAAATCACGCAATCAGCGGGTTGTATTTTAATGACGAAAACGGTGGCGACATCGGCTTGTTTGGTCGTAACATCAGCGGAGTTATTAAAAACGTAATGATGAAAGATTTCTATTTTAAAGGAAAGGAAAATGTCGGTGGCATATGTGGATATAATAATACGAGAATCACAAACTGTTACAGTACCGGCACAGTTGAAGGAAACGACAGTGTTGGTGGCATATGTGGATATAATCTTGGTAGCATTACAAACTGCTATAGCGCTGGTATTGTCAAAGGATTCAATTCAGGTAATAAAATAGGCGGTGTGTGTGGATAGAATGATAGCACGGGGACTATCAATAACTGCTATTTTGACAGCAAAAGATGTGACACAAATGATGCAGTCGGCTATAATACCAATGATAGCGAAGGAGCGGTTTCAGATGTTGCCGGCAAGACTACAGATGAGTTTAGAAGCGGCGAGGTGGCATATCTGTTAAACGGCAGAAACTCCGAGAATACGGAGGATAAGCCTCTTATCTGGTATCAGAATATTGACAGTGGAACAGCAGATACATACCCTGTTCTTGACAATACTCATGGAACCGTGTATATAGGTAATCCTTGTCAAGTCTATACCAATGAATCTCATAAAGAACACAGATACGTTATAAGCGAAGACGGAAAGTCGCATACCTGTTCAGATTGCGGTAAGACAGAACAGCATGCGGATGTTGCAACGTTTACCGTAGATAATGAAAATCATAGTATTACGGCAACTTGTCCTTCCGGATGCGAACTTGGTACGGTTACATTATCTGAAACCGGTGAAATTTATGATGGTACGGAAAAAAGCCATGTTTCCGGTGAAATCAAAGGCTTTTCACCTGTCATTGTATATGAAAAGAAGGCAGAGGATGGTTCTTTTGCAACGATAGACTCAATTCCAAAGGATGCCGGAACCTACCGGGCAAGCATTACTTATACAGTAGGAGAAGAACCTGAAAACAAATATTCCGTAAGCGTGGAATATACCATCGCTAAGGCGGATACCACGCAAACAGAAAATTGCGAGATGGTTCTTACCTTTGATGAATATTCCAATACCTATACAGCAACGATTACTGAGGTAGATGGTGCAGAGTATAAGTTTGACAATGGTGAGTGGAGCGACAAAAACATGTATACAGGAATTGCTCATGGCACCGAAGTGACAGGTTATATCCGTATCGCAGCAATTAGCGATAATTACAATCCGGGTACAGAGAGTTCTAAGACATTAACTTCCGGTCACGGAACAATGACGCATGTTGAGGCAAAAGCAGCCGACTGTGTAACAGACGGAAATTCGGAATACTGGTATTGTGAAAGCTGTAAGAAATACTTTAGTGATGCGCAAGGAACGACAAAAACAACGAAAGAGGCTGTGACGATAGCGGCTACTGGACATACTGACAGCAATAACGACGGCAGCTGTGAAGTCTGCAACGCGTACATGGACGGTATCGGTGCAAAGCTTGCAGGCTACTCCTTAAGCCTGAATGGTAACATCGGTGTTAACTTCTATATGGAGCTTTCTGAGGCGATTGCAGGTAATGAGAATGCATATATGGAATTTGCCCTGCCAAATACTGCCGAAAAAACGAAGGTCTATGTGACCGGAACCCACGAAGACGGAGCGACTGCCACCACATCCACGGTAGATGACAAGACCTATTATGTATTCTCCTGTGAGGTGGCAGCCAAGGAGATGACAGATGAGATTCAGGCACAGATGATTGTCGGTGAAAACGAGGGTACGGTCTACACCTACACGGTAAAGGATTATGCAGACTATATTTTATCCCATACAGAAACTTATGGTGAGAAGGTAGTAGCCTTAGTCAAGGCAATGCTCAACTACGGTGCATATTCACAGACCTATTTTGGGTATCAGACAGAGAAGCTGGCCAATGCAGACCTTGCAGAAGCTGACCAGGCACTGGTAACCTTGACAGCAGATGATTTAAGCAGTTATAAAGCATCCGTCAATAAGGATGAGGCAGTATGTGCCTTTGCCTCTGCTTACCTGACACTGCAATCAGAAACAGCAGTCCATGTATATGTGAAGCTTGCTGACGGAGTATCGGAAGAGGATGTAACCTTTAGCATTGACGGCAATGTAATCGCAAAAGAAAATCTGGTCAAGGGTACAGGAACCTATGAAGGATATTATATTTTATCCGTGGATCACATTCAGGCATCAGCACTGGATGATAGGCATACATTTACCGTAACTGCGACAGGAGGGCAGACGGCGAGTCTTTCCTATGGACCAATGTCCTATTGCTATAGCATCTTAGCGGGTGAAAGCGCAAGCGATGATTTGAAGAATGTTGTGAAAGCACTGTATGCTTTCAATCAGGCAGCAGACAGTTATGGAGCAAATTAAACAAAGCAGAAAATAATTTTGTACCGTCAGACGAAGGCGGCGGAATGGAGGTAATCATGAAAGAAGTATATGAGGCACCAGAGATGGAGATTGTGGAGTTTGAGACAGAGGATGTCATCACAACAAGTGGCACTGGAAACGATTTGCCACCAATGCCTATTGAATAATAACACATCTTATAATTTGGTCAGGGAGGCAGGCATCGTTGATTCGGTGCCTGCTTTTACCAATTATGAGAAAACAATAGTGCAAAGAGTTGGTCAGATGGAAAGGATATGGAACATGAAACAGAAAAAAACAGGATATATCGCCCTTGCAGCAGTTGGAATTGTTATCATTGCTGTGATAGTGGCCATGGTGGTGGGAAATCATTCCGGGGAAAAGCAGGACGATGTTTTAAGCACAGGGGTTACCACTGAGAAAAAAGAGGACAATGGGGAAAACGGGAAAGGGAGTCAGAAAGAGGAATCCAATCTGTCATTGGAGAATGACAACACGCAAAATGATGACTTACCTGTTGTTCCTATTGAAGCTGAGGAGGACGCGGGAAATACCGGTCAGAGAGCAGATTCTGCAGCAAACAAGGACAATGGAACAAAAAAGGAATCCACGGCAGACAAAGATAACGGAAAGGATGCATCTGACAAGAAGGACAATACGGGGGATGACGAGAAAACGGATAGTACGGATAAACAGAATGATAGTCCGGCTGATACCCACAAAAAACCTTCGGATGGAAAGGATTCCGATAAACAGAATAATGAAGAAACGGATGATACAGAGCCACAGAATACCACCGATACGGATGATAGACAGGAAAATGCCATAGAACTTCCTTTTGTACCGGCAAAATGATAGCAATAGAAAACAGAACGCAAGGAGGATTACGACGTGAAAGAAATATATGAGACACCAGAGATGGAGATTGTGGAGTTTGAAACAGAGGATGTGATTACAACCAGTGCTATTGAGCTGCCATTTGTTCCATATGTTCCGAATGGAAATGTATAGCTTGGCAAATGGCTGTTTCGCTATTTGAACTGTG
>JBJFGK010000029.1:0-4976 GCA_051892655.1 Prevotella sp. | reverse complement strand
CTTGATAGATACCGGTAAAATAGAAACAGAAAGTATCGTTAAAATATTGTCTTACTAGATATGTTTTACCTATACGGCGTCTTCCGTAAATAGCAATGAATTCCGGTGACTTTGAAGAAATACGCTCGCGCAATATTTCTTGCTCCACTTTTCTACCTATAATAATATCACTCATATAGTAATGTCTTATATTTTTATCAAGATAGTGCCTATGAGTGCAAATATATGAATTAAATTCATATTATTCGTCGGTAAGTCAAAAAAAATAATAGTTACCGACTGATAATCGAATTATTTAACCTAAATCGGTCTACTCTGAAGATTTATCCCAAACTATATCTTTAGCAAAAAGGTACTGACTCCGGATAAACCATAAGAAACCGCTCTTATCCCGAAAGGCTGTACCTTTAAGGAACACGGAATTAACGGATTAAACGGAAACCTATAAGGCCGGAAGCCAAAATGGTATGCTTTTTTCTTGTCCTTTGGGATTTACTACCAACAAATATACATATATGCTTGGTATTTCTAATAGAAAAAAGAGGATATGCCAATTAAGACACATCCCCTATATAGTTTAGTATTTATAACTAATTGTTATTTAATGAATTTCTTGCCGTTCTGGATAAGGATACCTTTAGCATCTTTGCTTACACGCTGACCTGCGAGGTTGAAAACAGGAGCGTTTGCGTTGTCAGCACCGTCAACTGTTATACCGTTGATACCATCGGAACCACCTGCAGTAAATGATATGCTACCGATTGTAGTTGCGCCGGGAACGAATGCGAAACCGTTGCAAGTAATTTTTGAACCAACAGCATTAACAAAATAAGTTGCAGCATCTTTATATACAGGGAATGCAATTACGCCAAGACCATTACCTGCAGTCCAATTAGTTCCCCAAGCTCCTGTAGCATCTACTCCGGCTTCAAGTGGTGTGCCCTTAAAAACATCAATACATTTAGAGGCAGAAGCGAATGCATTGTTTGTTCCTTTCAAACAGTCGTAACCTGAACCGATAACGTAATATCCGTCCGCATCACCCGGCAATGTATAACCTAATTGGTCACCGCCACCAACAGGTTGTACCTGCATTGTGTATGCAACTGCCAAACCTTGAGTGTTAGCTACATCACCTTCCCAAACATAGTATGACTTGTTACCTGATAGCTTGCCAAATACATAGAGAATGCCGTCGGCTTGTACGTCAAACTTAAATACGGCTCCGGCATTCTGACCACCACCGTCAAGATTTGCAGGTGTTGGGTTTGTTTGTCCTTGAATACCTGTAGGCATGTCGTAAGTAACACCGTCAATAACCGCTTTATTAGCGGCATCACCCTCTGCTGTCATGCTAACAATTTTATAGTTAACAGCCCAAGCATTTTTCATTGTAATATTTGTAGATGAGCATAACACTTTGTCAGCTTCAACGGAAACGGGTGTTGTTGCAGCATCTGCACCAAGAAGAGCTTCAGCATCAACAAATGCGCTTTCTGTCTGCGCAGAAGCAGACATTGTAATTGCTACCATAGCAGCAAAAGTAAAAATTTTCTTCATAGCTTTTGTTTTTTTAATGTTTAAAATATTGATTATTAAAATACGGGGATGTGGAACGTGTCGTACCACAATCCCCTTTTTGTTTTATTGTTTAGTTCCGATAAAGTTATAGAAGTTTGTAATCGTTTTACGTCCTTCACGCACAGTCTTGGAGAAACGGAAAGAAAGAGTTCCTTCCGAATAAATTCCGTTTAGTGCGGCAGGGTTAAGGTAACCTGTCGTAGTACCTGCTGTTGAAGGTCCATAAAACACTACATCTTCGTTTGCCCATGCTGCATTTAAAGCTTTTTGTTCTTTACCGTTCAATTTGTCTTCAGAACAGATTGACTCAAGATAAAAAGAATATGGATTTTCTCCTTTAGTAATTACAACACTTGCGGGATATGTACCTTCAAGAGTGACACCATCTGCATTATAGACCTCATAATTTCCATTATAAGTGCCTTCAACAACAGTTTCAGGTAATTCTGAATGTGTACGACTGTCATTATTGTCGTCGTCATCACATGCAATAAACGAGAAGCAAATTGCCAAAAGAGCTAATATGCCGTATAATGATTTTTTCATTGTTCTGCGTTTTTTATTGTTATAAAAATGTTACTTGTCTTATTCTGTAACAGTTTCTGTTTCTGTTTGTGTGCGATAGCCGGGATTTTGGTCTGCCTCGTTTATACCGTCATTGTTGTTTATTTCTGCACTTGGTATCGGACGCAACCATTTTATCTCACCGTCAACACCCTTCATGTTTGATGCAGACGAAACGCTGTTATTGAATGCGATATTATATCTTACAAGTTGCTTTGTACGGCGAAGGTCAACAAAGCGTGTTTTTTCTGCATAACACTCACGTGCACGTTCATCAAGAAGCAAATCAAGCAATGTAATATCTCCAAAGGTTGAAGGTATTGAATATTGCGGGTCATAATTTTGTATGCTTGTAAGTGTAGAAACACCTGCACGTGAACGTACTTGATTAATGTATGACCAGAATGATGATGTGTTACCCGCCATGAGATTAGCTTCTGCTGCAACAAGATATAATTCGCTGCGATTAAGTATCACGATATCACGGTAACAATAAGACTTATTTACAGCATCATCAAACTTACGTACACATACACCGTTGTCAGTGGACGTATTGAATGAACTTAGTGTTATTGTTTTCTTAATTGCATTACCTTGAGCATCAAATGTATAACTTATCACATTAGGTGAAGTTAGTATAGCAGCTTTCACAGCATTAGGGTGAGAACCTTTTATCATTTGTGCTTTGTGCTCGGCAAGCCATGCATCAGCTTCAGCTTCTGTAGTCCAATAAGGGAAGAACTTAAGATTGATAGCATGGTTTGCAAGTTGGCTCTCTGTTTGACTATAATAAGCATAATAGGCATCTTCCGGAGTCTCTCCTTGATAGAATGTAGTCATGAATGTGCCTTCATAACGAGTATCACCTTTTTCAAAGAGATACATTGATTTTTCTGATTGTTGGTTTCTTGAATCGCAACCTTTCTGATTCAATCCGTAATAGCCTCCGTATGAAGATGATTGAGAATTACATTCATCGGCAAGTGAACTTTCTATAGAAGCAGCGTCATATTGTATTCCCCAAATGAATTCATTGTTGTTTTCATTAAATGGAGACCATTTTGTAGCGAATGGTTGAGAAAGGCTGATACCGCCAATTGCTGTTTCTGCCCATTGTGCCGCTTTTGTAAAATGTTCGGTTGATGTAGTGTTATATGTTCCTTTTTCTGCATCAACTATTTGAGTATCTATATCCCAACCCCATGCAAGATAGAATTTAGCTATAAGTGAAGCTACAGCTTCTTTGCTTGGTCTTCCTGATGTATAATCAGTTGCAGGTAACTGACAATTATTATAGATGTCAGTAAGGTCATCCACAACGTTTGAATACAACTTTGCAAGTTCAGTACGCGGATAGTTACGATCCGCAGTTGTGATATAGTTGGTAACATAAGGAACTCCGCCGAATTGTTGAGATAAGCAATAATATGCATACGCTCTCAAGAAGCGAGCCTCTTGACGTTGACGAGCATAAGTATCATTTCCTTCCGTATATGACAGAAATCCATTTGCATAGTTAATTGTACCATAACAATTGACATAATACATTTTTACAACACTATTCTCGTAGTCAAGTGACGAGTATTGATTAAATGCACCCGGATCTGCACCACGAGTATTCATATACAGGTCAGTTCCTTGATCGGTAATGTCATACTGGTTATTATAGTTTTTCAGGCTGATGTATGCAGAGGTAAGCAATGCTTCAGGGTTGTTAGCAAAGAAGTCATCGGCAGTAGAACCGCCGGCACTCTTGTTTTCAGCCTCAAGAAAATCACTACAACCAGTCAGCGTTAAGCCCGCCATGATAGTGGCTATAACTGTTATATATAATGACTTTTTCATTTTGTTTTTCTTGTTTTGTTAAATTTAGAACTTAATGCTTGCACCTATCTGATATGTTACTGTGCTCGGTCCGTCAGCAGAACGGGCTGCCGATGCCCACTCGGGATCAAATCCCTTGTAGTCTGTGATAACAAACGGATTGGTTACTGTGAAGTAAAGACGAAGATATTGGCATCCCCACGGCCTGAGCCATTGTTTTGGGAATGTATATCCCAATGTTATATTCTTAACTTTTACAAAAGATGCTTTTGTTATACATTTTGCCTCATCAAACTGAGTTGCCATAGCACCCAAACCACTTGACGCGGCAGCATTGTTCGGGAAAGGATAATTGCCATAATGGGTGGTTTCTTGGTAAACAGGATTGATGTAAGAACCGTCAGCATTTATACCGTCACAATCAATAAGTGTACCTGCCGGTATATAATAATCCATATTGAAGTGCTGGCGTCCGCGATCGTCAAAGCGCATGTATTCTTCAAGGAATGAAGAGTAAGCATATTGACCTATCTTTGCATATACTGTGAAACCGAGATCCCAGCCTTTATAATAAAGATTAGATGTGAAAGTTCCGGTAAATTTAGGATCACCTCTGAAGAATTGGCGATCACTGGACTCAATTTTGCCATTGCCGTCTGTATCTACTACTTTAGGAAGACTTTCGCCAATTCCGTACACTTTATAATAATATTCGTATTCTTTTACTTGTTCACCCGGAACGAAGCCATTGTCAATTGCGGCTTGGTTGTTAGGAACAGTCATCATGCGGTCTGTTACGACACCGTCATATTTATATCCCCAAAGTGCATTGTAACTCTGACCTACGAACAGAGAACTTTCAACTTGTTTCTTGACAGATGATGTTTGAACGTATCTGTCACCAACACCGTTTATTTCAAGTACTTTATTCTTGTTTGTAGAGAAGTTTGCCGAAACGGTCCAGTTCCAATCCTTTGTATCAATGATGACACCGTTAAGAGCTATTT
>JBJFGK010000028.1:0-21387 GCA_051892655.1 Prevotella sp. | reverse complement strand
CACCAACAAGAAAGGCTCTAAGACCGACTATAAGAAGAGCTACGCCGAAGCATGGGAAAGCGAGTTCAAACACGCACGCGATTGGAACCAGTGTCGTGGTGAGCAGAACGTATTCAGATATCTGCCGGTAAAAGGTGGCATGGCTTTGCGCCTGTTCAAGGGAGATACTGACGAGCAAGCACAAATGATTGCACTCGCCGCCAAGATTTGTGGCACTCCTCTGACTATAAGCTTTGACTCTACAGACGACCGCTCTGCAGCGCTCGCCGACACAGGAGCAACGCTGAAAAAGGAGACTCTTGCAGAGTTCATTGAGTCTATGCCGTCTTACGAACGCATACGCACATGTTCGGCAAACCTTCCGAAAGAGATGTACGAGCGTGCGGCAGCCACAAACAAATATATTGCAACGGCCGCACCCGTAAAGAACGGTCGCGTAGAACTTATCAACTATATCAAAGAGCAGAGCATTTCATTCGAATATCACCGCTACGGCAGTGGTCAGCATGAGGCTCCGGCCGTTGAATAGTACACACTTTTCGAGGGGAGTTGAAGAGGAACAGGGGATAAAGGAGTTGTTTTTGGAAACCCTGTTTACGTCAGACAGACGCTTCAACACCAACACAAAGAGAATGTTCTCTTCAACTCCCCTACTACTTTTCCTTCAACTCCTTATCGTTGCTTAAAGCAAATCATGTATAATAAATACTATCGCAAATGAGAAAAAGGTTGTTTTTACTAATGGTTATAATGATAACCACAGTATGCTCCATTGCCCAGACAATCAATGTCAAGGGTATTGTGCTTGACCAAAACAATGAACCCGTTATCGGAGCTTCAGTAATAATAAAAGGTAGCAAGCAGGGTACCATGACTGATGTCAATGGCAACTTCGCCATCAACGGCGTTAAGAACAGTGAACGTCTTGTATTTTCATACATAGGTATGAAGCCGCAGACGCTCAAACCGCAAACTTCCATGAAAATTGTTTTGGAAGACGAAGACCAGACGCTTGACGAAGTTATGGTAGTGGCATACGGAGAACAAAAGAAATCGTCTTTTACAGGTTCAGCCGGTGTCGTTGATGACAAAAAGCTTGGACAGAGACAAGTGACAAATGTTATGGATGCCCTTCAGGGTAACGTTTCCGGTGTGCAGTCATTCACACACTCAGGAGCGCCGGATGCCAATCCGGAGTTTCGTATTCGCGGTATAAGCTCTATCAATGCAGGTAACGACCCGCTTATAATACTTGACGGAGCACCTTATGACGGCGAATGGAACAGTATTAATCCATACGACGTATCTTCCGTAACTGTGTTAAAAGATGCAGCATCCAACGCCCTTTACGGTGCAAGAGGTGCCAATGGTGTCATCATTGTAACTACAAAGAAAGGCAGCCAAAGCAAAACAAACATCAATCTTGATATAAAAATCGGTAGCAGCAGCCGTGCTTCCAAACGTTACGAAACGATAAACGACCCGGCTCTGTATATAGAAACATACTACAAAGCATTATACAACAAGAACATCAGTTCAGGACAGTCTGCATACGATGCACATTTAAATGCCAATAACACATTATATAAGTCCAGCGGAGAAGGCGGTTTGGGTTATTTGCCATACGCTGTACCCGATGGAGAATACCTCATCGGAGACAACGGGAAACTTAATCCCAATGCTACATTAGGCAACCGATATTACAACGATGGCAAAGTTTACACCATCATGCCTGATGACTGGATTGACGCAGCATACCGCAACGGACTCAGACAAGAGTACAATCTCAGTATTAACGGCGGTGGAAAACAAGGACAATTCTATGCTTCACTCGGCTATCTTGACGCAGAAGGTATAGCCGTAAACTCTGATTACGAAAGATATACAGCAAGACTGAAAGCCACTTATCAGGCTAAAAAATGGCTTAACATAGGCGGTAACGTAAACTTTGCACACTCCACGACAAACAACGGAGCCGATGTTGACGATACTGAAGATGATGCAAACAACAATCTGTTTGCAATGATTTCAACCATTGCTCCTATATATCCTGTTTACATGAGAGACGGTGACGGGAACATACTATATGATGAACACGGAGCAGTCGGCGACTATGGAAACGGACAATTTATAGGTTCACAATATATACGCCCGTATCTGAAAGAACAAAACGAGATAACCGACTACAGACTTAATACAAACAAGAATGTCTCAACATCGTTCTCATTGAACGGTTTTGCAGACATAGACATTCTGGACGGACTGAAATTAACTGTAAACGGTAGTGTTTACAGTGTCAATTACAGACAGACATACACACAGCAACCTTACTACGGATATGGTCATGCCACCTATCCGGGCGGATATGTGTCAAATGTCGGTTACAATTACTACACTCTCAACTTCCAACAACTGTTGAAATACGCAAAAAGTTTCGGTTTGCACAACCTATCTTTGCTTGCCGGACATGAGAGCTACAAACGTAAATACGACTATATAGCAGGTTCAAGAGAGAACATGTTCGATTACTTCGGCAATCAAGAGTTGAACGGAGCCACAACAATACTTGACAACAGTTCTTATTCAGAAGGTTACAACACCGAAGGCTGGTTATTCCGTGCATTGTATGACTATGACGGCAAGTATTTCGGACAATTATCTTATCGCCGAGACGCATCATCACGCTTCCATCCGGACAACCGCTGGGGTAACTTCTACTCTTTCGGCGGAGCATGGATATTGACAAAAGAGTCTTGGATGAAAGACATTAAGTGGGTGAACATGCTTAAACTGAAAGCCTCTTTCGGTCAGAACGGTAACGACAACATATACGATTTCCTATATACAGATACTTACGACATTATCAAAGGTGAAGGTGACGAGATTGGTTTGACACTCAACACGAAAGGCAACAAGAACATTACTTGGGAGACAATAACCAATATCAATGCCGGAGTTGAGTTCAGTCTGTTTGACAATCGTCTGCGCGGAGGTATCGAATACTTCTACCGCAAGACCACAGACATGCTTACCAAAGTAAAGGTAGCGCTTTCTCAAGGTTATACCGGATATTGGTCTAATGTCGGAGACATGGTAAACAAAGGTGTGGAAATAGAACTTGAAGGCGACCCGATACGCAACAACACCATCAAATGGACCATCGGAGCTAACCTTACAGCATACAAAAACAAGGTGTTGAGACTCAACGAAGACAACAAAGACAGAATTCTCGACGGACATATAGGCTATTACAACGGCAATTATTTCTACGGAGAAGGTCTTCCTATATACACTTGGAGACTGAGAAAGTATGCAGGAGTATCAGAAGACGGACAGTCTATGTGGTACATTCACGACAGTGAGGGCAATCTGACAACAACAACAAATCCTTTGGATATTTCAAATGACGAAGATTTCTTTAATTGCGGCACTGCCCTACCCGATTTCTACGGTGGCTTCAACACTTCTGTCAATGCTTACGGATTTGACTTCAACATTTCATTCGCCTACTCTGTAGGTGGCAAAGTTTTTGACTACGGCTACCAAGCATTGATGAGTGTTCCGACATCAATACAGACAGGACAGGCCATGCACATAGACATGCTTAACGCATGGTCTTCAACAAACACCGGTTCTAATATTCCCCGACTACAATATAACGATATTTATTCAGCATATACATCTGATAGATTTCTTATAGACGGCAGTTGGCTAAGTCTGCAAAACGTATCTTTGGGTTACACAGTGCCTAAGAAACTGATAAACAGACTTGGTCTGTCTAACCTGAGAGTTTATCTTTCAGGCGAGAACCTCACATATTGGAGCAAGCGCAAAGGCCTTGACCCACGTATCAATGCCACTGGCGCAGTAAGCAATACAAAATACGCACCGGCACGCACAATTACCGGTGGACTTTCTGTTCAATTCTAAACAATGGAGGGACGCTATATGAAAATGACCAACATTAAGAAAACATTATATATTTCATTATTATTTTTCGCACCCGTCACTCTTGGCAGTTGCATAGACGAGGAAACGCCTATGGATAGAGCCACAGAGACACAGCTCGAAAATAACACCAAGTCTCCGGAAATGCTTGTCAGCGGACTTCCTTCCGCAATGATTGCATTCGAAACAAACTACAAGTCAAGTGAGAACTATTCTTATCGCGGCACTTGGTGGGCTACACAAGACTGGGGATATCCTTGTTATATGTACGTTAGAGATACAATGCTCGACGGTTTCCCTTATACTGACAACCAATGGAACTATCAGATGTATTACGAAGCTGCAACAGGACTATCTCTTTATTCGCGTTGTCCGTTCTATTTCTACTATAGTCTGATAAACAATACCAATGCCGTACTCAACTTGGACAAAGAGAAAACAGGCGAAGCTACCATTAAATATTATGGTATAGCCCATACTTATAGAGCATTGGCATATATGGACCTATCCATGATGTTTGAATTTTACAAGACCGGATATGGTGAACTTGATCAAAAGGCAAACGATGTGATAGGACTTACTGTGCCTATCAAACCGGAGAAGACTACCGACGCTGAGGCAAAAGACAATCCGAGAGCTCCTTTCTACACCATGTATCGCTTTATATACAACGATCTTGCAAGTGCGGAAGAAGAACTGAAAAATGCATCACGCACAGAGAAAAACGAAGTTAACATTGATGTCATTAATGGTCTTATGGCACGTTTCTGGCTCAATCTTGCAACACGTTTCAGATTAAGCGCCGAAGATTTGACTCTGCAATTACAACACGAGAACGACAATGACGGTTACAGAAGTCTCGGTATTACATCGGCTGACGACTGCTACAGACTTGCCGACAAGTATGCACAAAAGGTTATCAATGCGGGATACACACCTTTGAGTGAAGATCAATGGCACAACACTAGCAGCGGTTTCAATTCTGCCAACCAGTCATGGATATGGTGCATGAGATACAGTTCTATCGAACAGATCACCGAGTTTTATGCTTCATTCATAGGAACAATAGCTTCCGAACCTACATGGGCATTTCCAAGCCAATACAAAGCATATCGCTGCATAGGCAAAGCATTGTATGACAAGATACAAGACGGCGACTGGCGCAAGACATCATGGATAGACCCTGAAGACGCAGGCAAGACAGAGGCTCCGAAACAATACAAGACCCTGCTCACGGGTACAGGCAATAAAAACTTCAGCATGCTACCTGAATATGCCAATATCAAGTTCAGACCGGCAAGCGGTAACCTTGATGACAGCAATGTCGGTATGCTTGTAGACATTCCTCTTATGCGTGTAGAAGAAATGTACTTCATCCAGATTGAAGCTGCTCTGTATCTCGAAAGCGAAGGTGCCGCAAAGACAAAACTGGAATCATTCCTCACTACATACCGTTTCAGCAACGGACAATACAGAAGCAACGCTGTCGGAGCAAACAAATTCATTGATGAATTGGTGGCACAAAAATACATTGAGTTCTGGGGAGAAGGCATAATGTATAATGATTACAAACGTCTGAGACTGAAAATAGACCGTACATACGAGGGAACCAACTACATCGATCCATATAAGTTGGTATCAAGAAACGACTATGTGGCGCCTTGGCTGAACTTCTATATACCTCAAGAAGAAAAGAGTTACAACAAAGGCATCATAATGAATCCGGATCCAACGGCTTATGTCCAGCAGTATTGCAAAAAGTAATTACAAAAGGATCAACATTATAAACCATAATACATTTATCATTATGAATTACAAGAAGTTTTTCAATATATTGATACCGATGTGCATAGGTCTGATTGCCGTTTCATGCAACGACAACAACGACTGTAACTACACACCGGGTGAGCCTACGGCAGAAGGCTGTATGCAAGTATATTTTGACAATACCAACAACAGCGAATTTTTGCTTGAGCCGGAAGACGCTACTGTTGATATAACCGTGTCAAGAGGACGTACTGAAAGCGCTGCCGAAATACCGATAATATGTGAAGCCGATGATGTTTTTGACGTGCCAAAGACCGTAAAGTTTGACGCCGGACAAGACAAAGCTACATTATCCATAGGTACAGAACGCATGGAACCGTCTAAGGTTTACACTCTGAAACTTTCTGTTGACGAACAATACGCCGACCATTACACTATCTTGCAAGGCTTTTCATCATATAATTTTACCATACTTAAAGCTCAATGGGAAGATTATGTAAACAACGTAACCATGAAATGGACCACAAACGGAGTGGAAAACACATGGACTACAAAGATAGACAAGCTGGGCGATACGGGCCGTTATCGTATTTCCAACTTTGCAGGCTCAGGCACAGACTTGTATTTCAACGCCAAGACTCCTGCAAAAGAAAGAGATGACTATTTCAGAATTACGCCATACTACAACGTGGAAATAGACGACTATTATGCATCTACCATTTTGGGCTATTATCTTTACGATCAAGCCAACGACAACTATCCCGAATGGCAGGTGGCAAACGGCGCGTACACGGTATCATACATCTTGCTGCTTGAAGAGTATTATGGCTACGGCGAGTATTCATATATATCGTTCGACAAGCGTGACGCAACAATTTGCGTATATATAACCAAGTATAACAACAACACTTACGAATACTATTCTTACATCAAACTGTCTTGGCCGGAACAATAAGCTCGGTCGGCAATAATATTTAAAATTATCAGAACATGAAAAGATTATTTGCATACATATCAGCCATCGTATTTGCTGCCGGAATTCTTACTTCCTGCAGCGACGATGATGTGGTTAAGACACAACTTGACGCACCTACCGTAAGTGCAGGATATAAGACTGTTAGCTGCTTGTCTTTCAATTGGGACCCCATAGAAGGCGCAACTCAGTATGCTTACGAACTGCGTGACCCTGAAGGAACACTTGTTAACGGAGATGTAACTACAACAACTTCGGTTGTGGCTACGGGACTTCAGCCCAACACAACTTATACTATGACCGTCTGGGCATACGCTGCAGTGACAGGAAACAAGTCAACTTCGCCTATAGCGACCATTACGGCAACCACTAACGAAATTGTTCCGCTGGCGTCACCTACACCAAGCGCAGCAGCAGGCAACGGAGGTATTACCATTGTCTGGCCGGAAGTGGAACACGCATCGGCATATAAAGTGACCTACGAAGACAACGGAGGAAAAACAACTATAATAACTACGACAAACAGCGTAGTACTTACCAATCTCTCAGTAGGCGAACACACTATCTATATACAGGCAATAAGCAATGACGAAAACTTTAGTGACTCTGAGGTAGTGGCAGTAACGTTCATCAGAGACAAGCAGGAAATCGACCGTAAAGAGCTTACGTACAATTGTAGAATACTGAGTAAAATATTCACATCTTATCTTGTAAGCTACGACGACGGCAGCTATGCCATTGAAGGTCTGTATGATTCTGATGACAAACTTGAGTTTTGTGTTGACGAAAACAACGAAATTGTTATTACTAACGCCTATAGTGTAAGTGCGCCATATTATTATGTCAAGGCTGGAAAGTACACATTATGTATTAATCTGTCATCCGGTTACAGCTCGTTTAACACCACCGACAAAGACATGTATTTCTATGTTTACCTCTACGAAGGCAATACATACTTGGGCGGAGGATATGATTACGCTTCATGGCAGAACCAATCGTTCATCGATAACCTTTGCGGAGAATATACGGAAACAACAAGTTGCTATGACTATACTGTTGATTTTAATGACTGGGCAGAGATAACAGACCAACAAAGTAGCGTCACAATAACAAAAACGGGCGACAATACCATAGAGATTTATAACTTCTATGGCTGGCAAGACACTTTAACGGCAAGCGTAGATAAAGAGTCACGCATGATTACCTTTGACATTAAAAATAATTGGGGCTATTATTACACGTTTGCTAATGTATCTTCAGAGACAACACCGGTAGTAGGAATAATCGAAGAAAACGGAGATATAACCATCACAAACTGGGGTGCCTGGTATTCCGGTTACTCTTATATATACACCGGAGCCTATAGCGTGCTGCGCAAAAACTAAATAAATAATTCGCATTGTACCTTATTATATATATAAGAGTACTTGTTTCTTGACACAACCCTCAATTGGTAATTTTACCGATTGAGGGTTAATTATAATCAGGTAAATATTACGTTGGGTGCGCAAACATCATAATAATCATTAAATATTTAATACTCATTAACTATTTATATATTACTGATAATCAATACATTGTAAAAAAGTTACAAAAAACATTGAAAAAAGTGCTAAAAAATAGAACAACGTATTGAAAAAATACTTACCTTTGCAACGTTTTAATAAACAAATGATTGTTTTACAGATTTAAAAAGCAAAGAAAATGAAAAAGTTAGTTTTAATGTTCGTAGCTATCGCAGCTATCTCTTTCGCATCATGTGGTAACAAAACAGCTCAGGCTGAAGGCGCTGACACAGCTGCTGTTGATACAGCTGCTGTTGATACTGCTGCTGCTGATACTGCTGCTGCTGACACAGCTAAATAATTTTAGCTACAGAACAGTAAAAAGATTGCCGTCGGTAATTACCGACGGTTTTTTTGTGCCCTAAACTTTGAACCGATAATACGACAACCAAGACTCGCAAACAAACATTTTGATCCACAATAGGACACTAATATTTCATAACCGTTTTGCTTTTTCCTATCACGCTTGTTATATTTCATCTATCTCGACAAACACACATAAGGCTACAGTGTGATATAAAAGGGAAAAACATGGCAAATAGATAAGCCATACGGAGAAAAAACATAGTGGTAAAAAGTCTTGCCTTTGTTTCAATTTGATAACCGATTTGGAATTATCTCCTGTAATTACATAAAAAGGCTATAACGTCTTAAAATATCGTCAATACATCATATTAAAGATTAAGACGATATATTCTTGCAAACATAAAAACAAGCCATAAATATAATACAGTCATTTGCGACTCGAAACATAGCGTTTTACGACTCGTAAAACGGCTATTTACGATGTCTAAAGAGGCTATTTACGACACCTAAACAGCATAGTAATGTTTGTTAATAACTGACACTTGATTTGTTAACAATCAACGTCATGAATCTAACAACAATCACTGGACTTATAAAACGATGCCGAAGCCATTTGAAAACATGTAATTCTGCACTCATAAAGAATGAAAATGCGCATACTACGGGGGATGAAATAAAGACTAATATACAACCTTAGCATCTTAAAAGAAGAAAGGCGCATCATCAGATTGCGCCTTTCCCGTCGATTATTATTTATTATGATTGCTTACAGAAAGTTTCTTCTGCTTTGGCAGATGTTTCTTTTTTCTTAGCCATTCTGCCTTTTTCTTCTCGTATTCCAACTGATGTCGCTCCAGATAATTGTCTGCCATAGGTCATTCGCTGAACTTACTGTATATGACATTCAGCTTCAAAGGATTGTCAGGTGTGCCTTTTACAATCTTCGTGCTTGTAAGACTCATGTCGTGTACGACTTTTACAATCTGTCCGGAAGAGTTTGTCGTAATGCTGACAGGTATTATAACCACCTTGTTCCAATTAGGATGCGAACTCAACCAGTTAGGATCAACAGCCAAGCCTTGTTTCTTCGCATTGGTAAGATAGGTTATCATGCCTGAGAAGTTGTTGAATGTATAATCGTTTGACGTTGATGAGTAGGCAGCATAAAAAGATTTCTTATAATCAATGATGTCACCGTTCTCAAAGAATGTATATAGACTGTCTCTCGGTATCATCATCAGCGCCGACGGACAACTGAATGTATAGTCATTATAACCGGAGTTATTGACTCTTTTCAAAGATATTTTGGCTGTGTTAATGGTATCATTCTCATGACCTGACAGGATTCTGTCAATCGGGAGTTCAAGCTCTGTAAATATTCCAGCCGGTGTTTTGAGATAGGTACAACTGTTGTCGTTGTTTGCAAGTTTCTCCAAAGCCTCCTTGTCATTTGATATATTGGTAGTCTGCAACACCTCTTCAGTACCTGCGAACGACGCCGTTCCTACATAAGTAGTGTCATTTGCGTATTTGAAATATACATTAAGCTGACTTACCGTTATATAGGCCACAGAGCCTAATCCCTCGTTTACTTCAAAGTAGAAACCGGGACAAACCTCATTAACAAAATTGTATGAGTTCTTAAAATATGAAGGATTCTCATAATACTTACGCATTATGTATGTACCATAATTGTTGTAAGTGATGTTATTCTTGTCTGTGTAAGGCTTGTTCAGGTCTATTTTGATGTTCGGTGTATATGAACTTTCATCCGCTCTCTCATCGCTGCTGACGCTAAGGTCTGTCAATGTATATGTCTTATTGACTTTTAGCCCTCCCGCACGCAACAATTGAGTCGGATTATAATTGGAATAATACTTCACACCTTCTTTCATTGGCTCTGCCAATTCCCTTGCCGTAAGGTTCATCGTTGCAAGAGAGTCACCGAAGAAGTCGGTATAAAACAGTCTTATGCTGCAAGAGTCAGCCAAGATCTTGCCGTCTTTAAGACCTTCTGCCACGTCTTTCAGCCTTATGGTATCCTTACCTTCTATATACACAAGGCTGTCTTTAACGGGAAATCTATAGTTCTCGAGAGTATTAAACTGCGCCATGAAATCACAAGAAACATAGTTGCCGGTTTCCGGATCTTTCACTTTGCCAAGATAACCTGTGGTATTACGAGAATAAACCGAGTCTGCAACCAAAGAAGAAGATATCACATCAAATGTGTCAGGATGCACATCCAGCTTATCCAAATTGTCGGTCAGCGACTCGCCCAATATATCTGTCGTGTCATCACAAGCAACAAATGATGCACTAAACAACAAAGCTACAATCGCAAGATTTTTAAATTTCATCTAATTGATATTACAGTTTATAATTATATAATTAATGATTAGCGACCATTTGCGTAATGTCAGCAAACAGCGGGCTAACACATTGGCGTCATGAAATCAGCCGCCATAAACTTTGTCATAAAATTCATCGAGTACCTGTCCCATATCCTCTTCTGCCGGAGTGACAATCATTGGCAGGCCTTTTTCTGTGGCATAATTCACAAAATCAGGATTAACGCCATCACCAACCTGTATAATTCCGTCCGAATAGTCTATCGCCAACTTCTGCAATTCTGCAAATCCAAAGTCCTTCCCATAATCATCAAGAAGTTCAGACTTTACGTTTCTGAAGTTGATGCTTGATTTAAAGTGCTCTCCAAGTCCGTCATTAAGCTGTTCGGGAAACAGAGATGTAACAATCTTCGTATTGGCAAACGACGGCTCATCCTGATATGCCTTCTTGATATACAGAGGTATTACGGAGCACATCCAGCCTTGACAGTGTATTATGTCAGGCACCCATCTGAGCTTTTTCACTGTTTCCAATACTCCACGAGCGAAGAAAATAGCTCTTTCCCCGTTGTCGTCATATTCTTTTCCGTTTTCGTCACGGGCCATAAGACGCTTGGTGAAATAGTCTTCATTATCAATAAAATAGACTTGTATTCTCGTTGCCGGGATTGAAGCCACCTTTATTATCAGCGGATGGTCGGTTTCGTCTATTATAAGCATCATCCTTGAAAGACGTATAACCTCATGCAACTGACCCCGTCTCTCGTTTATATTTCCCCATTTAGGCATGAAAGTTCGTATTTCATGACCTCTTTCCTGTATTACTTGGGGTATCTGTCGTCCGAGACGTGACATCTCGCTCTCAGGAACATAGGGCATAATTTCCTGATTGATGAATAAAATCTTTTTTGCCTCCATTGATGATGTTTTTAACTTCATGCAAAGGTACAAAAAAACTTTGTATTTTATTTGTTTTTTTTTATTAATTAGAGAAAACAGCTTGCATATTGGCATATTTTTTTAATTATTCTTTTTTATTTAAGAAATTTGTTGTTATTTTGCACCGCAATTAAAAAAGGAGCCAAACCTTTTACGGAGATGAAAGTATTTCATAAGATAGTAGAACTTCAGAACGAATTATTTTCTGACAGAAAAAGTGGCAAATCAGTCGGACTTGTCCCTACAATGGGTGCCTTACATGAAGGTCATGCATCGCTTGTAAAGAAAAGCGTTGCCGATAACGACGTGACTGTTGTATCAGTATTTGTCAATCCCACTCAATTCAATGATCCCAAAGACCTCAAAACATATCCGCGCACACTTGACAAAGACTGCGAGCTGTTGGAAAGTGTCGGAGCTGATTATGTCTTTGCGCCTTCTGTGGAAGAGATGTACCCTACTCCCGACAACAGACATTTTGAGTTTCCACCGGTAAGCACCGTTATGGAAGGAGCTCACAGACCCGGACACTTCAACGGAGTATGCCAGGTGGTAAGCAGACTTTTCTATATCACAAAGCCTGAACGTGCCTATTTCGGAGAAAAAGACTGGCAACAGATAGCCGTTATCAAGGCAATGGTAAAGGCGTTGTCTATAGACGTGGAGATTGTAGAGTGTCCTATTGTCCGCGATACAGACGGTTTGGCGCGTTCTTCACGTAACGCACTGTTGGCGGAAAACGAGCGTGCCATTGCTCCGCTTATATATAAGGCTCTGAAAGATAGCATTGACTACAGCAAGACACACTCTGTACAAGCGACACACGACAAGACTGTTGAAGAAATAAACAGTAACGAGGGGCTTGATGTAGAATATTTTGAGATTGTCGATGGCAACACATTGCAGCCTGTCTGCAGTTGGGATGATTCCGATTATATTGTAGGATGCATCACTGTCTATTGCGGAGCAAAGCCGGTCAGACTGATTGATCATATAAAGTATAAGGATCTGACTGCTGAAGCATAGTCTTAAAAAGCATCAACAAACAACATATTACATTTTAGTATCATGATGATTGAAGTTCTGAAAAGCAAGTTGCATTGTGTACAAGTTACAGAAGCCAATCTAAACTATATGGGAAGCATTACCATTGATGAAGATTTGATGGATGCGGCAAACCTTATAGCAGGAGAAAAAGTGCAGATTGTAAACAACAACAATGGTGAACGCTTTGAGACATATATTATAAAAGGTGAGCGTGGCAGCGGTTGTATATGCCTAAACGGCGCTGCTGCCAGAAAGTGTCAGGTTGGTGACACTGTGATAATAATAGCTTATGCACTTATGGACTTTGAAGAAGCTAAGCACTTCAAGCCAAATGTGGTGTTCCCTGAAAACAACAGAGTGGAAAAATAACGATATTCCGGTGTTATGATATTGCGTTATTCTCTACCAAAACATTAATTACAGCAGTCGCAATTCAATCAGAAATTCAATACTTATAATAAAGCAGGAAGCCGTGAGTCAGACTCACGGCTTCCGTTGCTTATATCCTTACTCTGATATCATCATTCTATGATAACAAGGGGAGTATCTTCCATTACGCTTTCGCCCGGTTGTACCAATACGGCTGTTACTGTTCCTGCCTTCTCGGTATCAAGATTGTTTGCCATCTTCATGGCTTCGAGCACAACAACAGTGTCGCCTATCTTCACGGTATCGCCTACGGCAACCTTTACTTCTACAATGACTCCGGGCAGAGGAGCCTTGACGGCGTTGTTGGTATTGGCTCTGGCAGAAGCGGCGGCAGGCTGTGCAGCAGGAGCAGGCTGCGGAGCTGCCGGTCTTACTACGACCTTTTTCTTTTCCGGCTCCGGTTCTTTCTCCATTTCCACCTTATACTCTTCACCGTTCACGAGCACTTTGGCAACATTATCTTCAATCCCGTCTATCGAGACTTCATACTTATTGCCGTTGATTGTATATTTATATTCTTTCATATCAATAATAATTTACGGATGTCGTGTCATCATAAGCAGGTGTGTGTCCCATTCCGAGTCTTTGTTCTTTATGGTTATGACACCCGATTCCTTATCATGGACATTATTTCCCCTGTATTCGTGCAATGCCAAAGCTATTGCAGCATATACTTCGTTTTTGTTCATTATAATGTTTATTTACTGGAACTTCAGGTTACATTGGGATGTTACCGTGCTTCTTTGCAGGTAGTCCCTCACGCTTTGTTGCCAATTGAGCCAATGCTCTGCAGATGCGGAAGCGTGTGTTTCGAGGTTCTATCACATCGTCAATATAGCCATACTTGGCTGCCTGATATGGATTGGCAAACATCTCTGTGTATTCTTCTTCTTTCTCTGCAAGGAATGCTTTCGGGTCTTCATGCTCTTTGGCTTCACGTGCGCACAATACGGCAACAGCGCCGCTTGCTCCCATTACGGCTATTTCGGCTGACGGCCATGCGTAATTGATATCTGTGCGGAGCTGTTTGCAGCCCATTACGATATGGCTTCCACCGTAGCTCTTGCGCAGTGTGACTGTTATCTTTGGCACAGTAGCCTCTCCATAAGCGTAGAGCAGCTTTGCGCCATGCAGGATTACGGCGTTGTACTCCTGTCCTGTGCCCGGCAAGAAGCCTGGAACATCTACAAGACTGACGATAGGTATGTTGAATGCGTCACAGAAACGTACAAAACGCGCACCCTTACGGCTTGCATTGACATCAAGAACACCGGCATAACAAGAAGGCTGGTTTGCCACAATACCTACGCTCTGACCGTTGAAACGCGCAAAGCCTACGATGATGTTTCTTGCAAATCTTGGTTGTACTTCAAAGAATTCGTTGTTGTCTGTGATAGCAGCGATGACCTTATACATGTCGTAAGCCTTGTTTGGGTCTTCCGGAATAATCTCGTTAAGAGCGTCTTCCATTCTGTTTATAGGGTCATCACACTCTTTACGTGGAGCTTCTTCCATATTGTTAGACGGAATATAGCTCATGAGTGTCTTTATCATCTCCATTGCTTCTTCTTCCGTAGCAGCCGTAAAGTGAGTGACACCGCTCTTTGTTGAGTGTACGCTTGCGCCTCCGAGATTTTCCTGATCTATATCTTCGCCTGTCACAGTCTTTACAACCTTAGGTCCGGTAAGGAACATGTAAGATGTATTTTCCATCATTAACGTAAAGTCTGTCAATGCCGGAGAGTAAACAGCGCCGCCTGCACAAGGGCCGAAGATACCGCTTATCTGTGGTATTACGCCAGATGCGAGGATGTTGCGTTCAAAGATTTCAGCATAACCTGCAAGGGCGTTGATGCCTTCCTGTATGCGTGCGCCTCCTGAGTCGTTGATACCGATTACAGGTGCACCCATTTTCATTGCCATATCCATTACCTTGCATATTTTCTGTGCCATTGTTTCAGAAAGCGAACCTCCGTTTACTGTAAAATCCTGTGCGAAGATGTAAACGAGACGTCCGTCTATTGTACCGCTTCCGGCAACGACTCCGTCACCGAGATATTGTTTTTTCTCCATGCCGAAGTTGGTACAACGGTGCAGTTTGAACATGTCCACCTCTTCAAAACTGCCTTCGTCAAGAAGCATATCTATGCGTTCGCGTGCTGTATATTTGCCACGCGCATGCTGTTTTTCAATGGCTTTCTCTCCTCCACCGAGACGTGCTGTTTCGCGTTTGGCTATAAGTTCCTTGATTTTTTCTACTTGTTTGCTCATGATTATGATTAATTGTTTGATTTGCTTATAAAGATTTAAGAGGACGGGCATGGAAGAACAGTTCCTCTATGCTACATCCTCTTATTCATCGTTATTTATTTCTCACATAGTTCTGTAAGTATTCCGCATGTTGATTTCGGGTGCAGGAAAGCGATATTCAGGCTTTCGGCACCTTTGCGCGGTGCTTTATCAATGAGTCTGACACCCTTGCTGTCACATTCGGCAAGCGCATTGGCAACACCGTCTTCTACTGCAAAGGCCACATGATGTACACCGTGATTGCCTTTATCCAGCCACTTCTGTATTGTGCTGTCAGGTGATGTCGGCTCAAGGAGCTCAAGTTTAACCTCGCCACACTTCATGAATGCGGTCTTTACTTTCTGGTCTTCCACTACTTCTACAGCGTAGCACTTAAGGCCCAAAACGTTTTCAAAATAAGGCAATGCTTCTTCTATGCTTTGAACGGCAATGCCCAAATGCTCAATACGTGAAATTTTCATATTCTAAATATTTAAGGCGTGCCGTTTTTCATCGTCACGTCTATGTTTAACTTATTTCTTTTTGTGAGTCTGTTCCTGCTACAGAACATAACAAAAACTCACTTTGAATGCCGTGCAAATATACAAAGATTATTCTAATGAGGCAATTTTTTACAATAAAAATACACATTTCATTCACAGCCACAGCCGTATGTGCAAAGTGGAATTTACAATATGCTTATTGTCAGGCAAAATGTATGTATTTACCAAACATCATCGTTGTACATCCCAAACAGCATAGTTAGCCGGTCCAAACACTATGTTAAGCACTGCGAAAGACCATAGTAACGATACGTAACAAGCATGTCTATAAAATGCCTCCGGCATGGTTGCAAGCGTAATATAAAAAGATTGTCGGCATATAACACACAAAAAGGGACCGCTACCTTTTCGACTGGCAGCAGCCCCTTTGAAAAAGGACTATTTAAATGATTATTTATTGCTTATCATTATCTTCTTTCCATTGTGGATGTAGACACCGTTTTGTGTAGGCTGTGATATACGTACACCCTGTGTAGTAAACCATGCGCCACCCTGTGCATCTATATCTGTGTTAACTTCATTTATACCTGTTGAGATGTAAGCAGCCTCTGCAGCCTTGAGTTCTTCTATTGCTATCTTGATTACTTCATTAAGATCTGCAGTGTCATAAACGCCTTGTGCCTTGTCAATAGCGTCTTTAAGAGCCTTTGCATTAGCGTTTGCATCTACGTCAGCATCACCGAGAAGAGCGGTAGCTGTCTGTATTTCAGCAAACAACAATGCCTTCTGCTCTGTCACATCATCAGCAACAAATACGTCCAACCAGCGTGGGTCACCTGTTCTCAGCTTGTTTTGAAGTGTGTTTAATGCGAGTGTGAAATCGCCGCCATCAGCATAAGCGAATACAGGTTCGGTAATAAGATATGTTCCTGTTTGGTCATAACCTAGCTTAGACGAATCTATCCAACCTGTCTGAATAGCACCGTCTTTCCAGTATGTGTTGTTTTCATATACTACAGTTGGATTTGTAGAGTTCTGACCGCCTAACCAGCCACGAACTTCACTGCCATTCTGAGTACACTCTGCGAGTATTACGTTCTTCATAGTAAGCTCAAGAGATGTCTGACCCCTACCATTCATATTGTTAAGTTGCTTCTCTACAGATATCTTGTAAAGAGTTGAATTTGTCAAAGATACGATTTGCTTGTAAGAAGTCTGGTCTGAGTCAAGGTCTTTTACGCGACCGCTACTCTGGAGTAAGTAACCGGTATGTCCGTCTTTTGACCATAGAGTAGAGTTGTTTACTGACAAGTTAGCGGGATAACCCTTGCCGTTGAAGTCAAAGATATTTGAACTGCCAACGAATTCAGCTTGTACGTTCTCTACTGACAATGTATTAACTAATGTTTTCTGATTGTCTCTTACCAATTGAGTAGGAAGAGCATTGATTACCACGTTAGATACGGCTACATTTTCTATATATTTATATGCATCACTCTCTGTTCCGTCAACTTTCAACGCTGCTTGTGATGTACCATCCAAAAGAATGAACGGTGCAGAAGTTGTTTCCGTCTTCAAGCCGGCTGCATTGATTGTAGCAGGTTTGTTCGCGTCACTACCTATAATAGCTATTGCAGCAGGTGCTTCTAATGAGCCTGACACTGTGTAAACACCGTCTGCAGCAAGATTAATAGTAATATCGCCAACCTTATCTATATTAGCTTTTGCTTCATTAAGAGCTGTTGTGATGTCAGAATCTGTTGCCGGAGAAATTACAACCGGTATTGCCAAAGCCTGAGCAGCGTCATATTCAACCAACCAACGCGGGTCGCCGGTCTTGTACTTAGCCTGTTGTGAACCGCAGAATACATGGAAATCACCGTTAGCTGTATCTGTAAAGGTCGGATCTGTTACGAGGCTGTTTGCTACAGGCTCATTTGCATCTCCTGTTGACTCTTCTGCACCTACGTTAACAATATCTCCCTCTACTGTGCGAAGGAATGTATTGCCGTCAACAAGCCATGTAGGATTTGCTCCATTTTGACCGCCATTAAGTCCTTTTATGAATTGACCTCTCTTACCACAGTCTAACACGATGTTATTCTTAACGTCATACTCAAGCCATGTTTGGTTTGATTGACGGTGATTGTTTACATTCTTGTCATAAGCTATATTGTAAAGAGTTGAGTTATGTATAGATATTGTCTGTTTTGCCAATCCTGCCTCTGTAGCTTTCTGACCGCTCTGTGAGCTATACAACGCACCTCCGTGTTTAGGATTTGCATATATCGTTGAATTAACGATATTTAAACTACCTGTAACACCGCCACCGTTGTAGTCGAAAATGGTCTTTGAACCACCCTCAACCTGTATGATACCATTCTCAAATGTTAGATTTGGCATCAGATATTTCTGTTTGTTGCAATAGAACAACTGAGTTGCAAGACCTTTAACATTAACGTTCTTGAATACTACATCGCCTATTGAGAAGAAACCTTTTTCATTTGCGGCTACGGCAGGAGTTATAGACATATATACAACAGGGGCTGCTGAAGTTGCCAAAGCTGATGCATCAATAGTTGCGGGAGCATTAGCGTCACCTACGATAGATATTGCTGCGGGTGCTTCAATAGATGTTGACATGGTGTAAGCACCGTCAGCTGCAAGGGTTATTGTTATGTCTCCTACCATGTCACCGCCTGCAATAATCTCTTCTTCTTTTGTTGTAACAAGTGCTGCAAGGTCACTTCCTGTCTCGGCATCAATGCTTACAGGGATAACCTTTGGTACTCTTGTTATTAAAAGAGGCCATATTTGAAGAGTGGTATTATTATAGATACCTATAGCTCCAATAACATCATAAGTGTCGCCTTCTATAGGTTCATCAATAGCAAGAGAGAAGTTGTTGTATCCTGCAGCTGTTGCTTCACCTTCTTTAAATGTAATGTTTTTGCCTGTTCCAAGTGTATATGTCAAGCCCTTAAACACAACCACCTTATTTATATTAGCCTCAACGACATCTGCAAAAATAGCTTCATCGTGAGTCACAACAGCCGGTTCACCTTCAGCAGCTACAAGTTCTGAAACAGGAACGATTTCAACCAATCCATTATAGATACTTATTTTACCTATCCAATTAGGTGTAATCTTAGTTCCAATAGGGAAAGTAGTAGTTGCCTTACTATCATATATCAAAGAGAAAGAATTTGCATCCTTGATGTAAACATTCTTATTATCGGGATTAGCTACAACTGTTGCATCTCCTGTAAAGGCGAAAAGAGTGCCATTAGCGAGAGCATTAACGCTTGCAAGGTCGGCTTGTGCATCAACAGCTGTAAATGTTGCTTGGTTCTCAAAGCTTGTGTCTGCATCTTTAACAGCTATCGCCCTGACAGTTGTCGTTGCGTTTATAACAAACGGATTGCCGTCGTAAAGAGTTCCGTTTGTAGCTGTTGCAGCTTCTCCGTTTGTAGTATAATAAATACTTGCACCTTCTGTTTCACAAGCAAGAGTTACGTTTGTAGAACCAACAAAATAAGTATCGGCTGTTATTGAAGGTATTTTAACCGGCAGTTCAGCATCGTTAAGAGTAACAACAATGCTTGTTATACGTGTCTGTCCGCCAGAAGCGGTGAATGTAATCGTCTTTGCGCTACCTTCCCAAGTACCGGTTAGTTTGTCAGTTGATACTGTATAAGTACCTTCAGAAGCTACCAAACCATCAGCTGCAATATTCTTATTACTTACAGCATTAATAGTTATATTCGTAATACTTACCGGTGAGTTAATTGTAAGAGTAGCATCTTTATACACTCGCAATTGATTATCAACAACACCACCGCTTATTGAACTTGTATAACCACCCTTTGCATAGGTGAAAGTTACGCCGTTGCTTGTTGCGACAAAGTCATCACCACTCGCTGAGAATGTTGAACTGTTTGTCTGAAGAGTAAAGTCGTAGGCATTAGCCGTGCCTGTCAGCAACGACAGGAGCAACGTCAGCACAGCCAATGACATTACTCTGAACTTAGTTAGTCTTTTCTTCATAATGTTTTGGTTTTAAGTTAATAGATAAATTGGTTAAAATAATAAATTTCAAACTGCATATATACATTTATAAAATGTGCGACAAATGCGCATCATTACTTATTATAGACGCAGCTAACAATGGAATGTACCCTTTTTATCTATTAAACTTTCGGATATATATATAAAATAATACACATCACCTTTATCCTCTTCTTCTGAACTCGGCACAGGTAATGGCGGTAGCAATAGCTACATTAAGGCTTTCGGCATGGTTGTCTTTGCAGTATGATGGAATATACAAAGTGCGGTTAATTCTCTTCATTACTTCTTCTGAAACGCCCCTACCCTCGTTACCCATAACAATAATACCGGTGTCAGACAACGGTTGCGTATATATGTTATCGCCTGATAACGAAGTGGCATAAACAGGAACGCTTGACGGCAACTTGTCAAGCAGCGACACAATATCGGTATATACAAGTCGGACACGCGCTATACTGCCCATCGTAGCCTGCACGACTTTCGGACAATAAGCATCAACAGTATCATTACCACAGAAGATTGTAGATATTCCGAACCAATCGGCTATGCGAATAATAGTACCCATGTTGCCGGGATCCTGCACTCTGTCAAGCGCCAGACACAACTCCCGCTGACATATATCCACATCAACACTATCGTAAGGAATGTCGAACAATGCCAAGACCTGCTGAGGATGCAATAGAAAACTTGCTTTCTTCAACTCTTCGGCACTTACTTTAACATCTCCTTCACGCAACTTACGTCCGGTCTTTTCAAACCATTCGGCTGTGGCTATAACACGGCGAGGTTCGGAAAACTGCATCAAGTCTCCCACAACCTTAGGTCCCTCAGCAACAAAGACGTTATCTCTGCTACGGTATTTCTTCATTTCAAGCGACTTTATATACTTTACCAATGATGAAGACAGCTTTCTTGAAGACTCTGTTTCAGGGATACGGCGGTATGTATCATCGCCTGCTCGATGTGGAGATATTGTATTCTTGTTTACTTTCGACATTGCCGTTAATGCTTTTCATGTTATACCTTAATATATAATCAGGCTTATGACATCAAAACCAACGTTATATATACTTATAGCTTTTGCAAAAATACTATATTTTTATTATTTTTGCATGCCCAACAATATTATTAATGACAAATAAACGTACAAACAGCATACTATCGACATTCATTGCCTTAATTGTCATATTGGCAGTAAC
>JBJFGK010000027.1:0-5020 GCA_051892655.1 Prevotella sp. | reverse complement strand
AGTTCCAAAATATTTTGTAAGCACCTTATATAACAGACCTACATAGTTCTCTTCCAAGTATTCAAACACGAATGAACTTGGTACTTGAACCAACAATGTCTTACTCGATTCATTGTATGATTCAAATTGTATGGGGTTGAACCATGTTTTGAACTGCTGTTCTGAAACGTTTTCCTTTATGAGCAAAAGGCATTTGTCCCACAACACGTTAGGGCTTTTATTCATTGTTTTATAGAAATTATGTAATTGATTTTAGGGTAGGATGACAAGATGTTTTTATGTTGTTTTGATGTGCTTGGCGTTTCAAAGGGTATAGTTTGGTGTTGTCTAAAGCCTCAAATTATCTGCATCGAAACCTAAATAACCAACTTTTAATGTGTTATTGTTGTTTTTCGGCACTTTTGGAAGTGCGTTTGCAAAATTCGTAAAAAAACTTGGATTGGGCAAATGATAGATTATGTTTGATTTTTGTAAGTTGTATGTAACTGCTTTTGATAAAGCAACTTTACTGATTTTAATTTGTTACTTCCGTTTTTTATGGATTTGCATATTTTTAATATTCTGATAAACAGTTTGTTGCGATGTACTTGTAAAATTATTTATCTTGTGTCTTGTTTTTTATGTATAGATAAAAAGCTCTATAAATAAAGAACTTTCAAAACTATTCATATAAAATTCAGCCATATGTGTTATTTAGATATTTTTTAAATTACACATAAAATATTGCGAATATCGTAACTCATTTTGTATATTGTATGCCTTTGATGTTATAAAACAATAAAGCTACAAGTTTCCCCTAATATAATTAATATTAGAGAAACTTATGTGTACCATTTATTTGTCTTTTTTACCGAAAATAGAGAAGTGTACATAACGCTTAGGATGGGCTTTAAGATCTATCATCAGAGAATCAGCTGATTTTACAGTTGCATTCAGATTGTTGTATAGATCAGGGTCATTCAACAATAATCCCAATGAACCGTTATCATTGTTTAAGCGTGAAGTAAATTGATTTATGTTGGCTAAAGTCTCATCTACCATTGACATTGTACCTGCTACATCTATCTTGTTAAGATTGGAAGTGAACACATCTGTATTATCCATAATCCTATCGGCTTTGCTCATAAGTGTTGGAACGTCTTTATTGAGATTATAAAGCAACGTGTTAATGCTGCTTGTTGTTATGGTAAGATTATTTGATATTGTCTCAACGTTATGTATAGAATTGGCAAGTGCCGGATCTGCAAGAAGGGTGTTCAAACTAGTAACAATGGAATCTAATTTAGGAAGCATATTTATCACTGCCGGAACTATGTCTTTCATCTGTCCGAGAGCTCCGGCATTGATATCTCCATTAATAATACCTCCGGGCTCAATTTTCTCTCGTGGGTTGTTGGCAAGAAGCAGATTGACTTTTACATTACCTAACATGTCACTTATTATTTCGGCACTACTGCCTTTCGGTATTCGTAATTTGTTGTCTATGCTTGTTTCTACCATTATAGAACCTGTCTTATTGTAGTCATAGTTTATACTTCTTACGACTCCTACCTTGTAGCCATCTGCATATATCGGGCTGGAAGATGACAATCCGCTGATGTCATTAAAGGAAATATAATATTTGTTTGATGATGAGAATATATCAAGACCTTTAAGGTAATTCATGCCAAAAAACATAATTATTAGTCCGGCTATTACCACTAAGGCGATTTTTATTTCTTTAGTGAATGTTTTCATTGTTATTCCTCCTAATTGTTAACATCTTATGATGAAATATGAATTGTTATGAAAATGATGTTTATTGTTTTTTCTTAAACTCTTGAATAGCCTGATTGATATTCATTTTTTCTCCTTTTTTGAATGCTATTATAAATGCTTGGGGAAATTTGTCAAGTATGGTCTTTCTTAATTTGTATATTTCGTTATAGTCGGGAGATGCTCCATAAGTATATTTGGTTAATTCTCCTTCAGTATAAGATTCTATGTTTTCAAGTCCCTTAAATTGCGAACTTCCGGGACGTAATGTTCTGCTGCTTGCTAGAATTTGTATCTTAAAAATGGGTCTGTCTTGCTCGGCATCTAGATGTGATTGTTTGATGTCTTTTTTTATTTCTTTAGTTTTAATATTTTTTTCTACTACCTGTTGTCTTGGGGATGTAGACTCTTTGCTACTTTTAGCTTTGTTGTCTGTTTTTGTCTCTGGAATAACACGTGTGTCATGTCCTATACTGTTGTCTGTTGGACTGTAAGGGACCACAATACTGGCATTATGCTTGGACCTGTAGTTTAAAAAACCTTGATAGATTCCTTTTGCCATTTGGTCAATATGTCTTTCATCGTTAAGCATACGCTCTTCGTCAGGCGTTGTTATGAATCCTAATTCAATGAGACATGCAGGCATTGATGTTTCACGTAATACCAAAAAAACATCTTGTTTTACACCTTTATTTTGACGTCCGGATGCGATGCAAAGATTTTTTTGTATATTTCGGGCAAGTTCAACGCTTTCAGACATGTTCTGATCGTGCATGAATTCGAACATTATGGTACTTTCCGGAGAGTTAGGATCATATCCTTCATAACGTTCTTTGTAGTCTTTCTCAATCATAATGACGGAGTTTTCACGTTTTGCTGCGCTTAGTTTTTCGTCAGATCTGCGCATTCCCATTGTATATGTTTCAATGCCTCTTGCTATATGTCCCGCAGGTACGGCGTTCGTATGAATGGAGATAAAGACGTCTGCTTTGTTCTTGTTTGCTATTTCCGCACGTTTATGAAGTGGAATGAAAATATCTGTTTTTCTTGTGTATATTACTTTAACATCCGGACAATAGCGTTCGACATATTTACCGAAGGCTAAAGCAACATTTAAATTTATGTTTTTCTCGTAAGAAAACGAGCCTTTCGCACCACAATCATGGCCACCATGACCGGCATCTATGACAAGGATAAATCTCTTGTCTGCTCCTAGTGCTACTATCATATAGCATAAAAATACAAATAAGAGGCTTATTGTCTTTGTTTTCATAATTGATTAATTGACCTTTCAAATATAATCAATGTCATATATCATTATTTCTGTTCCAATATTTAGTCAGAATATCTTGGATAGATGCATATATATGAACTAAGTACGTGTGCAAATATAGTAATAATTATCTAAAACTTACTTAAGTTGTCAGGTTTTTCTCCGATTAGGTGAAGTTCTACGCTTGCACAAGCAATATCGGCTCCTATGGGAGGATTAATTTTGGAAACAGTTATATCTATACTTTCTGTTTTAGGCATCTTGTTGAAAATGCTTTGGCCAATCCTTCCTGCTACATGCTCTAACAGAAAGGATGGCTGTTGCATTTCTTTATTTATGATTTCAAATAATTCGGCGTAATTGAGAGTGTCATTAAGATTGTCAGATATAACCGATTTTTCCAGCGGATATTTTACACGCACACTAACATTAAACTCTCCTCCTGTTTCTCGCTCTTGTGCAATTGCTCCATGTCGTGCATAAAAGCGGATATCTTTTAGGATAATATATCCGTAAGAACAATTCATGTGTATTACATAATTTATTAAGATGGGGATATCTTAGTGGCTGTCCATATAGCTAAAATAGATTGTTTCTGTTGCATACATCAATATTATCCGCAACGTGAGGCTCCACAGTTCTTGCAAATCAAGCATCCTTCTTGATAAACAAGAGTTTCTTGTCCGCAATTAGGACATTTCTGACCTTTTGCTTCCGTACCATCTACTACATATTTCTTTAGGGCACGTTCCACTCCGTTCTTCCATGTATTAATGCTTTCGCTCTTTAATTGTAGTGAAGAAACGAGCTTTATAACATGTTCTATCGGCATACGATAGCGTAGTACTCCGGATATCAATTTGGCATAGTTCCAATATTCAGGGTTAAATTTCTCACTAAGCCCTTCGACAGTTGTCTTATAACCTCTTTTGTTTTCAAATTGGAAATCATAACGACGTTTACCGCTTTCATCGGTCTGCTTGATAATCTTGCCTTTGGTTACAGTTTTTGGTAATACAATACCTTCATCATCGTCTTGAAGACCTGTAAATATCTCATAAGGATAACCATCCAACAATCCAATAAATGCCACCCATTTTTCTTTGTTGTTTTGGAAACGTACGACATCGCATTCAAGAGTTTGTGGCCTTACTTCTGTAACTTCCGGATGTCTGCATGGTACCGGTTGCTCTTGTACCTGTTCGCTGTTTTCTTTCTTTTTCTTGTCAACAGAAATCATTACGCCTGAACGTGAGCCGTCACGATAAACGGTACATCCTTTGCACCCTGAGCGCCATGCTTCTACATATAATTTGTTTACAAGAGCTTCGTCAACATTGTTTGGTAGATTGATAGTAACACTTATACTATGGTCTACCCATTTTTGTATCGCTCCTTGCATACGCACTTTCATCAGCCAATCGACATCATTGGCTGTCGCTTTGTAATATGGAGACTGTGCTACAATGTCGTCAAGTTCTTCTTGTGTATAACGTTTGTCTGTATCAATACCATTGGCTTTCATCCATTCGATGAATTTCTTGTGATATACTATGTATTCTTCGAAAGAATCTCCAACTTCATCTACATAGTCTACATGTACGTCTGTATCATTGGGATTGACCTTGCGACGACGTTTGTATACAGGCATAAATACAGGCTCAATACCACTTGTCGTCTGTGTCATGAGACTAGTTGTACCTGTAGGTGCAATGGTAAGACACGCAATGTTTCGTCTTCCGTACTTACACATGTCTGCATATAGATCAGCATCGGCAGACTTTATTCTGTTGATGAAAGGATTTTTTTCTTCTCGTTTTGCATCATATATTTCGAATGCGCCACGTTCTTTGGCCATTTCTACTGAAGAACGGTATGCGGCAAGTGCCAATGTCTTGTGTACTTCAACAGAGAAATCCGTTGCCTCTTGCGTTCCATATCTCAATCCCATAGCCGCAATCATGTCTCCTTCTGCTGTAATTCCAACGCCTG